>JALZAY010000125.1 GCA_030948025.1 Pseudomonadota bacterium
CGTCAACGCCGGTGTCTTCATCGAATTCCTCAAACGTCTTGTCGCTGACGCCAGGCAGATGATCTTTCTCATCGTCGATCGTGGCGCGGCGCATCGCGCGAAGAGGACCAAGGCGTTCGTCGAAACTTTGGGCGGAAAATTACGGCTGTTTTTTCTGCCTCCCTATTCGCCGGATCGTCATCCGGATGAGCTAGTAGGGAAACATCTGAAGGCAGATACGATTGGACGGAGCGCCATTCAGGGCAACGCGGACTTCAAGGCGAAGGTGAAATCATCGATGCATTCCTTACAGCGCAATGCCAAAAAAATCCGCTCCTTCTTCCAAAAGGACACCCTCAAATATGCCTGACTGTCCAACTACTTATGTACTGATTAATAGACACCGCTCGTCATGGCCGGGCCAAGCCCACGGCTGTCCGGTTGGTTTTGGCTTGACGAGGCGCACGACATTGATTCAAATCGGTTCAGAAGGCTTGGCTAGAGGAAAGTCTTTATTTCCCAATCTGTTAAATTGGTGGGCGCGACAGGGATCGAACCTGTGACCCCTCCCGTGTGAAGGGAGTGCTCTCCCGCTGAGCTACGCGCCCCGCCATGCGTGCCGGCACACGCGACTGCCTTTATGAAAGCAAGCCGTTTCAAGTCAAGGCGGATTCGTCCTCTACCCAGAGCGCGCGCGGACAATCCATCGGGCGCGCCAATCATCCCCGGTGAAACTTAGCAAGCGCGCGGCCTCCGCGTATCGCGCGGCACGTGCGGCCTTGCGTCCGCTGCTCGTCGACGAGTCGATGCGCAGCATCTCGCTGTTCACGTTCAAGGATGTGTGAGTTTTTTGGGATGGCCCGCCGCTTCGAAAGGCGTCAAACGAGAAAGCTTGGCCCAAATTGGGAGTCATTTTGCACCGGAATTGTGCACCAAAAAAGCCCTTTTGGATCAAGGTTTTAATTTTGGTGCGTGTGTCTTGAATTCTGGTGAAAAAGTGGCTGAAGAGTCGGCGGTAGGGTCCGTACGCCGTGTCTGGCAGGGAATGCTGTTGTTAGTTCCCGCTTCGGCTAGAGGTAAGCGCGGCGACAAGATCGTTCTTATCCCCGCAAACAAAAACTACGAAAGAGTTATAGATTGTCGTTAGGATCGTAAATTAGCTTAACATGGCGAAGCTCTTCGACAGCTTGTTCTTGCCAGAAGTTCACTAATTCAAAATTGTGCCTTTTTCTTGAGCCAGCATACTGGCTTACATCTAGCATATATCCCTCGAATATTTTCCCTGGCCGCTTACTGACCGTGATGCGAGAGCGCGCTAAATGAATAAGGCGAAGATCGACCAGTTCATGAAAGAGGTCGACCTTTTTTCCAGTAGCTGCCTTATCCAGCAAAAACAGGTTTGCTTTTGCAGAATTTACGCAAAAATCCACTATTTGCTCAAATTGTTCTTCGATTTCTTTGCGGGCATCTGGCGCGTCATGCTTCAATTCCTCTCTCTTAGACGGCTCGTGCTCTCCAGCCGCAATATTCACATCCTCGGAACCTATCTTCGGTCCCCTGTGATCAAGACCTCGTTCTCTGGCAACATCTACAGCCTTGCGGAATATTGCGAGGACCACGGGCAACCCCACCACTCGCCAACACCAACCTATCAATTGCCCCATCGTTCAGAATCTTAGATATGGTGAGCCCACCACACCCATCTACAAACAAACCTTTGGGGAACGCCCAAAATTGTTGATTTGCAACAAGCGCGGGCCACAGCTCCATTCATTCTTCGGGAATGCACCGCGAAGCAATCTCTTCTCAAACCGGACGAAAGATTTGGCCCAAAGGACAAACCTCGCGCCTGCGAGCGTATGTTTCTCTCGACCGCCAATCGTACCAAAATGTTTCACGTGAAACATTTTGGTACGATTGGGCCGCGAAACCGGACAAACCGCGCGAAAAACACTACCTTACCGATGTAGGCAGCTCCTCAAATATGGTTCGCTCGTTTATCCACCGCGAGCGGCTTCGGCCCCGTCCCTATGCCACGCCGAGCGCTGCGACCGCGCCCCATAATTCGTCGTAATGGCCGATCACCCGGTCCGGCTTGAAACTGTCGACCGGCTGTTCCGTATATCCGAAATTGACCGCCACGACAGGGATCCTGGCGTTGCGCGCGGTATCGATATCCATTTTGGAATCGCCGACCATCACGGCCCGGGCGCGATCGCCGCCCGCCCGTGCGATGGTTTGCAACAATGCCTCGCCATCGGGCTTGCTGACCGCAAACGTATCCTTGCCGCAGATCGCCCGGAAACGGCCGGCGACGCCGAGCGCGCTCAACAGCAGAATGGAGGGATATTCGACCTTGTTGGTGCAGACGGCAAAGGCAAACCCCGCCGCTTCGAAGCGGTCGAGCGCCCGGGCGACGCCCGGAAACAAGACCGTCTCGTCCGCGACATGGGCCTCGTAATAGGCCAGGAAATCGGCAAGCATCTCGTCGACACGGGTTTCGCTCACCTTCATGCCATGGGCCGAGAGTCCGCGTTGGATCAAGGCTCTGGCGCCGCCGCCGACCATCGCACGGGCATCCGGCACAGCGATTCCGGTTAAGCCTTCGCGGGCGAGAATGATGTTCAAGGTCGCGACAAGGTCACCCGCTGTGTCGGCGAGCGTGCCGTCGAGATCGAAGACAAGAAGGGGCGCGCGGGGGTTCTGCTGCATTGCGCAGGGCTTAGGATGCAAGCGCGGAATGGTCAAGATCGCGGATCTGTTCTCGGCGCCGCCCAAACCGGCTTTTGCAAGGTCACCCCTCTCGCTTAATCGCACCTCTCGCGTATAAAGGGGCGATCCCGAACACTTTTTTGGGGGCTGGCATGATGTGGGTTTCGCGTGTCTTCTCGCCGCGCAAGGCGATCTTTCTCCTTGCGGGGCCGGCCGTGATTGCTGCCGCGCAGGGCGCTTTGGCGGCGAACTATGAATTTCTCGCGGCGCCGGAAACCGATCTCAACCGGGTCTATCGCCTCGACCGGGCAACCGGCGAGATCGGCGCCTGCCAATATGGCTTGAAGGAAGCCTCGGTCGGCGTCACGCTCTGCTATCCGCCGGGCGAAGGCGCGGGTCCGCAGGCGCCGAGCGAATATTCCCTCGTCGCCTCCCGCCATGAGCGCGAGGGCGGCGTCTTTAGGGTCGATCTGCGCACCGGCATGATGTCGATTTGCTATGTTTTGAATGATGCCGTCGTCTGCACGCCGCAGGCGAAATGAGGAGCTTTGTCCGATTGACGATCTGCGCAAACGCACCTTTTTACAAGGCGCGGCGCGATACGAAACCGGGATTTGGCGCAAGCGGAAGAGTGGTGTATCGTTTATTTTTTAGCCGTGTTTTTTTGTTCTTTGAGCGTCGCGTAGCGGTGCTTGAACCTCCGCAAGGGACGTTCAATGATCGACCGGTCCGTTCAAGCAGAAACGATCACCCAGAGCGTCATCGTCACCGGTGACGGCAACACGGTCTACGCCCGCTTCGGCGAGACCAGCATCATTCTGCCCCTCAAACGCAAGCAGTTCCGGCCTCCGGAACGCCGCCGCAAGCCTGCACCAGAAGAGCGCCCGCGCGAGCTCGACTTGCTCGTCCCCGAAGCTGGCAGGCTGGATTTCGTGGGCCGCAAAGACCTCCTCGCGGAACTCCGCGCTTAGCTCGATGATGAACCGGACATTTCCGTCCACGCCCTCATTGGGCGCGCCGGGACCGGCAAGACACGGCTTGCCCTCGAACTCTGTAAAGCTATCGATAGCGATTTCGCCGCGAAGGGTACGTGGATTGCTGGGTTCCTTTCGCCCGGCGATCTCTCTCCCGTCGTCGATACATTGGCTACGCATAGTTTTGCGTGGGAACGCCCGACGCTTTTGGTGATCGATTATGCGGCGCAGTGCCACTCTGCCCTGGGGCGCTGGCTCGACCGCCTTGCCTACCAGAAGCTCGAAACCAAGTTGCGCATCCTGCTGCTCGACCGCGAAGCGCCGGAAAATTTTGGCTGGTGGCATGAGCTGACATCTGCGAGCCTGCGGGATCAGGCCGTGCGTCTTGAACTGTTTTTTGCGCCGCGGCCGAGGCAGCTTCCGGACCTTGCCGATTTGGAGGAACGGCGCGACCTGATGACCGCCGCGTTTGAAGCGGCCGTAGCACTCCGGCCTCCACCAACGGCCTTGCCTGGCGTCCCGGCAGCGGGCGCGGATGCGGATTTCGATGCCCGCCTCGCGGATCATCAGTTTGGCAATCCGCTCAATCTCGTCATGGCGGGCGTGATTGCCCGCGACCGTGGGCCACGCGCCGCGCTGGCGCTGCGCCGTCTCGATGCCGCCCGAGAGGTCGGCGGCCGCGAACTGAAACGCCTCGCCAAGCTGGCCGAGAGCCGGGGGCTCAAAGGCGACACGATGAGTTACATTGTAGCGTTCAATGGTTTGGCGGGTGGCCTGCCATTCGAGGGCCTGCGCAAGACCCTTGCGGATGAACTTGCTGCCTCGCAACGATCGGCGGATCTCGACGCTCTGCTCCCGCTGCTCGAACAGGAACTGCCTTCCCGCGCCGAAACCAAAACACCGGTGCGGCAGCCACGTCTGGCGACGATTCAGCCGGATTTGATCGGCGAGGCCGCCATTATCGAGGCATTCACTGGCTCGCGTACGACGGAAGCAGAAGCTGTAAATGCCGTGCGCCGAGCCTATACGCTTGGCCCCGAGATGGCGGCGCAAGCGCTCGTGCGGCTGGTGCAGGATTTCGGCTACGCGGCGGAAGACAAGAGCGCGACGGAAGACGAAAAGAAGACCGGCGAGCGGGTCATGGACTGGCTTGTCATTCTTGGGCTGGAAATCGAAAACCCTGTTCAGCTTATTCCGCTCGTCGAGGCGCTGCCCCTTGAGACGACCGTCCTTCGTGAGGCGGCGGCCGGATTGACGGATCGGCTTGCCACCTTCTTCCGTCAGGAAGCCGGGGGAAACTACGATCCAAATGCCACTTTCGATACCGCGATTTGGGTCAACAACCTATCCGTCAGGCTGAGCATTCTCGGTCGGCGCGAGGACGCTGTGGCGGCGGGTGAAGAAGCGGTCCGCCTTCACCGCGCCCTGGCCGGGACCCGCCTGGACGCCTTCACACCCTACCTCGCCGCATCGCTCAACAACCTCGCCAATAGGCTGAGCGCTCTCGGCCGGCGCGAGGAAGCTTTGACGTCAAGTGAAGAATCGGTCCGCCTCCGCCGCCCCCTGGCCGAGGCCCGCCCGGACGCCTTCACGCCCGGCCTTGCGCTGTCACTCAACAACCTCGCCAATAAGCTGAGCGATCTCGGCCGGCGCGAGGAAGCTTTGGCCGCCGCCGAGGAAACGGTCCTCCTTCAGCGCGCCCTGGCCGCGGGCCGCCCGGACGCTTTCACGCCCGGCCTTGCGCTGTCGCTCAACAACCTCGCCAATGGGCTGAGCGATCTCGGCCGGCGCGAGGACACTTTGGCCGCGGCCGACGAAGCGGTCCGCCTCTACCGCGGCCTGGCCGAGGCCCGCCCGGACGCCTTCACATCCGACTTGGCTGCTTCGCTCACCAATTTCGCCAACGCGCTGAGCGAAATCGGCCTGTGCGAGGACGCGCTCGCCGCGGCGGAGGAACCGGTCCGGCTTTACCGCCCCCTGGCCGAGGCCCGCCCGGACGCCTTCACACCCGACCTTGCCGCGTCGCTCAACAACCTCGCCACCGTGCTGAGCGATCTCGGCCGGCGCGAGGAAGCTTTGGCCGCGGCCGAAGACGCGCTCCGCCTCTACCGCGCCTTGGCCGGGGCCCGCCCGAATGCCTTCACACCCAACCTCACCGTGTCGCTCAACAACCTCGCGGCCATGCTGAACGATCTCGGCCGGCGCGAGGAAGCTTTGACATCAAGTGAAGAAGCGGTGCGCCACTACCGCGCCCTCGCCGAGGCCCGCCCGGACGCCTTCACATTAGAGCTTGCCCAGTCGCTATGGGTTGTGGGCGACCTACATAAGGAGAGCAATACCGAGCTTGCTCTATCGACGCTGGCGGAGGGCATCGAGCGCTTGAGTCCCTTGTATGCAGCGGTCCCAGCGGCTGTCAGCGGTGTGATGGCGGGGCTTGTGCAAAGCTATGTCTCGCACTGCGAGGCGATCGGCCAGGAGCCCGATGGGGCATTGCTCGCGCCAGTGCTAGAGGTGTTTGAGCGACTCAAAACCCAGGGAGGACAATCATGAGTTCCAATGGAGACAACCGGTCGGTCACGGCAGGCAAAATCATCGGCAGCAGCGTCGTGACCGGGGACAACAACCAGGTCTCGACAAGCATGAAACAATACACGCTGCCGCCGCCCGGGTCGGTCGATGTGAGAGCAGAATTGGCCGCTCTGCAGGAGCTCGTGTCGAAGCTGAACCTGCCCGAACGCGGCAAGCTCAACCGCGCCATTGAAGACGCCACGGAGGAAACCAGCAAGGCCGATCCAGACAAGGAGGAAGTGGCGGGCGCCGTCGGGCGGATCGTCAAATATGCGAAAGCCGCGGACGATTTCGACGAACATGTATCGAAGCTGCTCCCGCATATCGCGGCGCTCGGGTCCTGGCTCGGCACGGCCGGCTACGCGCTTCTGAAGGCGGCTGGAATCGCGCCCTGATTTTCTTTTGAAAACCGGGACAAGCGAGCCCGGATCATGCTAGCGAGGGGCACCGGTCCGCGCCCGAGAGGTCCTGCGTGCTTGCCATTCGCCTTGCCAAGATTAGCTGCGTCGCCGCCATCGCGTTCTACGCGGCGCTCGTCGCCTTGGGCAATATATCGGATTATTGGACGAACTTCGCCTTTGTCACAGAGGTGCTCGACATGGACGATGTTCCCGCCGCGTCCCGCATCCGTTGGCGGGCGGTAACGTCGCCCGCCCTCCACCATGCCGGCTATATCCTGATCATCGCCACGGAAATCGTCACGACGGCGCTTTGCGCGCTCGGCGCCGTCGCGATGGCCCGGCAGTTGCGGGCCAAGGCGCAGCAATTCCAGGCCGCCAAGAGCAAGGCGGTGGCTGGGCTAACGCTCGGGTTCCTGCTCTTTGAGGGCGGCTTCGTGGCTGTTGGCGGCGAATGGTTCGGCATGTGGCAGGCCCGGGATTTAGATGCCGTGCCAAGCGCCTTCCGCGTTCTTATGACGATGCTGGGCGTGCTGATTTTCGTCTCGCTCAAGGACGAGGATCAGGTGTGAGGTGGGACAGGATGGGGATTCGAATGAGCGCGCGCTGATTACGTTCGTTGCGCGCCAGTAAATTATTCGCCAAATTTGCCGAAGCGCAACGCTGCCACGGCTTAGTCAGCCTTTGGAACCTTGACAGTGCTGGTTACAGTTGCGCTCGAACTTATCGCAACTCGTCTTGCACTCGCCCTTATCGCAATCAACTATGCACTGTTCCCGTTCCTCGGGATCCGCGCATTGCGCTCTACAGGAATTTGCATTTGTCCGGCAATTCGTCTCGCAGGCATCGGCGAGCCTTAACTTGTGCCCTCCTGTGCGGGAAAGATCGCTCGCCGGGGATGGAGCGCCGCTTGCCATCATGAGCGCTCCGAAGATGCAGGTGGTCAGCAGAAAAGGTTTCATGGACGCCTTCTAGCGCAGAGTTCTCGAATGGATACGGCCCGTGATCGGATGTTTCGACTGGTTTTCCCGTATCATATCGGCGGGCCGGAGGGAATGACCGTTTAACTCTCGAAATTTCGCTAACCGGCTCCGGATTTTCATGCCCTGGCGCGACGCCACTCACGTGCTCGTCTGCCGCAAAGCAAAAGCCGCCGCGAAAGGCGCGCCGGCGATCGCAATCAGGGTCAGGGCGCAAAGGATCAGAAACGGGGTTGCGAAGGGGACCATCGAACCCGCCCCCGCTCCGGCCGCCGCGACGCCGAAGATCAGGACTGGCACGCAAAGCGGCAAAATCAACACCGCGAACAAAAGTCCACCGCGCCGCAGGCTGACCGTCAACGCCGCGCCGATCGCGCCGATCAAGGTCAGGGCGGGGGTGCCCGCAAGAAGCGAAAGAGTGACGCTCCAAAGCTGGTTCGTCGGCAGGTCGAGCATGAGGCCAAAAAAGGGCGCGGCGGCGGCAAGCGGCAGACCGGTCAGGATCCAGTGCGCGAGACATTTCACAAGAACGATCAATTCCAGCGGCGTGCCGCTGGTTAAAAGGAGATCGAGCGAACCATCCTCGTGATCGGCCTGAAACAGCCTGTCGAGCCCAAGCAAGGTCGCGAGCAGGCCGGAGATCCAAAGAATTGCGGGAGCGATCTTGCCGAGAAGCGCGAGATCCGGGCCGATTGCGAAAGCGCTCAAGGTGACGAGGATAAGAAAAAAAACCACGCCGAGGCTGGTGCCGCCGCCGATCCGCCGTCCGGCCCGCATATCGCGAACGAACAGCGCATGAAGACTGGATCCCAGCGCGGGACTTTCCGGGGCGTCCGGCACATTTGTCATGCGGTCGCCCCAAGCCGCAGTTCCTGGCCCGGGAGACCGAGCTTGGCATGGGTGGCGGCGACGATCATCCCGCCTTGCGCCAAATGCGCCGCCATGATTTCCGCCATCAGCGCCTGGGAGGCGGCGTCGAGGGCGGTCGAGGGTTCGTCCAGAAGCCACACCGGACGCTTCACGACAAGGAGTTTGGCAAGCGCGGCGCGCCGTTTTTGTCCAGCCGAGAGATAGGTCACCGGAAGATTTGCGGCATGCGAAAGGCCAAACTCGGCGAGGGCGGTTTCGACCGGCATGCCGCCATGTCCTGCATCGAGCATCGTGGCAAGGAACGCCAAATTCTCGGCGACGGTGAGAAGGCCTTTGAGGGCATCGGCGTGGCCGACGTAATGGGCCTGTTCGGCGAGTGTCCCGCCGGATAAGGGCGTGCACGAGATCGTGCCCCGGGCAAGCGGCAACAGCCCGGCGAGAGCCCGCAAAAGAGTCGATTTTCCGGCGCCGTTGGGCCCCGTGACGGTCAGGCTCCCGCCCGCATCGAGCCCAAACGACAGATTTGAAAAGACGATCCGGCCGCCGCGTTCGACGGTGAGCCTTGAGGCAGAAAGCCGCATGATGATTAAACCGCGGGCGGGCCGAGCCGCCGAAATAACGCTTTCATCTATCATCCGTGTAGCTCGCGCCGGAAAAATTATTTATAAGCGGACGAGCCTCCCATTTTTCAGATCAGCTTTCCTGGGAAAATGCCGATGACCTCGCTCGACAGTTTCAAATGCCGCAAGAAGCTCACGGTGGGCAGCAAGACCTACCATTATTTTTCGTTCAAGGCGGCGGAGAAACATGGGCTTGCGGACGTGTCGGAACTGCCGTTTTCGATGAAGATCTTGCTCGAGAACCTGCTCCGCTTCGAGGACGGCCGCTCGGTCACGAGGCAAGACATCGAAGGCATCGCCGCCTGGTTGAGCAATAAGGGCAAGAGCGAACGCGAGATCGCATTTCGTCCGGCGCGGGTTCTGATGCAGGATTTCACCGGCGTCCCCGCCGTCGTCGATTTGGCCGCGATGCGCGACGCCATGACGCGGCTAGGCGGCGATCCGCAAAAGATCAATCCGCTCGTCCCGGTCGATCTCGTCATCGATCATTCCGTCATCGTGGATGCGTTCGGCAGCAGCAGGGCCTTCAAGACCAATGTCGAACACGAATATGGCCGCAATGGCGAGCGCTATCGTTTCCTGAAATGGGGCCAGGGCTCGTTCGACAATTTCCGGGTCGTGCCACCGGGCACCGGGATTTGCCACCAGGTGAATCTCGAATATCTCGCCCAGACGGTCTGGACGGCCAAGGAGAACTACGCGGCCCCGCGTGGCAAGCCTTCGGACGTCGAGGTCGTCTACCCCGATACGCTCGTCGGCACCGATTCGCATACGACCATGGTGAATGGGCTCTCCGTATTGGGCTGGGGCGTCGGCGGTATCGAGGCCGAAGCGTGCATGCTCGGTCAGCCGCTTTCCATGCTGTTGCCGGAGGTGATTGGGTTCCGGCTGACCGGCGCGCTTGCCACCGGGGTGACCGCCACTGATCTCGTTCTCACCGTCACCCAGATGCTGCGCCGGAAGGGTGTCGTCGGAAAATTCGTTGAATTTCATGGCCCCGGCCTCAATCATCTTTCGCTCGCCGATCGTGCGACGATCGCGAACATGGCGCCGGAATGTGGCGCAACATGCAATTTCTTCCCGATCGATTCGGAGACGCTTTCTTATCTTGCGACTTCGGGGCGCGCGCCGTCACGCGTCGCGCTCGTCGAGGCTTACGCGAGGGCGCAAGGGTTGTTCCGGACGAAGACGACTCGCGATCCGGTCTTCACCGACACGCTGGAACTCGATCTCGGTTCGGTCGTACCCTCGATGGCTGGCCCGAAACGTCCCGAGGGGCGCGTCGCGCTCGGCTCGGTTGGATCGAGCTTCAAAGCCGCGCTGGAAACCGAGTATGGAAAAGTTGGCGCGGCCGGACAACGCTATCCCGTAGAGGGCAAAAATT
>JALZAY010000312.1 GCA_030948025.1 Pseudomonadota bacterium
ACTCGCTTACGCCCAATCCCCGTAATCCCCGCACACATTCGAGGCGTCAGATCCGGCAGATCGCCGAGAGCATCAAGGCCTTTGGCCACCTCGTACCGATTTTGATCGACGAGAAGGGCGTCATCCATGCTGGGCACGGGCGGCTCGCGGCGGCCAATTTGCTTGGGTTGCGCACCGTGCCGACGGTCACGGCGTCCGGCCTCTCCGAAGTGCAGAAGCGCGCATTCTTGATCGCCGACAATCGTTTGGCCGAGAAGGCGGGCTGGGACAAGGAAATCCTCGAGATCGAGCTGCAGGGCCTCGTCACCATGGGGTTCGAGGTCGAAGTCACTGGCTTTGAGGTTCCGGAAGTCGACCTCGTCCTCGATGCGGCAGCTGAGAAAGTGCAAGATCCGGGGCCCGAGGATGATTTGCCGGATGTGCGGCATGATCAGCCGGCGGTCACAAGGCGAGGGGATCTCTGGCTCCTAGGTCCGAGCGGTGTTCCCCGCCACCGCCTGCTGGCCGGCGACGCGCGTGATCCTGCTGCGATCGCCACGCTGATGGGCGAGGAGCAGGCCGCCATGGTCATCACCGATCCGCCCTACAACGTCCCGATCAAGGGGCATGTCTCAGGCAAGGGCCGCGCCCGTCATGGCGAGTTCGCGATGGCGTCGGGCGAGATGACCGAAGAAGAGTTCATCTCCTTTTTGGAGAGCTTCCTTGCGGGCGCGCTGATGAGGACAGCGCCCGGTGCACTGCTCTATGTTTTTATGGATTGGCGCCACCTTTTCGAGATGTTGACCGCCGCCCGCGCGCTTGACTTGAGGCTCATCAACATTTGCGTCTGGAACAAGTCGAACGGCGGGATGGGCTCGCTCTATCGATCCAAGCACGAGCTTGTTCTCGTCCTGCGCCTCGGGGAGGAGCCACATCGCAACAATGTCGAATTGGGCAAGCATGGGCGCTCGCGCGCGAACGTTTGGGACTATCCGGGCGTGAATGTTTTCCGCTCCGGCCGCGCGGTCGAACTCGCCATGCACCCAACGGTCAAGCCCGTGGCATTGATCGCCGATGCGATCCGGGACGTGACCAAGCGAGGTGATCTGATCCTCGACCCGTTTGGCGGAGCGGGCACCGTCATCATAGCGGCCGAAAAGACCGGCCGGCGGGCGGGCGTTATCGAGATCGATTGCCATTATTGCGATGTGGCAATCCGCCGTTGGGAGACCTTTACCGGCAAGGCGGCGGTGCTTGCCGCAACCGGCGAAACATTTGAGAATGTGGCTGAACGTCGCGAAAATGAGAGGACTCTTGCGCTGGAGCCTGCCGCGAAAGACATCGCGCGTGGCGAGGCAGGCGTCTGTCCTGGCGAAGCGCTCTGTTCCGAGATGGTCATAAATGAGCTCCAACGATGACGGCGGGTCGAAGCTGGGGCGCAACCCTAGGACCCCTGGCGATTACGAAGTCGGCTACGGCCGCCCTCCACGTGCGCATCGGTTCAAGAAGGGTGAGCCATCGCGCAATCCCAAAGGGCGGCCGCGCGGCACGAACAGGCCCGCGCCCGACCTTGTCGCAGCGCTATGGCAGCCGGTCACAATCAGGATGCAGGGGAAGGAGCGCAAGGTGCCTTATCCGGAAGCGATGATCCAGGTCGCGAAGGACAAGGCCTTGAAGGGGGATCAACGTGCGGCACAGACGCTGATCAACCTGATGCGCGAACTCGACATCCTCAAGCCTCAAAAGGCGTTCGAGCCGCGCACCTTCACTTTGAACATCGGCAGGCCAGGAGATAAGAGCAAGGAGTGAGGGGACCGGTGCTGGACTGGCTGATCGCCCGGACACCCGTCAACCGGCCGATCGTGCCTCGGGATCTTGTCCGCCCCGCAGCATCGCGCGGACGGTGAGCTTGGCCTGAACGATTTTCGGTGCAGAGATTTTAAGAGTTTATCGGCCCACCAGTGACGCGCCTCGACCGGCTGGCGCGCTCGACACGCGACCTTTTGAACACGCTGGAGGCGATCACTGGCAACGACTATCTCGAAGAAGCCTTATCATACCACCCGCCCGAGAATCTGACTCCTGGGGGATTCCCAAACAGCCGCAAACGTGACTCGATGCAGCATGTCGTTGATTCGCGGAGCGGGCAGTATGTCGACAATCAAGATTATATCAGTGGTTCACTCTCTTAATTTGCGTAGGGCACTCGGCATATTTTTCTAAAGCCGCGCAAAACTCGGCGGCAGTTTCGACTCTTCGCGTCAGAAACCGCCTTGTCGCGGGCCTGCCTTTCCCGCCTTTCATCGCCTGAATTGGATTGTCACGAAACCGCTTCCTCCGCGTCCCCTCAGGGGTCCACAGCCTCGGAAGACTTTTTGGATCAATCCACGAAGCCGCCGCGTTGAAGTTTCCACGACTGGACGAGGGAGGCGGCTCAAATCTGGCGAGATTCCCGCGCATGGCGGGCAATTCCCTGTAAGCCGCAGCAAAATTCCCTGCTCGACTTAATAAATTCCCTGTTCGGGGCGAATTAATTCCCTGTTTCATTTTGTAGGGAATTGCCACGCAACTAACTGATTTTGCTGCGTTTTTTCGGATAATTTTTCGCCAAACGGCCCGATTTTCGTAAAATTCCCTGTTATTTTCCCTGTTAGCATGGAATCTGCCCCGCAGACCGGTTCGCCGCTGACTGTCTCGTCAGCCAGGAATCCTCCTCAAATCGCTGCGTATTTGTAGTTTCCTCGCTCGCCGGAATAGTCGTGAAACTTCCGCGCGTTAGCGCTCCGGCGAACGCATCGGTGCCAACCAGAGACGCAAAACGCCAGGGTGTGGGGCGCGAACGGCCGCAGGGTCTCTCAAGGCCGTTTTCGAGTCGTCGGATGTGGAGCG
>JALZAY010000313.1 GCA_030948025.1 Pseudomonadota bacterium
GATATTCCGTCGCCGAAAATTGTGTCGATTTCGCCTTTAACGAGAGCCTCGCGCAGCAGCTTTTGCGATTCGTAGGATTTGCGGATCGTGTCTGGAAAAAACCTTTCCAGATAGGCTTCATGCGCGCTCTTTGTCTGGACGCCGACGGTTTTTTCGCGCAAGCTTTCCGGTGTCGCCGGCTCGGCCCCCATGGCCTTCAGCGACGCGAAACGCGCCGGGGTGGTATAATATGGCCCGGAAAAATCGAGCTTGGCGCGCGTTTGCGAATCGATTCGGATAGCCGCCATGAGCGCGTCGCCTTGATCGCCATTTAGCGCGTCGATCAATGTATCGAAACGCCGCGCCTGGATGGTGCACGTAATTTTCAATTCGTCGCAAATGGCCCGCGCGAGATCGACGTCGAAACCGGAGAGCGTTCCGTCTGGCAGCGCGAAGTGGAACGGCGGGTAATCGTCTTCGGTCAAGAAGCGCAGGCTCCGCAGCCCGGTCAGATCGGGCTTGGCGGGGCGATGGTGCGGGTCCCAAAAGCCCGGCACGAAGACACCGCCGCCGGCCGCCGCCGGGCGCAGGGCCAAGGTAAGCAAGGCGAGCAAGGCAAGTGAGCCAAGCTTGCGTTTGTAATTTGCGACAGCGAAGCCCAAACGAAATTCCTCATGGACGTGGAACCGTAGGCATCGGGGCCTTACCTTGCCGCGGTGCCAATTGGCTGACAAGACGCCGATATGTTATATCTCGGGCAAAGTCTGCCGCGCATATTCCTTGCAAGGCGTGAATAAGCGGTTTGATCCTCGCAGCTTGGCCGGAAGGCTATTTGAAGCGAGAACGCATTCTCGCGTCAGACCGCCATAACAATGCCCCGATCGGCTAATGGCCACGCGCGCTAGTTTCGCTAGGCCAACGAAGGGGCAAATGAACAGCGGACAAAGGCACAAGATAGGACAAAACGCGCGGATGAACGAGATTTTTTCACCCCCTGGCGAAGATGAGGAGGATCGCGGCCCGCTTATGCGGGGGCTTGCCTGCCTGCCGGTTTTCTTTTCGCTTGTCGGCAAACGCGTGGTTCTCGCGGGCGGCTCCAAAGCCGTCCTCTGGAAGGCCGAGCTTTGTCAGGCGGCGGGGGCGAGGCTCGACGTTTTTAGCCCGGACCCTTGTTCTGGTCTCGTTGGCTTGGCAAGGCGCTGCCCGGCGGTCGCCCTCGTTTCGCGCCGGATCGAACCAAAGGATGTTCGCGGCGCCGCGCTCGCCATCGTCGATGCGGAGAGTGCCGCCGAGGCGGCGGAGTTTCAGGCCGCCGCGCGCGCCGCGGGAGTCGCGGTCAACGTCATCGACAAGCCCGGATTTTCGGATTTTCAGTTCGGCGCGATCGTCGATCGCTCGCCTCTCGTCATCGGCATTTCGACCGACGGAGGCTCGCCCGTTCTAGCGCAGGCGATTCGCGGCAGGCTTGAAGCCCTGCTGCCGCGCGAGATCAAGCTTTGGGCGCAAATAGCCAAGGTGTGGCGCGAAAAGCTGAAGCTGCTCGACACGCCCTCGAAGACACGCCGCCGCTTTTGGGAGCTGTTCAGCCGAAAGGCTTTGGCGGCGAAACATCGTCCCGTCGAGGTCGATCTTGCCATGCTGCTCGCCGAGGCAGAGGCGGGCACGGCGGCGGCCGGGTCGGTTGCGCTTGTCGGTGCCGGTCCCGGCGATCCCGAACTTTTGACCCTCAAGGCCTTGCGCGCGCTCCAATCCGCCGATGTTGTTTTGTACGACGATCTCGTCGCCCCCGCGATCGTCGATATGGCGCGGCGCGAGGCGGAAAAAATCCCCGTTGGCAAGCGCGGCTACAAGCCTTCCTGCCGGCAGGATCACCTTGATTCGCGATTGGTCTCGCTGGCCTCGCAAGGAAAACGCGTGGTTCGGCTCAAAGGCGGCGATCCAATGATTTTTGGGCGCGCCAACGAGGAAATCGCGGCGTTGCGGGCGGCCCGCATTCCAATCGAGATTATTCCAGGCGTCACCGCCGCGCTCGGTGCCGCCGCCGGGTTACAAATTTCCCTGACCGCGCGCGAGAAAGCCCGTAGGCTGCAATTCATCACAGCACATGCACATGACGGAAAGCTCCCCGGCGACATCGATTGGCGAGCGCTCTGCGATCCCCGGGCATCGACCGTCGTTTACATGGGCGTGAAAACGCTCGAGCTCCTGGCCGGACGCCTGCTCGCCAATGGCATGGACCCATCGACCCCGGCGCTCTTGGTCGAGCGCGCGACCTGCCCGGACGAACGCCATATTTTTGGGACAATCGAAAATCTCGCCGCCAAGGTGGCCCGCGCCGAACCATCTGGCCCATGCGTCATACTTATTGGCGAAATCTTCGCGGACGCCTTGTCTTTGCCGCGAACGCAGATCAAACTCGAAGCCCAACCACGAGCGCTCGCGCGTTAGCACGGGCATTGCATGGCGGAGATCTGTTCGGCATTTTCGTACCCTTGAATCAGGCGGAGAGTATAGGATGCGCCGTCTCATATTCGGAACGATCATCGGAAGCTTGGGTGTGATCGCCGCCGTCGCCGCGGCAATCTACTGCTATGAACGCCCGAGCGTCTTGCGTATCGCGGTTCCGCGCGACAGCGACGATCAGGCGATCATGGCGGCGGCGGCGCATGACTTCGCCGAGGACCGGGACGGCATTCGCCTCAAGCTGGTCGCGGTCGAGAGTCTGGCGGATGCGTCGCGCGCGCTCCAGGAAGGGCACGCCGATCTCGCGGTCGTGCGCAGCGATCTCGCGATGCCGCCGAACGGCCAGACCGTGTTGATCATGCGCCGGGATGCGGCCCTGTTGTTCGCGCCGGCGGAGAGCAGTCTGCGCGCGATCGACGA
>JALZAY010000126.1 GCA_030948025.1 Pseudomonadota bacterium
CGAAGAACCGCAGGCAGTACGACCGCAGCAAATTGCGATACCCCAGTGACCTGACCGACGATGAATGGGCGTATGTCGGTCCGTTGATCCCGCCAGCCAAGCGCGGCGGCAACAAGCGTCGCGTCGACGTGCGAAGTGATGAACGGACGAAGCAAGCTTTGCAAGCAAAGATTGCGGAGGGTCATGTATATTTTGAGCACGGGATGCCAGTGGCGGGCGATTCCGAAAGACCTGCCGCCGCGCAGCACGCTGTTCGACTATTTCGACCTGTGGACCTACGACGGCACGTTGGATCGCATCCATCACGCGCTTTATGTGGCGTGCCGAGAGCAAGCCGAACGGGAGGCCAGCCCCACCGCCGCCACCCGCACGGACGACAACGGCCGCGCTCAGGCATTACCCGCATCCGAGGAGAGTTGCCCAAGGTCGATGCCCGCCTTGCGGAACGCCCGCTCATACTTCAAATCCAATGCGGAATCGAAGATGAGTGAGGGATCGGCCGGGCAATTGAGCCAGCCATTCTGCTGCATCTCGGCCTCGAGCTGACCCGCCGCCCAGCCGGCATAGCCCAAGGCAAGCAGCGCACGGCCAGGTCCCGAGCCGCGCGCGATCGCCCGCAAAATATCGATTGTCGCGGTCAAGGACACGCCTCCCCCGATGGGCAAAGTGGAATTGTCGATGGAATAATCGTTGGAATGAAGCACGAAACCGCGGCTGGTGTCGACCGGGCCCCCGTTCAGCACCAGCATGGAACTCGCCTCCGCCGGCAAACGAATCGCCTCATCCGGGCCGATCACTTTAAGTTGCACCAGAAGCTGCGGAAAATCGACCCTTTCCGCCGGGCGGTTGACGATAATCCCCATCGCGCCCTCCTCGGAATGGGCGCAAACGTAAATGACCGAGCGGGCAAAGCGATCATCGAGCATCCCCGGCATCGCAATAAGCAACTGCCCATCGAAAAAGCCGCTCTGGCTTTGCGGCGATTCCGATGGCGAAATTATCGATCCCATGTCACATGTCCTATAGGTGTCAAACGAACTTGAGACAATCGCGGTTGCGGCTTTCACGCCTGCGAAATAAATTGACGGACACATCGGCCAATGACCGGCATATTCCCATGCAAATGTCCTTCCAGCCTTCAAACCTTGCTTGGAGAGCGGGCGTCCTCTTTGCCTGCGCGAACCTTTCGCCGCTTGTATTTCCCGCCAGCTTACACGGTGATCCTTACGCGAGCACGTGGGCATCCGGACAGAAATCGTCGTTGCGGCTGATTGCCGCTGGGGGCGGCCCGCCGCAAAGCTTTTATCGCGCCGGGATCGAAATCCGCCTCGATCCCGGCGCTCTCACCTATTGGCGCATGCCGGGGGGCGCCGGCGTGCCGCCGGTGTTTTCTTTCGAAGGCTCCGCGAATGCCTCTGACATTGCGGTTTCTTATCCGGCACCGATGCGAATCGACGAGGACGGAACCGAGGCTTTCGGCTATCGCGACCGGGTGATTTTTCCCGTTCGCGTCACCCCCAAGGATGCCCCCCGCCCCGTCCTTTTGGTCTTGAACGTGTCCTATGCTGTTTGCAGCCGGATGTGCCTTCCGGCCAAAGCCGAGGCTAGGCTTACCTTGCTCCCCGCCCCGGAGGCCGGGACCGCGAGCCCGGAAGCAGCCGCGATCGCCGCGGCGGAAGCCGCGGTGCCTCTCCGTCTAACGCCGGAACAACGCGACGCCAAAGTAGCGATCACGCCCGATGAAACGGCGCCTACGCCGACCTGGCGGCTGTCGCCGCGCGGCGGCGGCGTGCAGGATATCTTCGCGGAGGCCCCCCCAGGCTGGTATTTCGAGACAAGAAAATCCAGCCGCCCAGACGAATTCCTGATCGTCGAAGTCGAAAGGCCGCGAACCGAGAGCCGCGCGCCCGTCCCTGTGATCCTGACCTTGAGGAATGAACAGCAAAGTTACGAGTTCGCGGTTGACCTCGATGCCATCTCCGTCCCATGAAGCATATTCAAGCCGCCCCCTGGACCCGCTCGCGATTGAACCAAAGCCAGAAAAAAACGAAAACCGCATTTGCGATTGGTCGATCAAGGCGGCGTTTTCGCGTAGCGTAAAGCCTTGACGGCAAGTTAATTCCCGCGGCAATCCGACGCCCTCGGGACAAGGAGCAACGATGGCAATCCAGAGCGGAGATCCAATCCCCAACGCAACATTTACGGTCATGGCGCCGGATGGCCCTCAACTGCGGACCACGGATCAGATTTTCAAAGGCTATAAAGTGGTCCTTTTCGGCGTAGCCGGGGCTTTTACACCTGTGTGCGACAAACACCATTTGCCAGGCTTTCTCGACAACCTCGATCAATTCAAGGCGCAGGGGGTGGATGAGATCGCGGTGACCGGCGTCAACGATGTTTTCGTCATGGAGGCATGGGCAAAAAGCGCCGGAGCCGATGGCAAGATCAGCTTTCTCGCCGACGGCAATGGCGATTTCGCGCGCGCGCTCGGTCTTTCGCTCGATCTCACCGCGCGCGGGCTCGGCATCCGCTCGCAGCGCTATGCGATGATTGTCGACAATGGCCTGGTACGAAAGCTCAACGTCGAAGCGGCGCCGGGCAAGGTCGAAACGTCAAGCGCGGAAACCCTGCTGAAGCAACTCTAGGTCCTCTCGCACTCACGGCGGGCGATGGCGCCCCGTCGCCTCTCCGTCGCGTCCTCCGCGCCTCAGCCAAGTTACCGAGGCGAATGCGCCGAGCCACGAACCCGCTGCAGCAAATAGGACGTAGATGGCGTTTTCCGTATAGCTGATGACCGCAAAAGCGGACAGCAGATACCAGATGGCGCTCCAGTTCGCGGCCCAAACACGACGTCTGCTGGTCACGGCGGCGTTGAAGAACACGTAGGCTGCATCTGTCGCAGCGGTGGAGGCGAGCACGCCCATCGCGATGAGCGGGTTGACTGGGAGGATCATGCGGTGGTCTTCCTTGGGGCAGCTTCAAGTGTCGATTTACGCCGAAGGGCTGTCAAAGGCTTCGACCCGTCAGACTAGGGCTATTTGAACCCTGCCATGCCTTTGCGCGCGAGCGCGTCGGCACGCTCGTTCATGACGTCCCCGGCGTGACTCTTCACCCAGCGCCAATCGATGGTGTGATGCGCGGCGGCCGCCTCGAGTCTTTGCCATAGCTCGACATTCTTGACCGGTTTTTTATCGGCGGTGCGCCAGCCATTGCGTTTCCAGACGTCGATCCAAGTCGTGATGCCGCCCTTGAGATAATTCGAATCCGTATGGAGACGGACCATGCATGCCCTGTTCAGCGCCTCCAGGGCCGCGATCGCGCCAGTCAATTCCATGCGATTGTTGGTGGTCGAGGCTTCGCCGCCAAAGAGCTCTTTTTCATGCGCGCCGAAGCACAGGATAGCACCCCAGCCTCCCGGACCTGGATTGCCGGAACAGGCACCGTCGGTCCAGATCGAAACCTCGCCGTTCATCGCAGCAAACCGAGTTCGCGGGCGCTGCGGGTTTGTTGATGAAAGCACAATTTGCCGGCATATTCGAGCGGGTCCTTGGGATGCACTAAGGCATCCGCCGGGACATTCAACCAATCGATGAGGCGGGTCAGGGCGAAACGCAGTGCCGCGCCGCGCGCCAGGACGACGAACGCCCCGACTTCCGCTCCGGTTAATCTGCGGACGCTCTCGTAGGCGTTAAAAAATGCCAATCCCTTGGCGATGTTGAACGAACCGTCCGGCTCGAAACACCAGGCGTTGAGACAGATCGCGACATCGTAAGAGAGTTCATCCGTGCAGGCGAAGTAGAAATCGATGAGCCCGGATAATTCATCGCCAACGAACAAGACATTGTCGGGAAAAAGATCGGCATGGATGATGCCTTTCGGCAAATCGCGCGGCCAGCTTCCGGCGAGATAGGCCAACTCGTTTGCTATCTCCGCGGCGAGGCCCGGCCGCACTTCATCGGCACGCGCGCGCGCCCCATCGAATAGGGCCGGCCAGGCTTCGAGGCCCAAGGCATTGGGGCGATATAAGGCGAAGCCGGCGCCGGCCCGATGCAGTTTGCCAAGCGCCTCGCCAACGGCCGCGCAACAGCGGACGCTTGGGCTACTGCGCCACATGCCGTCGAGAAAAGTCACGATTGCCGCCGGGCGGCCCGCGATCCTGCCGAGCGCGCCGCCATGTCTGTTCCGTACCGGTTGCGGGCAATTTAGTCCGTGACCGGCCAGATGCTCCATGAGCCCAAGGAAAAACGGCAGGTCTCTTTCGTCGACCCGCTTTTCGTAGAGCGTGAGGATGAAATAGCCGGCGTCGGCGTGCAAAAAATAATTGGAATTCTCAACCCCTTCGGCAATCCCTTTCAGGGCAAGAACGTGGCCGAGATCATAGTCGCCAAGAAAGCTGGCGAGGTCCGCCTCATTGACTTCGGTATAAACAGCCATGGCGCATCCGCGCGGTCCTACTCGGCGCGCGGCCGACCCGCAGCGCGCTTTGGTGTTAGCCACCCCAATGCAGGAGGTCAAACGCTCGCGCGCGATCGTTTTAGGTTTGGCTGCTCATCGGCTCTATCTGTTTGGAAGCCCCACGCGGCCTCCTACGCGGAGACACGCTCTCGATTCTTGCTGGTTTCGGCGATACCCGCGCCGGTGTCGGGCTGGACGACGCCGCAAGACACGATCAGCTTGACCGCATCTTCCGGACTGATCGGAAGTTCGATGACATCGTGCGCCGGCAAAAAGAAGTAAAATCCAGTCGTCGGGTTGGGGGTGCAGGGCAGAAAAACCGAAATATGTTCCTCGTTTGAAAGATGCTCGGCAATGAATTCGGCGGGCGGCGTACAGATGAAAACAAGGGACCATTTGCCCTCGCCCGGGTACTCGATCATCCCCACCTTGCGAAATGTGGTCCCTGATTGGGAAAACGCGGTTTCGAAGATCTGTTTCACGCTTTTATAGATCGAACGGACGATAGGCATGCGGGCGAGCATCGCTTCGCCGAGCCTGATGAAGCTCCGGCCCACGAGGTTGGCGGCAAGAAAGCCCAACAGCGTGAGCCCGAGAAGTGCGAAAACCACGCCGAGTCCGGGCAACTGGAACGGCAAATAATTATCCGGCCAAAACCTCACCGGGACGAGGCGCTTCACCCAATTGTCGATGGTATCGACGAACCACCAGACGATGTAGGCAGTCGTTGCGAGCGGACCGGCGATAATGACCCCCGTCAGGAACCAATTGCGAATGCGTCCGCCGAGGCCAGCGCCTTTGAGGCTGACGGCCGGGCTGGTGCCTAGCGACGGAGGTAGCTTAATTGGCGGCATCTTCGTCATGGTTCGCCCCGCGGCAGAAGACCCATTTATCAGGTCCCGCACCGTCGCGGCGCAAAAAATTCGCGGCATCTCGAATATCCGTCCGGGCCAAAAATATTTTCACATTTTTGCCTCTTTGGAGACATTCTGCCTAATTGTGCGTGACATTGCCTTCGACGTGAGCTAGGGTTTTGCTCTGAGCCGTTCAAGGTCGAAGCCGTAATAAGTTCGGCGCAGTAGTCCAAGTCTTGGGAGGACGCCTGTTCTATCGCCCCAACACTACAATGTGGTGTAGTCTTCATAAAGAAGGTAAGGGCAAAGAACAGGTTATGGACAGGACTCATAGGGGCGGGGATACGCAAAGTATCTTCGCCTCTTTTTTTACGCAAACGCCGCTTTCATAAAAACGCCGCGCGCCGGCGCGAGAGCGCTTCAGTCCGGCGTCTTAACGCCGCCGGATTCAGACGCCGGCGCGGCGCTGGATGGCGCAGCTTGGTCTTGGCCCGACTCGCCCTGAACGGCGCCGCCGTGCGGCTTATCGCGGCGGCTGCCATCCGGCTTATAAAGAGCCTCGGCCTCGTCGCTCATTTCGAGGCACGTCAAGAGTTCCACATAGCTTGGCACGGGCGCGGCGCCTTGCGCGACGCAATCCTTGCGGTCGCCGGGCTTAAAATGCGCCCACTTTCGCGCGAGTTCCGCGCGCGCGTCGTTCTCGTCCTTCATGCAGCCTCGATAAGCGAGATTCTTGTCGTCGCCGGTATAGGCTTGCGCTTCCTTGCATGAGCGGGCAACTTCGAAACGCGGCACCTCATCCGGCTTTGCCGATGCCGGATCCGGCAGGACCACAAGAGCAATCCAAATTAGCCCGGCGACGATACCGTGCATGCGACTCTCCCCTATGAGCCAGTGTGACCCCGAACGGCGCGCCGCGCAAGCACGACTATGGCGGTTGGCGCCGCCCGCCCGAGTCGATTCACTTCGCCGAAATCACGAGTACAGTGAAGATCGCCGGCAACATCGCGAAAGCTCCGCCAGCCCAAGAAAGTTTGCGCTTTTCGCCGGGCAGTCTTAAACCAACTGAGCCCGCGCGAGAACGGGATGGACGCAACCAAGGGAGGGCGCGATGAAGTGCACATTCATAATGCTGGCCGCCGGTTCATCTCTTGTAGCCGTCATTTCGGGGACGGCCGCCCAGCATGCGGCGATAACGGACCAGGAACTCATGGACAAACTGAAGGATGCCGCCCCGGCCGCGGTGTTGAAAGGCGCGACCATTATGAATATGGGCGCCGACGGACAAATGAAGCCCATCCAGATGGGAACCAACGGGTGGACCTGCATGGACCGCGGCGGAGCCCCCATGTGCGCCGACGAAGCTGCCATGGAATGGGCGAAAGCCGTGATGTCGAAGGGACGAGCGCCCCAAAAGCTCGGCTTCATCTACATGCTCAACGGGGACCACGGCGAGAGCAACACCGACCCATACGCCACGGAGGAGGCCCCGGACAACAACTGGATCAAGACAGGCCCGCATGTGATGATCGTGGGCGCCGAGGCCAAGAGCATGATGCAGGGCTACCCGAGGGACGCCAAGCCAGACCCGGCCAAGCCCTATGTGATGTGGCTGGGAACGCCCTACGAACATTTGATGCTGCCCGTCAGATAACGACGGCGGCGAATACGGCAACCGATGCCGTGGCGTTCCGGTCTTTCAGATCGAGAAATCCTCGTCGAAGAACCTTGTGTTGCGCAGCCTTATGAACACTCTGTCATCGGGTTTTAGCCCAAGGTCCTTGTAAGCGTGCGCGGGGAGAGCCGCATCGACGACCGCTTCGTTGTCGATGCGGGCGAGTTCGACGTTCACCAAGGATCCAGCGAAGCCAATGTGGTTGATTCTGGCGGCGATGCCAACGCCGTCAGAATTGTCACGCCTTATTTCGATGTCGTGCGGACGCACGAAAGTCACGCTGGTGGCGTCCGCCGAACTGGCCGCCACGGCATCGCCGGCATTTGTCTTGCGGGCATGGAAAAGATTGTAACTGCCCAAAAACCCGAAGACGAATGGATTGGCCGGGTTGTCGTAAATTGCTTCCGGCGAGGCGAATTGCTCGATTCTGCCTTCGTTCATTACCGCAACCCTATCCGACACCTCAAGCGCCTCTTCCTGGTCGTGGGTGACAAGGACGGTCGTCACATGGATCCTGCGGTGCAATTTGCGTAGCCAGCGCCTCAGCTCGCGGCGGACGGTCGCGTCGAGGGCGCCAAAAGGTTCGTCGAGCAAAAGGACGCGAGGCTCGACCGCTAACGCCCGGGCCAGGGCGATGCGCTGCCGCTGCCCGCCGGAAAGCTGGGATGGATAGCGCGGCGCGAAGTTTTGCAGCTGAACGAGTTGCAAAAGCTCGCCGACCTTGGCGCGGATTTCCGCCTCCTTGGGCCTCAGGCGCCAGGGCTTCGCGCGTAGCCCGAAGGCGACGTTCTCGAAAACGCTCATGTGCTTGAACAGCGCATAGTGTTGGAAGACAAAGCCGATGCGCCGTTTGCCGACCTCCTGAGCGGAAACGTCGTGGCCGTCGAAGAGGATCGGCCCGCTATCGGGGTCGGCGGCTTCCATGCCCGCGATCACCCGCAAAAGCGTCGTCTTGCCGGAGCCGCTCGGCCCGAGAAGGGCGACGAGTTCACCGGTCTCGACCCTGAGGCTAACATTGTCGAGCACCTTGAAGTGATTGAAGGTCTTGTTGACCCCGCAAACCTCGATGCTCATGGCGTCCCTTCTTCCTCTACCTGGCGCGTTTCACGCTTGCCGGTTTGGCGCTCAACGATTGTCTGGACGATCAGGGTGACGATCGCCAGCATGGCAAGCAATGACGCGACGCTAAACGCTGCCTGGTTGTTGTATTCGTTCCACAGTTTCTCGATGCGCAACGGCATTGTGTCATTGGAGTCGATGTGTCCCGAGACCACCGAGACCGCCCCGAATTCGCCAAAGACGCGCGCCGTGCAGAGGATTACGCCGTAAAGTAACGCCCATTTGACATTGGGCAAGGTGACCTTCCGGAACGTGCGCCAGCCCGAGGCACCGAGCGAGAGCGCCGCCACCTCGTCGTCGGACCCCTGGGCTTCCATGAGAGGAATCAACGCGCGCGCGACAAAGGGAAAGGTGACAAAGATCGACGCCAGTACGATCGCCAAGGGCGTAAAAATGATGCCAGTGAAGGTTCTGGTGAAGGCGAGCGGCCACCAATCTTGCGCAAAGCCACGCCAGTGCAGCGAGAAAGGGTCGGGCCAAGTCCAGCTCGACGCCCACCCGCCGAGCACGCCGCCGCGGCCAAGCAGCAGGACGAAGATGAGGCCCGCGATGACCGGCGACACCGAAAAAGGCAGGTCGATCAGCGCGATCAAAAAGGAGCGGCCCTTGAACCGGGATTTTGTCACCGACCATGCCGCCGCAAGCCCGAAGACGATGTTGAGGGGAACGACGATGACCGCGATGGCCGCGGTCAGCCGGATCGAACTCCAGGTCTTCTCGGCCTGACCGCGCTCCGCCGCGAGTTTGCGCCGCTCGGCCGGGCTTAGTTGCGCGCCCTCGGGCGGGCTGGTCACATGCAATACGCGGACATAGGCGTCAACCCCCTTGGAAAGAGCCTGGGCGAATACGTTCACCACCGGTATCACGATGAAAAGGGTGAGAAAGATGACCGCCGTCGCGACCATGACGCGGCGGATGAGCGGATGGCCCGGCGGGGGCGGGTTCCCGGACGCTCCGGTCGTCGTTTGGGCCGCCAGCGCTTCCGCCATGAACCAGTCCTCGTTGCAAAAATGCGATCGATGCGGGTCGAACCGCGCACATTGCCTCAGGTCGCCCGTTCGCGACGGCCGGTCCACCATCCGAGGCCATTGATCGCGAGCAACATAAGGAGCGAGAAGAACAGCAAAACGATGCCAATCGCGGTCGCTTCCGAGGTGCGAAAATCATCGAGCTTGGTGACGATTTGCAAGGGTGCGATCTGCGACTTGCCAGGAATATTTCCGGCGATGAAAATCACCGAGCCATATTCGCCGATCGCGCGGGCGAAGGCCAACGCCAATCCGCTGAGCCAGGCCGGCAAGATTTCAGGCAAGATAACGCGCCGCAAAATCGTCGACCTATTGGCCCCCAGGCTCAACGCGGCGTGTTCATATTCCGTATCCCAATCGCGCAGGACCGGCTGGACCGTCCGCACCACGAAGGGCAGTCCAACGAATATCAAAACGAGCACGATTCCCGTATTGGTGTTGGAATAGGGAAAACTCAACCACGATAGGGCATCGGCGGACAAAACCTCGCCAAACCCGGCGAGCCTCGCCACCCCGTTGACGGAGCCCGCGACGTGGCGGCCCAATCCGCCGATCCAACCATCCGCCAGATAAAGCGAACTGAACGTCAGACCGGCGACCGCGGTCGGCAGGGCGAACGGAAAGTCGATGAGCGCGTCGAACAGCCGCCGGCCTGGGAAAGGCTCGCGCACGAGCACCCAGGCAACGACCAGTCCAAACACGCCATTGACGGCCGCCGCGATGGCCGCGGCGGTGAAAGTAAGCCTGTAGGACGCGACGACGATCGGATCGGTGACGGTCTGCCAGAAGTCGCTCCAGCCGAGCTGCGCCGTCTTGAAAACCATCCCGGCGAGCGGGATAAGGACCAGCACGGACAGATAAAAAAGCGTATAGCCGAGGGTAAGCGGCAGTCCCGGAACAAGCCGGGAAAGGCCCGGCGTGGAGCGAAACGCCTTGCCCGCTGAGGATCGTGGCGGGGATCCGCCGGCCGCCGCGTTTCCGCTCATTTTGCTGGCCTGTAGATCTGATCGAACAATGCGCCGCCGGCGAAGAACGCTTCATGCGCCTTCACCCAGCCGCCGAAGGTCTCGTCGATGGTGAAGAGCGGGAGAGGCGGCAATTCCGCGCTGTATTTCTTCAAGGCATCGACTTCGCGCGGCCTGTAATGAAGCTGCGCCACGGTCTCCTGTGCTTCGGACGTATAGAGAAATTTCAAATAGGCTTCCGCGAGATCCCGCGTGCCTTTTTTGTCCACCACTTCGTCGACGACGGCAACCG
>JALZAY010000314.1 GCA_030948025.1 Pseudomonadota bacterium
TCTTCTGCCTGATCAGCTGGATTACGATGTATGGTATCGCGATTTACTGGGGCGCCAGCTACTTCACGGAGCAGGACGGCACCTGGCATATGACGGTGATCCGCGACACCGACTTCACGCCTAGCCACATCATCGAGTTCTACATGAGCTACCCGATGTATATCGTGATCGGCGTGGGCGGCTTCATGTATGCGAGAACCAGGCTTCCGACCTACGGCTCCAAGGGCTGGTCGATTGCCTACGTTCTTCTGTTCGTCGGCCCGTTCATGATCTTCCCGAACGTCGGGCTCAATGAATGGGGTCACACGTTCTGGTTCATGGAGGAACTGTTCGTTGAACCGCTGCACTGGATGTTCGTCTTCTTCGGCTGGTTCTCGCTGGCGGTCTTCGGCGTGGTGCTGCAGCTAATTGGCCGCGTCGTCGAGCTTGCGCACGGCCACGAGGAGCTGCTCGGTCTCGCGCCGGCGGAATAAAATAAGCGCTTCGTGTGTTGAGGATTAGACAAGAGTAGTAATTTCCCCCGCTGGCGCTTACGCTCCGGCGGGGGAAATGTTATGGGAGCTCAAGACAATGATGATCCGAGGAATCGCCGCGTGGCTCCTGGCCATGGTTCTGCTCGCGTCCGCCGCGCATGCGCATGGCGGGGTGGGCATGGTGGATAAAAGATGCGTTTTGCGGATCGGCCCGGACATCATGTTCTTCACCGGATACCAGCCGCAAAATTCCCGGGACGAGTTTTGCGACGATATCCCAAGCACCGGGCAAATGGTTGTCGCGCTCGATATGCAGGAACCCGAGCTCCGCGACATGCTGACCGAAATCCGCCTCATCAAGGATGAGGGAAACCATACGACGATGAATGGGCTCCCATTCCTGACCGACGCGGAGCTGGGGAGCCCGCAAGTTCTCGACCCCGTGACCATCACCCATGTGCTGCCCAAGAAATACCCGACGGGCACGCTGACCTTCGAGCACACCTTTCCCGAGACCGGCAAATTCATAGGCATCGTGACCGTGAAAAACGAGCACGGCCAGACCTATGTATCGCAGTTCCCGTTTTCGGTGGGCCAGGGGTTTGGCAATAGCATCGGGATCTATGCCTCGATGGTCGTGGCGCTCGTCGGCGCGGTTTACTTGATTTGGCGCTTGGGCGGAAAGCAGAAGCTCATTCCCCCGAAAAAGCCGGCGTGAGAGGGTGCGGATGTTTCACGGACGGCCGGTTTTTTGCGGAAATCCGTTGCAGCGGCGGCACGTGGCCGTGGAGTTTTGCCAGCGTGGGGCTACGAGGACCTTATCGGTCTCGAACCGGTGGAATAATTAAGCACTAAAATCGAAAGCGTCCCTTCCCCCGCTGATCCCCGGCGGGGGAAATATTTTGGAAGGAACGCACGTGTTGATTCGCGTGGCATATGCATTTCTCCTCTGATGGACGGCACGCCGGCTTACATCGGGCAATGCGGCACAAGTGAGACGGGACCCTGCTAAACAAACCCGATGCCTTGCACCTCTCGAACCGTGGCACCAAAACCGTCGCCGGAACGAAGATTTGATCTGTTGGTCCGGCGCATTTCCAAAACTACCTATCCGATCGCGGCCGAGCCCTGGCCCGGGGGGATCAATAGATATTGATTATGCGGGGGACAGATAACTATTGATTCAAAAAGCGCGCGAATAGATACTCATCCCCCATGGAGCTCTATCAGATCAAACATTTCATCGCGGTCGCCGAGACCGGCGGTTTCACGAAAGGCGCGCAACGTGTCGCGATATCGCAGCCGGCGATCTCGGCCAGCATCGCGAAGCTTGAAGCGGAGCTCGACGTCAAATTGCTCGACCGGCGGCGCTCCCCGGTGGTGCCGACCGCCGCCGGGGCGCGCTTGCTCGAAGCCGGCAAGAATATTCTTCAAACCTGCAAGGCGGTGAAAGCCGAACTTAAAACGATCACCACCCCCAATCGTTTCAGGATAGGCGTCCTGCAGTCGCTCTCCAGTGGGTGCGTCTCCAAGCTGCTAAGCTCTTTCCGGCGTGCCAACGTCCATGTGGCCATTGAAGTGGTCGATGGCAGCTGCGAGCAATTGGTCGAGTTCCTGGCCGAACAGGAACTCGACACGGTGCTCACAATTGTCGGCGGCAACGACCTGAAATTCGCGAGCCGAGTTCTTTTTGAAGAGCCCTACTTGTTGGCTGTTCCAAAAGACCATCGCTTCGCGCGGCGGCAAAGTGTGAAGCTCGCCGATCTTGACGGCGAACCTTTCATCGTCCGGACGCGGTGCGATTTTTACCAAGACGTAACCAACGTGCTTGTCGCTCGCGGCATAAAGATGCGTGTTGTGTATCAAACCGACCAAGATGACAGGGCGCTTGCTCTCGTCGCCGCCGGGATAGGTTTGTCACTTGTTCCCGCCCATTTCGAGATATCGGCGGTCAAGCAGGTCCCGGTGTTGGACTTGGGCATATCGAGAGCGATCGGGCTCCTCTGGTCGCGCGAGCGCGAGCATGCCGACCTCAAGGAATTCATCGAATTCGCCGGGGGGCATTGCTGGGCGCAATAGCGGCCGCCGGCGATATTCCGGCGCCAACGGCGGCGCCTTGACGGTCGGCCGGCGATCCGGTGGACTCCCCAGCCCTTCCCCCAGGCCAAACTCAATGCGAGATCGCCGACGCCGGTTTTGGCAGGGTAGCGGCCGGTGTTGTCGCGTTGCCACACTAGCGCGTTATCCGGTCAGGTTGGTTCATATCCTGCCGCTCTGAAGTAGTTTTCACATTCGTTCTGTGGGAAGTGACTGAGGAGTTCGCCGATGCGGGTCCAGAGGGCTTCGATGGATCGTTCGG
>JALZAY010000315.1 GCA_030948025.1 Pseudomonadota bacterium
GCCGCTTTGCGTAAGAGGTGCTTCAGCTTGGCGAAGACTTGTTCGATCAGGTTTAGATCGGGCGAATATTTGGGAAGAAAGAACAGCTTGGCGCCGGCCGATCGGATCGCCCGGCGAATGGGCTTTCCCCTTGTGGCTGCCAAGATTATCCATCATCACGAGGTCGCCAGCAGCAAGCGTGGGCACAAGCACCTTCTCGACATAGGTTTTGAAGCATTCGCCATTGATCGGACCGTCGAGCACAAAGGGCGCCTCGATGCGATCATGCCGAAGGGCGGCCATAAAGGTCAGGGTTTTCCAGTGGCCGTGCGGAACTTTGGCCACGAGCCTTGCGCCGCGCGGCGCCCATCCCCTGAACGGCGCGATGTTCGTCCTGAGCCTGTCGAAGGATGGTCCACGTCTCATCGATGAAGACCAGGCGCTCCGGCTTGATCCGGCTTTGATGCTCCATCCACTGCGCGCCGCCGTGCGATGTCGGGGCGATCCCGTTCGCTGGCGATGACGGTTTTTTTTAAAGCTGAGCTTCTCGGCGTGAACGAAGTTCCACACCGATCGATAGTCGACCTTGAGGCCGCGCAGGGACAAGTTCGGCCACAAGGCCGCGCAGGGTGAACTCCCGGTCCCTGATCCGCGGCACGAGAAAGACATGGTGCTCGCCAGCAATGGCTTTGGGTTTGTGGCCGCCCATCTGGCCTGGCGCCACGCTGCCCGTCGCCTGGAACCGCCGAACCCAATTCACCGTGCTGGGAGCGACGCCAAATCGGGCCGCCACCCGATGCCGCGATAGTCCGCCTTCCAAAACCGCCGCGACGGCACGCTCACGAAGGTCAATCGACAAGGGTCTCGCCATCCATGCTGGCCTCCATTCCAGCCAGCATGTTGAATCAGACCCGAGCCGATTCGGGAATCCCAAATCGATTCTGCCCAAAGTCATCCCGCTCTAGTCAGTCCTAGCTCTTTCGCCAAGATAACAGCAATTGCGACTAACCGGATCCCAGAACTAAATCAGCCAACAATTGATATGCCTCAACAGCGCCCACAAAGATTGGAAGACTTTTTCACACAAGGTTGGAACATGGGCAGTGCCACCATGGGAAGGGCAAACCAATTAAACAGCGAGCCGATTCTGATGCGCAACTCTTTTATGATCGGCATGGATGTCAGTCAGAAATTGCTTAACGTTTCTTTCGAAACCTTAACTCTTGGATTGATTTGCTGTGATAAGTTCGCGACCTCAGTTCTCGTAGCACTCCGCCTGGTTATGTGAGGGCATCTGTGCTGCGGGGTTCTGATGCGATAGAAAGCTCTGATGCATTCCTAAGCTCGCCGCGCAATTTGTCCTTCTCATTCCAGCCGGTCAAGCGGTGAGGCGGAACAGTCGGGTTACAAAACGCACTTCTCGCCCGCCACGCGCGGTTCGAGCGTGAGACATTGCCCTTTGCGAATTATGCGCATGACCTTTCGGGTAGCCCCCAGAGCCGCTTCTCCCGGGACCGGACAAACGATCCCGCCCAAATGATAATTTTCGCGCTCTGGAATGTGTGATCCTTTCGACCGCCAATCGTACCAAAATGTTTCACGGGAAACCTTTTTGTCTGATCGAACTCCGAAATCGGACAAAAACCGCGTGAGGACCGCTCTCAAAAGATTTGCGAGAACCCAAGCCCTCACCCTGAGGAGCCAACGAAGTTGGCGTCTCGAAGGGCGAGGGCGCCTCGGGAAGCCGCGGGGGTGCATCCTTCGAGACGCAGGCTTCGCCTGCTCCTCAGGATGAAGACGAGGCTTTTGAAACAGGCTCAGGCAGGGCGTCTTAGCGGCTCAAATGCGTCCCCTGTCCAGCAATTTTTTTGAAATTTTTCGCTGGTGTGGATAGCGGGAGCCGCTGCGGGCGACGCAAAAATTCCCTCCTTTTTGCCGCACCGGCGTGGCACAAAAGGAGCGGTCACGAACTGATTCGGCGCTCGGCCCGCGAGCCGGGCGCCGGTAGAGAAACCTTATGCCAGCGATCGAAAATCTCGCCGAAAGAGTCCGCCTCGCGGGCCCCGATCCCGCGTTCCGGCCGGCGCCTCATAATATCGAGGCGGAACAGGCGCTCCTTGGCGCGATTCTCGTCAATAACGACGCCTTCGACCGGGTCTCCGATTTCCTCAAGGCGGAGCATTTTTCCGAGGAAATGCACCGGCGGATCTTTGATGTCGCCGCGCAGTTAATCCGCGCGGGAAAACTCGCTTCGCCGATTACCCTAAAAACTTTTCTTGGCGAGCACGATCTTGGCGGCGTCACCGTGCCGCAATATCTCGCCCGCCTAGCGGCGGAAGCAACCACCATTATCAACGCCGAGGACTATGGCCGCACTATTCACGATCTCGCTCTTCGCCGCGATCTCATCCTCATCGGCGAGGATATCGTCAATGCGGCCTATGACGCGCCGGTCAATGCGAGCCCGCGCGAACAAATCGAGGACGCCGAGCGCAAGCTCTATTCGATCGCCGAGACCGGCCTCTACGAGGGCGGTTTTCAGCGCTTTTCCGATGCGTTGACGACCGCCGTTGATATGGCAGCAAAAGCTTTCGAGCGCGACGGACGCTTGTCTGGGATCGCGACGGGCCTCGCCGATCTCGATCGCTACATGGGCGGCCTGCAGCCGTCCGATCTTGTGATTGTCGCCGGGCGTCCCGGCATGGGCAAAACCGCGCTTGCGACCAACATCGCCTTCAACATCGCTAGTTCTCACGAGGACAAGCCCAAACCCGACGGCACCAGGGAAACCGTCAATGGCGGCATCGTCGGCTTTTTCTCGCTCGAAATGTCGGCCGAGCAATTGGCGAC
>JALZAY010000127.1 GCA_030948025.1 Pseudomonadota bacterium
GGGTTTTCCACATCCAGCCGACCAAGGCGAGGAAGGAGATCAATTCGACCGGCTCCTCGATGTAGAGGATGGTCATCCAGTAGGTGGTGAACTCGGGGGCGAACGAGTCGAGCCCCGCGAATTGGCCAAAGACTTGCTCGTAGATACGAACGCCGACATAGAAGGTGTTGATCGCGATCGTCCCGAGAATCAACGGCATCCCGTCGAAAAGGGGCGCCTCGGCGACGGCCGCGGCCTCGCCGGTACGCGCAGTTCCTGTTACTAAGCTCATGTCACTTGCCTCTTTGCTGTTGAGGATTAAGACCGGATAGTGGCGTGACGCCATGGGCCGCCGGCCAAGTCGGGCTCAGCGCCAATGGGATCGACGACGCACGAAAACCCGTCTATCTCCGGTTCCTTGTTTAGAGCCGCCGATGGGAAGGGACAATATACCAGCGGGGGGGTTAACTGCAATCCGTATGGGTAGGCAATACCTACCTCTATAGGTAGGAAACGGTCGATCTCCCCTTGCCCTTGGCCGCGGCGCGGCGACACACAGTAATGGCGCACTCACAAGAATAACTATAAGTACAAACAATCATTATTGGCAACCAGCTATAAAATGATGCAAATATATCAGAAGTACTTTATGTACATATCAATACATTATCTGAGATAATACTACAAACTCGTGCATTTGCATATGTTTTTCAGTTCGCTCGGGGGACGGCACGGAAATTAAGCAGCCCGTGTTAATCATCTATACTTTTGCTCCGGATTGCCGGCCGCCAGCCCGCATACCGATGAGCCGGCGCACGCGGCGCGCCTGGTTTCCCGGAATGCCCGCCAGTCCAAAGGCATCGACGGAGGTCCGACAAAGCGGTCTGTAACGTTCGCCCGCCGTCTTCGAGAACCGTAGCGGATCGCCCGGCGCCGAGGCATGGCGCTCGCGGCAACCTTTGAATATTCATCGGCCGGAAATCGGTTAGAACCTATCCCATGCGGCTACGATCGAAGATGAGTTCGACACCGGATACCCCGGGCGGAAGACCATGGCGGAAGGTTGGCGCGCTTGGGCGCGGCTTCGCGGGCGCGCAAATCCGCTTTCGCGCCGGGGCGGGCCCGGGCCTCGCCATTTTTTTCTCCGGGGCCGTGGTTGCGCTTGCGCCCGTGGGCGGATTACGAGCAGCGGACGGGCTTTGCCCGGGCGAGGGCGTCACCAGCGGCCGGGTCGTCTCGGTCGACGAGCGGCTCGAATTGACTCTCGAAAACGGCATCCAGCTCAAAATCGCCGGCGTCGATCCGCCGCGCCCGACGCCGGGCGATCCCGATCTCGACTTCCGCGCGCGGGACCGGCTCGCGCAATGGCTCGTTGGGCAAGAAATACTGTTTCGCCCGCTCGAACCGGGCCCGGATCGCTGGGGGCGCGTCGTTGCTTTCGTCTTCGCTGTCGCGCCGGAGTCGACAAATGGGCCGGGACTGGCGCACTTGCCGGTCGGCGCGGCGCTCATCGATGCCGGCCTCGCACGCTACGAACCAAGCGCGGCGGCGCGCCCTTGCCGGAGCGCCCTCCTCGCCGCCGAGGCCGGCGCGCGAGCTTCCGGGCTTGGCCTTTGGGCCGATCCGTATTATGCGATCATCGCAGCGGCCGATCGCCTGTCCTTCGCCGAGAAGGCTGGCTCATTCGTTATTGTCGAAGGCCGGATTACCGGGATCGCTAGCCGGAGGCCGCGCATAACGCTCTACTTTGGGCCACGCCAGGGCGGGGATTTTTCGATCACGATCTTGCCACGCAACAGCAAAACATTCGACTCGGCTTATGCAAGTCTGGCGGGCTTGACCGGCCAAACCGTTCGCGTGCGAGGACTTCTCGATACCCGCTTCGGACCGCAAATCGAGATCTCGGACCCGGATGAGCTGGAGGCGGCCGGGCAAGGGCAAGACGCGGCCGTGCCCGGCGCCCCGGTCCCGAGATAGGGCCGTCGCGAATGGGGCTTGCCGCCAACATCGCCGGTGCGAGGCGAACGAAAAACAGTGCCTGGCCAGGCGCGCGACTGGCGGTCGCGGGGGTCATCGCGCTTCTTCTTTCCGCCTGCGCCGCGATGGAGCCGCAAGACAGCACGCCTTTCAACGCGGCGGTGCCGGTGCCCCGCGCGCCTGCCGTCGACACGAAAACATCGGCGGAACACCGGCGCATGATCGCCTTGTTCGACGGCGAGTATCGATATCCTGCAGCCGAATCCTACCTTAACGAAATTCTGGTCAAGCTCGCTAACGCGGACGAACGCGCAAGCGAACCTTATAAGGTGACGATCCTGAATTCGCCGATCGTGAACGCCTTCGCGCTGCCGCCCGGCGAGCTCTATGTGACGCGGGGTCTCTTGGCGCTCGCCAACGATGCTTCGGAAGTCGCGGCCGTGATGGCCCATGAGATCGCCCACATCACCGCCAAACACGCCATGCAGCGCGAGGAAGAGGAAAAGCGCGCCGCGGTTATTAGTGAGGCCGCGAGCGTGATCCAGAGCAAGCAGAAGAGCCAAGAGGTCGAAGCCCTGGCGCAACGCACGATCGCGAGCTTTTCCCGCCAGCAGGAACTCCAAGCCGATCAGATCGGCATCAGGGTCGCCGCGAAGGCGGGCTTCGACCCCTACGGCGCGGTCCGCTTCCTTAACGCGCTCGGGCGCTCGGCGGCGCTGCGCAGCTCGCTCATGGGTCAGTCTGCGAGCGCCGGCACGCCGGATCTTTTAGCGACCCATCCCTCCGCCCCGGACCGGATCGCGCAGGCGATCAACGCCGCGCGCCAGATCGGCGCCCCGGGCATCGGCACGACCGGCCGGGCGTCCTATCTCGCCGCGATCGACGGCATGACCTTTGGCGACGATCCCGCCGAAGGGGCGATCCGCGGCCGCAAGTTCTTGCACGGGCGGCTCGGTTTTGCCTTTCTCGCTCCGGAAGGGTTTGTTCTCGAAAACGCATCCCAGGCCCTTCTCGGCATCAAGGCCGACGGTGCCGAAGCCTTGCGCCTCGACAGCGTCAACGTGCCATCGGCGACGCCGCTTGCGGCCTACATGGCCACCGGCTGGATCGACGGCCTGATCGACAGTTCGATCGAAACGGCCGAAGTCAACGCCATGCCGGCGGTAACCGCCACCGCAAGCGCCGGCGAATGGAAGTTCCGTCTCGCGGTGATCCGGTTCGAACAAGATCGCGTGTACCGGCTAATTTTCGCCACGCGCGTGCTGACGGAGGAGGCCAAGCAACGCTTCCATGCGTCGATCGATTCCTTTCATCACGTCTCGGCGGACGAGGTCAAATCCGTGCGGCCTTTGCGCCTCGCAATCGCTGTGGCCGAGGCCGGCGAAACCGCCGGGACGCTCGCCGCGCGGATGGCCGTTCCAGACCGTGCGCTCGACACTTTCCTGCTCATCAACGAGCTCGCCCGCGGCGAGCCATTGCAACGCTCGGAGCGCTATAAGATAGTTGTCGAATAGGAATCGAAAGATCGTTGCGGGAAGGCCCTTCACGCGCCTGATTTGGCTGCTTCTCCTCGTCCCTTATGGCGGGTACTTACGCCGCTGGACATAATACAAAGCAGCGCCCTGTTGCAAATGAACTGTTGTTAGATATAAAAAGACTTGCCGACGATGAATCTGACACGGAAGCCGTGTTTAGGATGTATTCGATTTGTTTGATAAAAATCAATCGAGTCCGCTATTTGGTCTAATGAGCCCTTCGGAACGAAAGAAGGGAAAAATATCTAGAGTAACATTCAACCACGTTTTGAAATCTGTCTCTGACTCGTTTTCTGACAGCGAACCTAGTTACGTATATGAAGTTCTTAGTGCATACTTGCAGACATGCAAAGCTGGTCTTAGGATTCACGGCTTGGAGCTGAATATAACAAACCCAACATTGTTTAGAGCTTTGATCTTGTTATTCCCTCCGGTAGCGGAACGCGTATCTGATAGATACGCTAACGATTTCTCGGTGGCACATTTTGATGAAATAGTGCGGCCGTTCAAACAGGCCACTCGCGAAGTTCTTTCTCGATTAGCGGCTCAGTGGCAGTGCGATCCGATGGAAATCGAACTTGAATATCCGGTTGAGAAGACACTCGGTGAGTTTGTCTCCGCATGCGCGTTCATTGTATGCTTATGCCATGCGATTTTTGATCGAATTTCAAAGCAATCTATGCTAGGTGAAAAATCCTTCGCTAAAGGTCCCTTGAACTATTGCAACTGAGGGCAAGGAAAACTTGCACAAGAAGTTCGAGGCGAATGGCATGATACATACGATGGTGAGCTTATACGGAATAGGACATAATCATTGGCGAAGCGAAAAGAGCTTATTTTCAGGTAATTACAAAGCGTGGCCTCGATTTTGCGATGGCTTGGAGTGACCCAGATTTATCATGCGACCGTCGGTTCGCAACCGGGCTTCGAGACCCGTTCAGGAGAGCTTTCAGGACGAATTGTCATCGTCGTGAACCCGGTTTCGGGAAAGCATAAGAGGGACGTGATCAATCTGATCGCCCAAAAGCTTCAGGACCCTAAACGACATGTCGAGGTCATAGAATCGCACGGTCCTGGACACATTTGTGAAATTGCTCGAACAATTGTCGCGGAAGCGATCTTGATCGCGGGGGGAGATGGGTCCGTCAACGAAGCAGTGAGGGGGTTGCTGAAGAGATCATATCCGCGACCGCTCCTCGGAATTATTCCTCAAGGCTCGGCAAATATTCTCCGCTACGAACTCGCATTGCCGACTAGCGTATCTGGCTTGGTGGATATTTTCCTCGGTGGTCGAATCGGACATCTGCACATTGGATTGGCGAATGAGCGACCCTTTACGCTGATGGCCTCAGTCGGATTCGACGCCGAAGTTGTCAAAACGGTCAGTAAGCTATTGAAGCAACGTATTGGTAGGCTTGCATATGTATATACCGCGTTAAAACTTATCTTTGGCTACAAAGGATATGATATTGAGGTGAACACTGGCGACGAGATATTTTTAGCTAAATTAATAATTGTTACAAAGTCAAAATATTATGGAGGCAGTTTCGTGCTCGATCAAGAGACAAGCGTGATTCGACCAGGACTAAAGCTTATCGCCGTTTCCGACGTCGGCTTTGTTTCCTTACTTAAGCTTGGTATAGGGCTTATAAGCGGAAGGTTGAACGACGCGACCCTCATCAGAAGGATGCCTGTCCGACTTGTCCAATTGCGATCTCAGCGCGAAGTTGCTACCCAAATTGATGGTGATCAATTGGGAGCCACGCCGATGGTGGTTTCCGAGTGTTCCGAGACACTCGAGGTTTTTATGGGTTCGAGCGGCAGTGTCAATTTGGCCGAGTATAATCGATTTTGCGGCCGTTTTGGGTTTTGTGGGCCACCGGCGTAAGCCGTTGATTTCGTAACGGACTGTCAAACAATTCCCTGTTGTGCCTCCAAAAATTCCCGGTCCGTTGCGTCGGGAATTCGGCCGTACGCCGCTGAATTTCCTCCCGTGCAATTTTTGGAAGGCCTATGCCGATCCGTCGGTCACTCCCGCGGGCGAGGCGAAAGTCGCCAAAATAACCTCGCTCACCGTAGAGTCTGTCCGGTGACTTCATGCGGGATTACAAAGTCGTCTGACCATGAGGCGGATTGAGGCGAGGCGCAAGAATGCGAGCGCTTTTCGATTGAGGTTGAATTCGGGTCCTTGATAGCCGCCGTCGGCAAACAGCTTTTGCAAGAAAGGAAACATCCCAACAGGGTCGCCATAACCAGAATGCCGCCATCACGATCTTGAATATCGGCGGGATGGACGATGGCATGAAGCGGCAAGCCCAGCGGATCTACGAGAATGTGCCGCTTCTTACCCGTGATTTTTTTTGCCCGCATCAGAGCCGTGCGGATCGATCCTCGCCCCCGCCGGGACGCTCGCCGCGCGGATGGCCGTTCCAGACCGTGCGCTCGACACTTTCCTGCTCATCAACGCACTCGCCGGCGGCGAGCCCTTGCATCGCGGGGAAAGCTATAAGATTGTTGTCGAATAGGAATCGAAAGATCGTTGCGGGAAGGCTCGTCATGCGCCTGATTTGGCTGCTTCTCCTCGTCCCTTACGCCGGGCTCCTTTGGGTTCCGCTCTACAACAAGCGCCTGCCGGACCTGTTCGGGTTCCCCTTTTTTTATTGGTATCAATTGCTCTTCGTGCCAATTACCACCTTGATGATTTACCTCGTTTACCGGAAAACCCGCGGTGACCGCTGAAATCGACTACGCGGCGCTCGCGGTTTTCGTTTTCTTCTTTGGCCTCGTCGCGGTGATGGGGTTTGCCGCGGCCCACTGGCGGCGTCCAAAAACCCTGGAGCATCTCGACGAATGGGGTCTCGGCGGGCGGCAATTCGGGAGCTGGATCACCTGGTTTCTGATCGGCGGCGATGTCTACACCGCCTATACGATGATCGCGGTGCCGGCCCTCGTCTATGCCGCCGGCGCTTACGGCTTCTTCGCGTTGCCCTATACGATCATCGTCTACCCTTTCGTCTTCGCGGTCATGCCGGTGCTTTGGACGGTCGCGAAGGCACACAACCACGTGACGGCGGCGGACGTGGTGCATGGCCGTTATGCCTCGCGCCTGCTCGAGCTCGCGGTGGCGTTGACCGGCGTTCTCGCCACTATGCCCTATATCGCGCTGCAATTGATCGGCATGGAGACGATCATTCACGCGCTTGGGCTCGAAGGGAAAATTCCTCGCGCCGCCGCCTTCCTCATCCTCGCGTTCTATGATTATTCGTCCGGCCTGCGGGCGCCGGCCCTCGTCGCATTCGTCAAGGATACCATGATTTATATTGTCGTCCTTGTCGCGATCGCGCTGATCCCCTTAAAATTCGGCGGCTATGGCGCCGTGTTCCAGGCCGCCGAGGTGGCTTTCAAGGCGAAGGGTTCGGGCGGAATTCTGCTCGGCCCTAGCCAATATATCCCTTATGCCAGCCTTGCTTTCGGTTCGGCCTTGGCCCTCTTCATGTACCCGCATGCGCTGACCGGGATTTTCGCGAGTGCCAGCGCCGATACGATCCGCAAGAATGCGATGCTGCTCCCCGCCTATACGCTTTTGCTCGGCCTCGTCGCCCTTTTGGGCTACATGGGCCATGCGGCGGGTTTGAAGCTTTCGAACTACAACGATGTCGTGCCGCTTCTGTTCAAGACCTTGTTTCCGGGCTGGTTTACCGGTTTCGCCTTCGCCGCCATCGCGATCGGCGCCTTGGTTCCGGCCGCCGTCATGAGCATAGGCGCGGCAAATCTCTTCACCCGCAATTTTTGGAAGGCCTATGTCGATCCCGGCGTCACGGCGGCGGGCGAGGCAAAGGTCGCGAAAATCGCCTCGCTCGCCGTAAAGGCCGGCGCGCTCCTGGTCGTTTTGTTTCTGCCCACGCAGTTCGCGCTCGATTTGCAATTGCTCGGTGGGTTATGGATTCTGCAAACGTTTCCGGCCCTGATTTTCGGCCTCTACACCGGCTGGTTCCGGGTGCACGGCTTGCTCGCCGGATGGGCGGTGGGTTTTTCGGGCGGCACATGGCTCGCCTGGGTGAACGATTTCAAGCCGCTGCAGACGCTCCATTTCGGCCCCGCCAGCGTCACCCTTTATTCCGGCTTGCTGGCGCTCGCAGCGAACATTCTCGTTGCAATTCTCGTTAGCGCGGTGCTTCGGTTCTCCCCGCGCGGAGATCGCAACCCTGCGCGGGCAAGGTGATAAAGCGAACTACCGGCGTATTGTGCTTCGATGGGCTTCTTTGGAAGGTGGCGATGGACGAGACCGCGCAAACAATCTCCTGCCGCTGCTGCATCGTCGGTGGCGGACCGGCCGGGATGATGCTCGGGTTTCTCCTTGCTCGCGCCGGCGTCGATACAATCGTCCTTGAAAAGCATGGGGATTTTCTGCGCGATTTTCGCGGCGACACGATCCATCCCTCGACCCTCGAAGCGATGCACGAGCTCGGCCTTCTGGAAGATTTCCTAAAACTGCCGCATCAGGAAGTTCGGCTAGCCGAAGGCAAATTCGGCGACGTTACGATTCCGATGGTCGATTTCTCGCATCTGCCGGTGCATGCGAAGTTCGTGGCTCTCATGCCGCAATGGGACTTTTTGGATTTTTTGGCCGAAAAAGCCAAGCGCTACCCTTGCTTCCGGCTCGAAATGTCCGCCGAAGTGGATGGCCTCATCGAAGAAGAAGGAATAGTGGCGGGCGTCGCCGCGAAAACCAAGGATGGTCAAATGACGATCCGCGCGGATCTGACGATTGGCGCCGACGGCCGCCATTCCTTGGTTCGGCGGGAAGCTGGCTTCGTGCCGCTCGATATAGGCGCGCCGATGGATGTGCTCTGGTTGAAGCTTTCCCGCCGGACCACCGATGCCGGGGCGCTTCTCTTCCGAGCCGACGCCGGCCAGATCCTGGCTATGTTCAATCGCGGCGAATATTGGCAGTGCGCCTACGTGATCCCCAAGGGATCCGCGGACCGCCTCAAGGCGCAAGGCATAGGCACCCTGCGCCACCATATTTCCGCGCTCGCTCCGTTTCTCGCCGATCGGGTCGCGGAACTCCAAAGCTTCGATGACGTCAAACTGCTAACCGTCGCGGTCGACCGGCTTCCACTTTGGCACAAGCCGGGGCTTTTATGCATCGGCGACGCCGCGCATGCGATGTCGCCGGTCGGCGGCGTCGGCATTAATCTCGCGATTCAAGACGCGATCGCCGCCGCCAATATTCTCGCCGGGCCATTGTTCGACAAGGGACCACTGAGCGATCCGCTTCTGGCGCAAGTGCAAAAGCGGCGCGAATGGCCAACGAAAGTCATCCAAGGCATGCAGGTTGTTATGCAAAAAAGATTGATTTCCCGTTTCCTCGGCGGCACCGGCAAAACCGTGCCGCCATGGTTCCTGCGGCTCTTCATCACTTTTCCGGTCCTGCGCCGCCTGCCTGCCCGCCTCATGGGTCTCGGCGTGCGGCGCGAACGCGTCAAATCGCCGGACAGCGCAGAAGCAGCCCGAATGCAGCGGCGTTAACAATTTGGTAAGTGTTACTTTTGTGTTACAGCCATGCCCCGCATTTCGTGGTATCGTCTCCTAATAAACGTGAAACGTCAGCGAAAAAATTTTGCTTAGTCTCGCAAGACAGGCGGGAACGATGAGGTATCCAATAAATTATAAAAAGATATCGACTATGTTTGCTTTTGTCATTCTTAGTGGTTGCGGCACGGTTGTGCCTGAAATCCAAGAGTTGCCCGGCAACCCTAACGACGGTGACCTGTTGGTGAAAGAGATAGTCAGGAGGGTCCACTGCGAAGTCCAAGACGCGGTGCAATATGTTATCTTAACTGACGAGCAGCTCGCCGCGAAGGGACTAAATGGTGGGAAACGCTTGACTGAATGGCTAGATACGTGGGGTGCACAGGTTCAGCTCAATTTGACAATTGTTGAATCAACCAGCCTTAATCCTGGGGTGACACTTAATACACATATAATCCCGGCCAATACGATGTTTCCTGGTAATATTGTCGTGCCGACGGCTCAGAATTATAATTTCGGCATTGGAGCAAGCCTGTCTTCAGAAGCAACCCGCATAGACCAAGTTGGTGCGTATTACACCGTACCGGAACTTATGAAGAATAAACTCAACTGCGCAGCTGGCAATCCGTTTCAGGGCTCACTGCTCCTTCAAAGCGATTTGAAGCTCAAAGAATGGCTTGCTACTTTAGCGCTTACTCGCAACGTGGGCGATGCTGGCGATCCTTCGGATAAGAATGTGATTTCTCACGAAGTGAAATTTGAAATAATTTCCAGCGGGAACATAACGCCGACCTGGACGCTGGTTAGAGTTTCCGCGAATACAGGAGGGAATTTTTTTAATACAAAGCGAGACCGCACGCATGATCTGACGATTACTCTTGGCCCAAATGAAAAATCGCCACCCCCAGCGAAAGGAGCGAAGCAATCGGTTGCATCAAATCAGCTTTCTTCAGCGGCAGCATCGACTTTTTTGGCGTCGCAAATTGGCCTCGCGGTCTCAAATGGCGTCCGAAATTTGCTGCCATAATTTTCACGATAGGTGGAAAATAATGCAAATTAATCTGTGACAACCGAAAAGGAGGATTTGCCATGCCAGGGCACAAAGGGCTTCCGAGAACCGCAGCAGCAGCGAGGAGACACAAATTTCCAGCAGTTAAAGTGCATTTTGACAAAATGAGTGCGGTAGAAAAGAAGAAATACATTCACATCGCCGCGCCGAACGCAAAAAGCAATGCGATTGCCCTTGTACGCGCGCCAGATTCACACCCTCCAGAACAAGTGACGCCGGGC
>JALZAY010000128.1 GCA_030948025.1 Pseudomonadota bacterium
GGCGAAATCACCGACCACTCGACATCCGTCAAATCAAAACGAGCCATTCCAACCTCCATGATCTGAAGGTTGAATCATTCTCTTGCCGATTCGGGAATCCCCTTTATGAGATCATGACCTAGGGCGCTTCCCGATTAAATGGAATCGTTTGATTGGCAAGGAAGCGCTCACTAGCGAAAAGTTCGCGTAAATCCTCGTCAGTCAAGTCTGTTAAGTTTCACACCCGCTCTATTTTTCCGAAAATGCGCTCAAATTCGTGGCCCAAGGCTACATCAACCTCGGCCACGGTGGTTGGAAGCCCGAGATCGCGAAGACTAGTCACCCCAAAATGCGCGGCCGAAATGCCGCAAGGTACGATTCCGGAAAAATGGGTAAGATCCGGCGCGATATTGAGCGATATGCCATGGAACGACACCCAGCGCCGGACCCTGATCCCAATCGCGGCGATCTTGTCCTCGGCGATCTCGCCGTTTTTGCCGCGCGCCTTCTCGGGCCGGGAAACCCAGACCCCAATGCGATCCGCGCGCCGCTCGCCCATGACCTTGAAAGTGCTCAGCGCCGCGATGACCCAGTCTTCCAACGCGCCCACGAAAGCGCGCAGATCCGGGTTCCGGCGATTGAGATCGAGCATCGCATAAATAACCCGCTGGCCCGGCCCATGGTACGTGAATTGTCCGCCCCGGCCGCTCTTGTGCACGGGGAAACGCGCGTCCACGAGATCCGTCGCCCGCGCGGACGTCCCGGCCGTATAGAGCGACGGATGTTCGAGAAGCCAGATGAGTTCCGGCGCGGTGCCAGCCGATATGCGCGCGACCCGCGCGTCCATAAAGGCCACGGCATCGGCATAGGGCACGAGCGCGTCCGAAATCCGCCATTCGACCGGGGCGGCGTCGCCGGACGGCATGAGGGAGGGCAGGTTTTCCCGTGTCAACATAATGCCGTGAAGGCTACACAATGTCAGGCTGTTCGGTTATCGGCTCGGCGTTAACCGCTTCACCTATGGATGCAAGAATTTTCGTCTTTCGAGCAGCAAGAAACCGTTCGTATAGTGCCTCCGTGAACGGTTCGTGGACAAGGTTTGGGTCGATTAGATGCTCGGAAATAACAGGATCAATTGCTTCCGACCCTACGACCTTCGAATCAGTCAGATATACGTGCGGAGCTGTGTTCCCGATAGCGGAGTTCGTGACGCGAGTCAGAGGCGTGCGATTGGCTATGTTATTCACCCTCTCGCCCTTGATCCCGTATGGTGAGAGAAAGCGCTTAGGATAAATGTGATGGTCTTCGAGCTCCTCCCAAGGTACCATTGCAAACATTTTACGGCTCGGCCCAAAATCTCGAATCTTTTGCGATAAAAGGAGGGACATAACTCCCCGATAGACCGCATTGTCGACCCGCGATACATCCTCAAGAACAGATAATCTGTAAGTAAAGTCGTGCACACTTTCTGGCTCGTTGTTTGGATTGTCCAACCGTCCTTCCTTTTCGCCCTCTCGGCTTAGCCACTGCCGGACCGTCCGTTGAAGCTTCGTTTCAGTAGCACTAATGTAATACTGTGAGAATACTGAGCGCCAATACCATTTATCGAGCATTTTTAGATGCTCATCAGTATGTCTAAACTTTCTAGACGATATGATTACAGCCATTGGTGAAACCATGTCGACCAACGGAATAAACCGCTCACCAAAGCAACCATAGCGTGTTGTCATAAGTTCCAAAGCTTGCTCTAATGCATCAACCGCGTAATCCCAGTGTTTCTGATTACATCTGGTAATAACTCCAGAATTTCTCCTCTGCGCGCTGTTTCTTTTTCTTTTAACGCAATAATTCGAGGAATAGCAATCGGCGTTATACCCTCACCATCAGGATCAAAACGCTTAATAAATGCTCTATCTAGAGCTGCATCAAGTTTATCTCTGAGATTCATTTCATAAGGGTAGCATCTGGCAACCAATAGGTCAAAAACTGTAAGACGCTTACCTGTCGTGTTGATTGTCTCAAAGACTGTACAAATAACGTCTGAGGATGTACCTTTCTTTATCTCTTCATAGTGTACTTGGTAACCGGTAATTTTTTCGATAAAACGTCGGATGAAATCAGATTGCAGCTGTGAAAGCTTGTCGTGTTTCTCCCGATCGCCAGCGGCCTTTGAAAAAGTATAATCAGAGAGCCATTTACTGTAACTCGTACCGCGCGGTTCCTGAAGAATAATATCTAGTGGAAACAAGCCGCGAGCTTGTTCTTTTGCTGTGTCAGAAAGGGTCGTTTTTACCTCTTTTTCCTTTACAAATATAACAAGTTCTTCCACTTCTGAATTTCGCAAAGCGGGGTTTGCTTAGAAAAGTTCCATAGTCGAAGTAATATCGCCCAGGATAACGATCAACTCCGCTATTGTTAAAAAGTGCTCGATAACATGAGGTTAGTCGCTGCTGCCCGTCTAATACCAGGCGCGTGTCGCTATGTGATTGATTGCTGTCGGCCGGGACACCATCGAGCGAGCGTTGGCCATAAAGCGCAGGGTTCTCCATAAATAGAAGGCCGCCGATCGGATAGCCATTCAACAGGGACGCGAGTAATTTAGTTACATCTTGGGGTTTCCAAACAAAGTCGCGCTGAAAGTCCGGAAGCACAAGACGTCCCTCGTGGGCTTGCTCCATAAGATTTTTGAGAAGTTCGGACGGCATGATTGCCTCATCGTAAACAGGCTTCAAATTGGGCTCCGGCAGCTGTCCGCTAGTACAGCCCGGCCGAAGTCTCGTTCTTGATTTTATATGGTGAACGCTCTTTAGGCGAGGGTTAATTGGAAGGGCTTCGCCATGATTTCATGGAAAGGGGGTGAAGAGTTCTTTTCGGTTTGACCGCTCGGCGCATACGACGCAGCTCGCCGCCTTGCCACGTAAGCGCCGATTTGTTAGACGACGCGCCTGCCCGTGGGAGCGCTCGCGCTTTCCACCGTGCGGGCAATCGCGGCCATGGCGGAAGTGGTAGACGCGCTAGCTTGAGGTGCTAGTTGGGCAACCAGTGGAGGTTCGAGTCCTCTTGGCCGCACCATACCTTTATTATTTGCATTTCTTATTTGGGCGAAGGGTTGCCCCCCTGCCCGCTTGGCTCCGTCGCCGCGCCGGCCGGGCCGTGAGCCTTGGCGGCGCGATGCGTCTTGGCAAAAACAGCGGCGATGATTTTTTCCGTCTCCGGCGTCCAGCCTTCCGGGGCCGCGCGCGTTGGGGCGGGGTTCGTGCCGGCTACGATATTGACGATTTTATAGCCGCGCTTTTTGAGTTCTTGCAGAAGATCGGGCAGCATGGCGGCCGTCTGCTGCTTGGTATCGTGAAGGAGCAGGATCCCGCGCCGTTCCTTATCGAGCCGCGAAAGGATCAAGGCGAGTTCGGCCTGCGGCGTCATGGTGACCCAGTCCGAGGCCCAAAAGTCGGCGCCGAAAACCGCGATATTTTTGGCCGAAAGCCAGGCCACGAGCGCCGGCGTATCAGCAAACCCAGGAAACCGGAAAAACCGCACCTTTGGCGCGCTGCTGGCCGTGCCATAGCCGGACCTGTCGTCGGCTTCGAAGCCGCGCAGAATCTCTTCTTGCGCCGCGATTTCGCTTAATCCCCGCAATGTCGCGGCGGGATGCGAAAATGTATGGTGGCCGACGGTATTTCCTTCCGCGATTTCGCGCTTGACCAAAGCGGGCAAGGCCTCCGCATTGCGGCCGACGAGGAAAAATGTCGCCTTCACGCATTCCTTGGCGAGCGCGTCGAGCACCTTTGGTGTGGTTTGCGCGGAGGGCCCGTCGTCGAAGGTAAGCACGATTTCGCGGTCGTCGAGCGCTAGGCTTCGCGGATAGGTTTTCAGCCCCACTTGCAGGCCGCCGGACGTCCCCACCTCCAAGGTGCGGGCAACGCCGAGCGCCTTGGGCGGGCAAGCCGCCGCCACTGGAGCAAGGAAAAAGACCACTGCGGCGGCGGCCGGCGAGCGCCCGCAAATAGAGCGGAACGAGAGTTGCTTCATGATTGTATTTCTTTGCGTGAGATACTACCTAGCTCCCGGTCAAAACCTGTGCCGCACGCGGCTTGCGCCGGGGGCCGTAATCCTTGAATTTTTCAATCGTCTTTTCGATCTCATCGGCTTCAAGCACGCGCGGGGTGCCGACCTGTAGGGCCACCGCATATTGCTTGCAGAGCGTTTCGACTTCGATGGCAAGCCATATCGCCTCGCGCAGATCGGGGCCGGTGGCGACCATGCCGTGGTTGCCGAGCAGCGCACACAACCGGCCACTCAGCGCTTCCAACACCGCGTTCGACAGTTCCTCCGTGCCATAGGGCGCATAGGGAGCGCAGCGAATCGTAGGGCCTCCCGCCGCGGAGATCATATAATGCACCGCCGGGATCTCCATGCCGCAGATCGCGAAGGCGGTGGCATGAATAGGGTGTGCATGCACCACGGCGTTCACGTCCCCACGCGCTTGCAAAATATCGCGATGGAACCGCCATTCCGATGAGGCCGCAAGCCTGTGCTCATAACTCCCGTCCATGTTCATGAAGACGATATCGTCAATCGCCATTTCCTCATAAGGGAGGCCGGAAGGGGTTATTAGCAAGCCGCTGTTCCAGCGCACCGAAATATTGCCAGCGGTCCCCTGATTGATGCCGTTATGGTTCATGGCAAGGCAGGCGCCGATGATCGCCTGGCGGACGCCTTCTTCCTCGGCTGCAGCCATGCTCCTTGCCCTCTCAATGGCGACGCCCGAGCGGACGCTTCTCGGGCGAGCGCCGCGAGAAACGCCGACTTGACCATCCCCGAGCCGCCTACGCAAGGCACTTTGGCTAGCGCGAAATAGTCTTTGGCCTACCGCCGGTCGGGCAAAAAATCAAATCGGGCAAGGTAGCTGCTAGCGAGGCAAGATATCTGGCTCCGCCCGCTGGGCTCGGCCGGACATTTGATTGCGGCAACATAGGTTACCAAAAGAAGGCCAAGGCGGAACTTAAGACACTAGCAAAACGCTGCATTTGAGCGGCCAGCAAGTCAGGATGGCTTGGCGACGCGGCCGGGAAACGCCTTGGCGAGAGCTTCGCGGCTGGCCACGATCACGCCGCGCTCGGTGATGAGACCCGTTACGAGCCGGGCGGGGGTCACGTCGAAGGCGTAATTGAGGGCCTTGCTTCCAGAAGGAGCGAGCTGGATGGTCTCGATGCGCCCGTTGACGCCGAGCCCCGCGATATGGGTGACCTCCAGCGCGGATCGCATCTCTATCGGGACTTCGGCAATGCCGTCGAAAATCGAGAAATCGATGGATGGCGAGGGCGCGGCGGCGTAAAACGGCACGCCATTGTCATGGGCCGCGAGCGCTTTCAAATAGGTGCCGATTTTGTTGCACACGTCGCCCGAGGCGGTCGTCCGATCGGTCCCGACGATCGCGAGATCGACCATTCGGTGTTGCATCAAATGGCCGCCCGCGTTATCGACGACGATCGTATGCGGCACCCCATGCTGGCCAAGTTCCCAGGCGGTCAGCGAAGCGCCTTGATTGCGCGGCCGCGTTTCGCCGACCCACACGTGCAGGGCAATCCCTTCGTCATGGGCTTTGTAAATTGGCGCCGTCGCGGTGCCCCAATCGACCGCGCACAGCCAGCCCGCATTGCAATGGGTCAGGATATTGACTCTGCTGCCTTGCTTGCGGGCGCTAGCGGCGCGAATGAGCGCGATCCCATGTTCGCCGATCGCTTCGCAAAGGGCGATGTCTTGTTCGGCGATCGCGCCGGCATGGGCGAAGCCGGCCCCGCCGCGTTCGGATGGAGGCAAGGCCAAGAGGTGCCGGCGCATCGCGGCGAGCGCCCATTGCAAATTGACCGCAGTCGGCCGCGCTGCGGCGAGAACGGCGCAAGCCGTGTCGAGATTCGCGTCCGATGGCCCGGCGCGCATCGCCAGCGCGACGCCATAAGCCGCGGTCACGCCGATGAGGGGCGCGCCACGCACTTGCATATCCTTGATGGCGCGAGCCGCCTCGGAGGCAGTCTTGATCGAAATAATTTCGAATTCATGCGGCAGCCGCGTCTGATCGATGATTTGGACGCTCGCCGCGTCGCTGCTGGGCCAAATAGTCCTAAAAGCCTTGCCCCCGATACGCACGAATCTCTCCTCCCCGCGCCTTGAGTATTGGGCGGATACAGGTAGCGTATCATGTCCACGCAGGACGCGCGCCGGTCCTTGCTAATGTTAGTTGCAATTGCTGCAGATGCTTTGATTAATGCGGTCGTTTTGTTGTTCGATCCGGCGGTCGAGGCCCGTGGTTGCGGCGCCTTGAGACACGCCAGGGTGGGGGACGGTCTCTCCCGTCGAAGTCAAATAATTTTCGTTCAAAAGTCTTGTGGCTTTGGGCCGGGGGGCCGGGTCAGTGCCGGTCTGAGCTTGAACCACAGTGATTCCGATGACAGTCGCGCACAGGAGCGCAACAAAAAGCCGTTTCATCATAGCGTCCTCCCCTAATAGCTTCCTCCCTTACCGCCGGGCACAACGTTCTGAAGGCCAAGAAGGTTCTTTCGCGCCAGCTTTTTAGTGTGGTTCCCGCCACGCAATCCGTTAACGCAACTTTAAGGGAATGCGCGCAAGGCTTGTTACCAAAGCCTTAACCAACCTTTGGAGCGCGCGCATGGACGATTCTCCAGATGGAGCCGTTCCTGAACCCGCCGCAGCCCGCCCGCACGGCGCGAATGTCCCCACGGCAGGCGCGCGGGGCAGGGACTCGAAGCACGGCGTCGCCTCCGGCCTTGTGCCTTTCAAGGCGGCCGAAGCAGCATCGGCGCGACGGGCGCAGCCGCGGTTCGAGCAGCTTCTCAGCTATGGTTTGCACGCCGCCCTGGCAGCCTGTCTTTTTGGCTTCGCATGGGCGGCGGGGTCGTATTTTTCCGGCAATTATTCACCGCTTTACGCGTTGAAGCCGCCGCCCGCCCGGACTGTCGGGACCCAAGTGAGCGTAGAGCGTAGCGAGTTGCTCCGCATGGCGCAAAAAATGGCCGAGGATATCCGGACCCTCAAAGCCAACGCCGAGGCTTTGCGCGCCGCGCAGAGCCAGATTGCGAAGGATACCACCGCGCTCGAAGGCCTGAAGTCGCGTCTCGAAGCGGTGAACACGGAAACCAGCGCTTCGATCGCCGAACTTGCTGGTAAGGTCGAGCACCTGCAGCGCGAACCCGCCGCGAAACTTTCCCAAGTTCTCGAGCGGCTCGATCGCATTGAGAGGCAGATCGCGGCGCCGCTTGCTACCGCATCAATCGGCGCCGCCTCGGCACCGGGTAAGGTTGCCGCTGGGAAACAAGCGCAACTTGCCGTTGCGCCGGCAACGCCGCCGCTTGAAAGCGCGAAGGGACATCCGCAATTGATCACGAACTGGGTTGTCCGTGATGTTTACGACGGGATTGCTCTCGTCGAAAGTCCGCGCGGCTCGATCGAGGTCGCGCCGGGAGAGATCATACCCGGCGCCGGCATGGTGAAATCGATCGAACGGCGCGGCGCCGGCTGGATCGTGATCACGAGCCGTGGTCTTGTCGATTCCGCCCGCGACAGTTACCAGCCCTGACACAAGCTGGCGGTCAGCCCGGGCTTGGCAAGCCCGTTGGATGCGATGAATTCTGAAACTTGGTACCGCCACCCCGGCTCGAACGGGGGACCTCTAGATCCACAATCTAGCGCTCTAACCAACTGAGCTATGGCGGCGTGCCGGAATGCGCCGGACCGTAAAAGGATCAATCTTTGATTGCAAGGCCGCACACGATGTCCCGCAAGAGGAGAAAACTAAATCGCGATGTTGCCGTATTGCAACTATCGAGCTTAAGAATAGGTTGATCTAATCGCCCGGAAAAAAATGCGGCCGGGGGACCTCCGGCGGTCGCACTGCTAGGATTTCGTATAGGTGATCCATGCCGGCGGAGAAAGCTCAAGGTTGCATAACCGGGTTTTGCTGCGCGCCGGGGCTGACCCGGCAAGACATCGCGGATGCTTTGGCCGTCCTGCCGTCCGGGCTTGCTTCCCATATGCCAATTGTAGCGATGCGCGGCAAGCATGCGGCGCACCCGGACAAGCTGATTCTCGCCAGCGAAAGCCTGCTGCATTTGTGCGGCGCGAAAAATCTCGATGGCCTTTTCCGCTTTCTTTCCGGCGGCGAGGGAGGCTGCTCGCAACGGCTCGCCGATGTTGCCGCGAACCTCGGCCTCGATGCCGCGCCCGCCATCGAAACGCTGTATTTTCGCGTCGGCAGGGCTACGCGAACCATCACCTTCCTTTGCCGCCGCACCGGCGCCGGGGGAGCGCCGCCACTGTTTGCCGGTGCGGTCCTCGATGTTTTTGACCGGCGGGAGGAGGCAACTTCCGTTGAGGCGCGCGCCACGCCGCCGGCCAGCCCAGGAGCCGTGGGCCACGGGAACGAACCCATCGAACCGGGGCCGCCAAGGGCCGCGCTCCCCCCGTCGCGGCCGGGCGCCGGAAGCAGCCGCGAAAGCCTCGAAAAGGAGCTGCGCCGCCTAAAAAGCGAGTTTCGCGAACTAAGCGCCATTTTGGATACCGCGATGGACGGCATTGCCGTGCTCGATGCGCGAGGGCGAATTCTGAGTCTGAACCGCTCCGGCGAGGCGCTTTTCGGCTACGATCAAAACGAGGTGGCGGGTGAGCATTTCACCAGCTTGATCGCGCCGGAAAGCCGGGCGCTGGCGAACGCCTATTTCGACGGGCTGAAATCGCATGGCGCCGCCAGTCTGCTCAATCGGGGGCGCGAGGTCATCGGCCTCGCTCGGCAAGGCGGGACTATTCCGGTCTTCATGACGCTTGGCCGCATCGGGGCATCGCCCGACATCGACGAGGAACAGGCGGCGCGCTTTTGCACTCTCTTGCGCGACCTCACGCATTGGAAAAAGGTCGAGCGAGAGCTTGAGGAAGCCCGCAAGGATGCCGAGCGGGCAAGCGCGTTGAAATCGGATTTTCTCGCCAGGGTCAGCCACGAAATCCGGACGCCGCTCAATGCGATTCTTGGCTTCGCCGAAGTCATGATGGACGAGCGTTTCGGCTCGATCGGCAATCAGCGCTACAAGGATTATCTAGGCGATATTCATGGCTCGGGTACGCTGGTCATGAGTCTCGTCAACGATCTTCTTGATCTTTCCAAGATCGCGGCAGGCAAGATGGATTTCGCATTTGCATCGATCGACGCCAATCGCATTGTCTCCGAGTGCGTCTCTATCATGCAGCCGCAGGCAAGCCGCGAGCGGGTCGCCCTGAGGCTCTCATTGTCGCCAGCGCTTCCCAATATTCTCGCCGACGAGCGTTCGCTTCGCCAGATCGTCTTGAACCTTCTGTCGAACGCGGTGAAGTTCAACCGGCCGGGCGGTCAAGTCCTTGTCGCCACCGCGCTCGCCGATGCTGGAAGTGCCGTTATTCGCATTCGGGATACCGGGGTCGGCATGTCCGAGGCCGGCATCGGCGTGGCTTTCGAGCCCTTTCGGCGGCTTGCCACCGCGAGGCCGTCGCGCGGCACCGGGCTCGGCCTGCCGCTGACCAAGGCCTTGGCCGAGGCCAATCATGCCTCCCTTACCATCAAGAGCAAGGAACACGAGGGCACTTTGGTCGAGGTTGTCTTCCCGCCGGCGCGCATCCTAGCCGAATGACCTGGCTCCAGAGGCCCTTAGCCGAAAAAAGGCAACAGGGCGTACGATGGAACAGTTGAAGATCGCATTCGTTTCTTGGCAGCACGCCGCCTCAAGGGAGCGCACCATGACCGCAAAAGCAAAGACCAAGACTGACAAAAAACCAAAGCAGGAAAATTCGGGCACGGACGAGCAAAAGCAGCTGGATCGCGAACTTGCCGATAGCTTTCCGGCGAGCGATCCACCCTCCGTAACGCAGCCTAGTGTCAAATCGGGCGCTCCGGAACGCAAGCCTCGGAAGGCGAAGTGAAGGCCGAACGAGCCTCGTTCGCGATTGATTCGCACATGAGATCGATATCGACGAATGGCTCGGTCGGAGATATAGCGCAACCTACGGGCAAGCTATTCGCGCTAACAGGAAGCATTCGCGAGGAATTGGTCCCGAGCTTTAGGGTTAAGACCTGATTAACCATGTTATGATTCAAGAGGTTGGCAATCGGTATGGGAGGCTACCCGATGGAATCGCATTGTTTTGGTTCAACGATGAGCAATGGGCGAAGATCGCGCCGCATTTGCCGACAAACCAGCCGGGGCCTCTCCGCAAAGACGACCGGTTGATTTTGA
>JALZAY010000129.1 GCA_030948025.1 Pseudomonadota bacterium
TCGGCGGCATCACCGGGCACCGGGATCTGGCGCGCGAGACCGGCGCCGTCGTCAAGCCCGGCGAAACCGCCGAGGTCGCCGACGCGATCGTGCGCGTCTACATTGCCGAGGGAGACCGCACCAACCGGACCAAGGCGAGGCTGAAATATGTGCTCGACCGCTACGCGGCCGAGGCGGGCGGTCTTAACGGTTTTCTCGCCAAGGTCGAGCAACAGCTCGGCCGCCCGATTGCGCGCGTCGACGCAAAACACATCCGGCCGCGCCCGGCGCAAGACCGGCAGGCGCATATTGGCGCGCATCCGCAAAAACAGCCGGGTCTTTTCTATCTCGGCGTCGTACTTCCGGTTGGCAAGATGAGCTGCGCGCAAATACGCGCGCTCGCGGCAATCGCGCGCGATCTCGGCGATGGCGATATCCGCCTAACTGTCTGGCAGAACCTTCTGATCTCGGGAATTTCCGAGGCGCGTCTGGATGAGGCCAAGGAGGCGGTGGAAAAGGCTGGCCTCGAATGGCGGGCATCGTCGATCCGGGCCGGGCTGATCGCCTGCACGGGCTCGCGCGGGTGCCGGTTTTCAGCCGCCGACACCAAGACCCACGCCGAGGACATCGTCGCGTGGTGCGAGGCGCGGGTACAACTCGATCAACCGGTCAATATCCATTTGACCGGCTGCCATCATTCCTGCGCGCAGCATTACATCGGCGACATCGGGCTCGTCGCCGCGCGGGTTAGCGTCAACGAGGAGGGCGATACGGTGGACGGCTATCACATCGTCGCCGGCGGCGGCTTTGGCGCCACGGGCGCGATCGGGCGCGAGATTTTGCGCGATGTCAAAGCGGAAGACGCGCCGGCGAGGGTCGAAGGTCTGCTCAAGGCCTATCTCTCGCATCGCACCGGCGCCGCCGAAAGCTTTCAAGACTTTTCCGCGCGGCATGAGGTTGTCGCGCTCAAGAGTTTCGCCGAAGGACAAGACGCATGAACGCCATTTACCGTCCGCCGACTGCGGCACCCATGATTCCGGAAAACGCGCCTTTTTCGCCCGAGCAGCGCGCATGGCTTAATGGGTTTTTCGCGGGCCTTCTGGCGTCCGATTCGCAAAGCAGCACCGCCCTCCCCGCGCCGGAGAGCGCGGCGCTTGCCGCCACCCTTGCCCCGGCAGCAGTGGCGCCGGGGTTAGAGGACGACGGCGCACCTTGGCACGATCAAACCTTGCCGCTCGGCGAGCGCATGAAGCTCGCCGGCGGCCGCCCTCTGCGCCGGCGCATGATGGCCGCGATGGGGCAGCAGGACTGCGGTCAATGCGGCTATAATTGCGAGGACTATGCCAACGCCATCGCGACGCAGGCGGAAGAGCGCCTGAACCTCTGTGTGCCGGGCGCCAAGGAAACCGCCCGAATGCTGAAAACGCTCGTCGAGGAAATGGGCGGCGGCGCGACCGACCCGGAAGAAGCCAAGGCGAAAGCCGACGCCAAGGCGGCCGCGAAGGCCCTCGACGCCGATATCCGTCCGGGGCGTTCGCGAAACTCCCCGGCCGAGGCGGTGTTTGTCGCGCGGAAAAGGCTCAACCGCGAAGGGTCGGAAAAGGCGACCTATCACGTCGAGTTCGATATTTCGAACGCCGGTCTCGATTATGAACCGGGCGACAGTTTCGGCATCTTTCCCATGAACGACGAAGGCCTCGTCGAGCGGGTCATCGCGGCAATCGGCGCGCCGCCTGATTTTCCCGTCGCCGGCAAGCCATTGCACCAAGTGTTCCGCGAAGACGTTTCGCTCGGGCTCGCGCCTGATATGCTGTTTGAACTTATCTCCTACATCACCGGCGGCCTCGCCCGGGCAAAGGCAAAAGCCTTGGCAAAAGGGGAAGACCCGGACGGCGACGCCGCGACGCTCGATGTGCTCGCGGCAATTGAAAAATTCGCGAAGTTGCGGCCCGATCCCGAGGCCTTCGTCGAGATCCTGGAGCCGCTGCAGCCGAGGCTCTTTTCAATCGCCTCTTCGTACAAGGCGAGGCCGGGGCGCGTCGCGCTCACCATCGACCAGGTCCGCTATGCGATAGATGGGCGCGAACGGCTTGGGGTCGCCTCGACCTTCGCTGGCGCGGCTTTGCGGTCCGGCGACAAGGTCAAGGCGTATATCCAGCGCGCGCATGATTTCGCGCTGCCCGCCACCGGAGATACGCCCATCGTCATGGTCGGTCCGGGAACAGGCGTCGCGCCGTTCCGGGCGTTTTTACAAGAACGCATGGCCACCAAGGCCAAGGGGCCCGCCTGGCTCTTCTTCGGCCACCAGCGGCGCGCCACCGATTTTTTCTATGAGGACGAGCTGTCGGGGTTCCAGGCGGCGGGCACGCTCGCCAAGCTCTCCCTCGCCTGGTCGCGCGATGCGGAAAAGAAAGTCTATGTGCAGGACAAGATGCGCGAGGATGGCGCCGATCTTTGGGCGTGGCTCGGCAAGGGCGCCCATTTCTATGTCTGCGGCGACGCCACCCGCATGGCACCAGATGTTGACGCGGCGCTCGTTCAAATCTGCGCCGAACACGGCAAGATGGATGCGGCCTCCGCCAAGGCTTTCGTGAAGGACCTCCGGGCGCAACACCGGTATCAGACGGACGTCTACTGATGAATGCCCACGCACAAGCGCCGGGCGTTCATACGACATGCCCTTATTGCGGGGTCGGCTGCGGCGTCGTGGCAATGCCTGATGGCGCCGGCGGGGCAACCATCACCGGCGACAAGAGCCACCCGGCGAATTTCGGCCGCCTCTGTTCCAAGGGCTCCGCGCTCGGCGAGACCTTGGGGCTCGAAACGCGACTCCTGCATCCGATCGTGGACGGCGCGCGCGCGACATGGGACGCCGCGCTCGATCGCATTGCCGGAGGATTGCGGCGGACCATCGAAAGGCATGGTCCGGACGCCGTCGCGTTCTATCTTTCGGGCCAATTGCTCACCGAGGATTATTACGTCGCCAACAAGCTGATGAAAGGCTTTATCGGCGCCGCCAATGTCGACACAAATTCGCGCCTCTGCATGGCCTCCTCGGTCGCCGGGCACAAGCGGGCCTTCGGGTCGGATACGGTGCCAGGCTGCTACGAAGACCTCGACGAGGCGGACCTCCTGGTGCTCGTGGGATCGAATGCGGCCTGGTGCCATCCGGTGCTCTATCAACGGATGGAGCAAGCGCGCGAGAAGCGCGGCGCGCGCATCGCTACCATCGATGTCCGTGGCACGGCGACGACCGACAGCGCCGATCTCGCGCTAACGATTAAGCCCGGCATGGACGGTGTTTTGTTCTGCGGCCTTCTGATTCACTTGGCCGACGGCGGGTTTATCGACCACGCCTTTGCCCGAGCGCACACCGAGGGTTTCGAAGCCGCGCTTGCCGCGGCGCGCCGAATCGCGCCAGACCTTGCCACCATCGCCAAAAAATGCGGCGCCGCGCGCGCGGACATCGCGGCCTTGTTCGATCGTTGGGCGGAAACAAAACGGGTCTTGACGCTTTATAGCCAGGGGGTCAACCAATCCTGGCAAGGCACCGACAAGGTCACCGCCATCATCAATTGCCATCTTGCAACTGGCCGCATCGGCATTCCGGGCGCCGGGCCGTTTTCCTTGACCGGGCAGCCGAATGCGATGGGCGGGCGCGAAGTCGGCGGGCTCGCCAATCAGCTCGCCGCGCATATGGGGTTTTCGGCGGCCGAGATCGACCGCGTGGGCCGTTTCTGGGGGGCGCCGCGCATGGCCCAGCACGAGGGCCTCAAGGCCGTCGCGATGTTCGAGGCCATCGCGCGGGGCGGCATCAAGGCGTTGTGGATCATGGCCACTAATCCGGCGGTGAGTCTGCCGCGCGCCGACCAGGTTTGCGCGGCACTGACCAACCTCGATCTCCTCGTCATTTCGGATAATGTGTGCTCGACCGATACGATCGGCGCCGGCCCGCATGTGCTTTTGCCTGCCGCTGCCTGGGGAGAAAAAGACGGGACGGTGACCAATTCCGAGCGGCGAATCTCGCGCCAGCGTGCCTTCGCGCCGCCCGCGGGGGAGGCTAAGCCCGATTGGTGGGCCGTGTCGGAAGTCGCCAAGCGGATGGGCTTTGGCGCCGCGTTCGATTATCCGGGTCCGGCCGCGATCTTCCGCGAGCATGCCGCGCTCTCCGCGTTCGAGAACAATGGAACCCGCGACTTCGATCTCGGTGGCCTCGCGGGGTTAAGCGACACCGATTACGATGCGCTCGCGCCGCTACAATGGCCGGCCCCCGTCGGCGGTGCGGGCGGAACAAAGCGAATGTTCGCGGAGGGGCGCTTCTTCACGCCCTCGGGGCGAGCGCGTTTCATCGCCATCGAGGAGCCTGTTCTGGCCGAGCCGCCGGATGCGGACTTTCCTTTCCTCTTGAACACCGGGCGGGTGCGCGACCAATGGCACACGATGACCCGCACCGGCCTCTCGCCGAAACTCGCTAGTCACATGCCCGATCCCTTCGTCGAGGTGAACCCGGACGATGCGTCGAAGCTCGGCCTCGCCGACGACGGGTTCACCCGGGTTAGCACGGCGCACGGGAACGTCGTGTTGCGTGTCAACATCACCGCCGCGCAAGTCCCCGGCCGCATTTTCGTCCCGATTCACTGGAACGACGAGACTGCGGGGCGCGCCCGCGTGGGCACGCTTGTCCACCCCTTCACCGATCCCCACTCTGGGCAGCCGGACTCGAAGGCCATTCCGGCGGCGCTGGCGCCGGTTTGTTTCGCCGCGGATGGCTTTGTTCTCGCCCGCGCACGCGTGCCGCTGCCGGGCGACACCGTCTTTGCATGGACCGCCATCGAGGGCGGCTATGCGGCACGATTTGCGACGAACGAGCCTTTCGCGGCTTTGTTCGAGACCTTTGCCGCCAGATCACGCGCGGCGGAGCAGGCAAGCTACAACGATCCCGCGAGAGGCATTTTTCGCACGGCACTGATCCTGCATGAAAGACTCGACGCAGTTCTTTTTTTTGGGCGGGAGGGAGAAGTGCCGCCGTGGAGCGGTCTTGCCGAGGCATGGCGGCTGGGGCGGCTCGACGGCACCGCCCGCCGCTTTCTCCTGGCGGGCAGGGGCGCGTCCGCCGATTTCGATGCAAGCCCCACAATCTGCGCGTGCTTTGGCGTGAAATCGCGGGCCATCTTGGCGGCGATCGCCGATGGCGCAAGTTCGACAGAGGCGGTCGGCGCGCGGCTCAATGCCGGTACAAATTGCGGATCGTGCCTGCCCGAGCTGAGGCGAATGATCGCCGCGCGGACGCAAGACAAGGCTCATGCGGATCTGCCAGCTTAACGAGTGGTCCGTTTCGTCTGGAGGCCCGCCTGTCGCGGATTTTCGAGCGCCCGCGGACGCCGGGCCTGGCTAGGGTCCGGATTTGGCTTGCGGCCAGCCCGCAAGCGTGGCAACGAGCGGCTAGTGGACGCGCGACCGGAACCGGCAGCCAATGACAACCGTGGATTTCGCTGCTTTCGTCGAGAAGCTTGCCGATGTCGCGGCCGATACGATTCTGCCGTTCTTTCGTACTGCGCTCCGCGCCGAGGACAAAAACGCCGGAGGCATGTTCGATCCTGTGACGGAGGCGGACCGTGCCGCGGAAGCGGCGATGCGGCGTCTCATCCAGGCGACGTTCCCGCATCACGGCATCATCGGCGAGGAATTCGGTCCGCTTCAAAGCGAAGCGGAATATGTTTGGGTGCTCGATCCGATCGACGGCACCAAGAGCTTTATCGCCGGCATGCCGGTGTGGGGGAGTCTCATCGGGCTTCTGCACAATGGCTGCCCAGCCTATGGCATGATGGTTCAACCCTTCACCCTGGAGCGTTTTACCGGCGATGGGAGGGGCGCGGTTTGGCGCGGTCCTGGTTGCGATCATCGGATGACGGAACGCAAGCTCGCCACCAGGCGCTGCGAGACGCTCGCACAGGCCACGCTGATGACGACATCGCCGTTATTGTACTCCGCCGCAAAGCTCAAGGCATTCCGCCGGATCGAGGCCAGGGCGCGCCTGTCGCGCTATGGCGGCGACTGCTATGCGTTTGCGATGCTTGCGGCGGGCCATGTGGATTGCGTGATCGAACCGGATCTCAAGGCCTACGATATTGTTGCCCTGGTGCCGATCGTCGAAGGTGCCGGCGGAATTGTGACGTGCTGGGACGGCGGCAGTCCTGCAAAAGGCGGCGACGTCGTCGCCTCTTGCAGCGCCCGCATTCACGATGAAGCGCTAAGCCTGCTGCGTGGTTAGAGCGCCGGCGCCCCAACGTCCATGAGGGCGCATTCCTCGATTCCCAATCTCTCACCTGTCTCCAGGAACGGGCGGCTTGTCGAGCTTTGCTTGGATCTTCCGTAGGAGGATGCGGACATTTTCCGGCTCGGAACTGTTGGACGGCAAGAGAAAGATTTTTTGCAGCTTCCGGCCAAAATGCGCGCACACCGTCGTTTCCCGGACGGACCCGATTTCGGGTTTCTCGAATCTGCTCTCGTCCGGCGCCAAAGCGCCGCCTTGAAAACAATCATTCTCCGGCGTCAATTTCATCCCGAATACCGCTTGATTGTTTGGTTCTCGAACACCTGCGCGAAACCTCGTGCTGCCATCGCGAGTTCGTGGCTTGCAGGCCACTGCCCCGCCATCTATTTGCCCCTTTTGCGCCTAAAACGTCCAACGCAAGCTTTTGTTCCGTACGCCACACTCGCACGCAAAAGCTTGCCCGGGGCAGGAGATGAACAGCCGTAAGCTCAACCACGTGCGCGGCCCGTGCGTGGTGCAACAACGCTTTCGAGCGAAACGAAGGCCGATTTGGGCTTAGGATCATGCGTTGAATCAGAAGCTAGAGCAGGTCCTTAAGGACGTTGACCGCCTTTTTCGGCAAGAGCCTGCTCCAACTCATTGATTTTGAGGGCATTCCTTCCCGATCAAATGATGCCATTCGATCGGGAAGCGCTCCGAGCGTATCCATCCTTATCCCTGAGCCGGCGCGCCGACGCCGATTCTGCCGGGCGGTCAGAGCCAACGCCACCTTCAAATTCCAACAACTCGCTCTGGGGGGACCAACCGGCTGCAGGCGAGTCGCTGGTGCGAGCCCGGGCGCTAAACTTACGACGCGCGGGTTCGCATGTGCGGGCATAAGCCTGCCAGAGCTGGAGTTGAAAAATATCTACCTATTTGAAAGCTAACTCTTTGCAGTTTTCGACCACCGAGTACTTGGCTACGGCTGCATTTGTTTTTGTGGTGACTACGTCTTTAGACCCGGTTTGTACTTCGGTAGTCGTGGTATCGTACAAGAGGTCGAACGAGTATTGCTTGGCGTTCGGCCCGCCCAACCCGCTGTCCAGGGGAAGCGGAACGATAACAAAGCTGTTGAGGTCGGTTTTTTCGTTCGCCGGGAAAGCGGCCCGCGCAAGGCCCTTCACGCCCATGGCTTGCGCGAATCTCGGATCCGCATCTATAAAGCGGCGGCTTCGGCGAGATATATCTTTCTGTTGAAATTCGGCGGTGGTTTGGTCGACCATCAAGCGCTCTGGGTCGAGGAAGAAAGTGTCGCTCTGTTTTGCATTGTCGATGGTTTCAATTTTGAAGATAACAAAGCCTTCATTGGGCTTCGCCTTCTCCTGGTCGCCGCCTTGCGTAGCGTAGCTTTTGCATACGCCGACCTGTGAATAGGAAATCATGGTAGGATTGGTGGCGCTTCGCTTACCACATCCAGATAGCGCGATCGACCCTGCGACCAGCATTGGGACGGACAAAATAGCTATATTTGACGTTTTCATGTTTCTCTTTCCTCTTGCGTGGACTGGTTAACTAGGCAAGGACTGCCACTACTTCTCCCCGGCGCCCATTCACGGGCCCCGGTGGGGAATGACCGTCCAGCGCTGAACGGTCAACTCAGTGCGGGTAAAACAAAAGTGATCGAGGAGTTCATCGCAGCATTTGAGGACGCGGTTCGAGAGTTCGTATCGGGCATCGATTGGCGCATATCTTGACCTGGGTAAATAGGGTGGCTTAGGCGGAAACGGCACGCAACACTCAACCCCGCGAACAATCAACCGCCAACAATTACAAATGACCGACACAAGTGACCAGGGGTGGCGGCCATCTGGTCGGAGTGGCGGGATTCGAACCCGCGACCCCTAGTCCCCCAGACTAGTGCGCTAACCGGGCTGCGCTACACTCCGACGCTGGCCTTTATAGAGAAAGCCCTCCTCAGGCGCAACGCGCCGTGCGAAGCCGGGCGATCGCAAGGACGGATCGCACCCCGGTTTCCGCTTTCGCGGACCATCCTCCGCGCGCCTCGCCCAAAGCTACCGGCGGCGTGCGGCCTCAAGGATGTCTTCGCACGCCGTTAGTTCGGCCAAGGCCGCCCGCAACCGCACGATCTGTTCGGATGTTAAGGCCAAAGGCCACATCGGACCCTCGCCGGTCATGCCGGCGGAATCGTCGCGATCCGCGCTGGCGTGCGATTCGGCCGGTGGTTGCATGTCGCCGGAGTGGACCGTGCTATTCCCGGCCCTCTCGCCTTGCCGGGGCGGCGAGCCCTGGAGTAGCGGCAATTCTCCCGCCGCCGGAAAAGAAAGCTCCGAACGGCTCTCGTTCGCGGCATCCCTCGCGGCGGCGAACGCGCCAGCACCCTGTTGCTTCAAAACACGCTGCACGCCCTTGATCGTATATCCTTGCCCATAGAGGAGATGTTTGATCGCGCGCAGAACCTCGATATCGCGGGGACGGTAATAGCGCCGGCCTCCCGCGCGCTTCAGCGGCTTGATTTGAGGAAAGCGGGTCTCCCAGAATCGCAGCACATGCTGCGGCAGATCAACCTCCCCGGCGACCTCGCTGATCGTGCGAAACGCATCGGCGCTTTTGTCCATCCGCCGCTAGCTCCTTATCTCAAGCTCCAAGCCGGCCGTCTCGCTCGCAGGCCCCTTGCAGGGTCGCGCGCTGGCGCTACCTCTCGCGAGAATAAATTTTCCCTGCCAGGAACTGCAAAAATGCTCAGTCGTCCTCGTCATCGGCAACCGCCAGATCATTGATCCGGGCCTTGAGCACATTCGATGGCTTGAACACCATGACGCGGCGCTGTGTTATCAGAACTTCGATCCCGGTTTTGGGATTTCGCCCAACGCGTTCCGTCTTGGCGCGCACGAGAAACCGCCCAAACGACGACAATTTGACGGATTCGCCCCCGATCAAAGCCTCGGCTAGTTCATCCAACACCGACTGCACCAGAATAGCCGACTCCTTGCGCGACAGACCGACACAACGGTACACGGCTTCCGCGAGATCGACACGCGTAACGGTTCGCTGCGCGGTCCGTTGGGGAGCATCGACCGTGTGTTCCGCGACCGATAAGCCAAGGTCTCCTGCAGCACGCATGGTTTCGGATTTTGTCATCCTTCAACCCCGTTAAACCGTTTCAGTCACGCGGAAAAGAACTGGTCTAATAACCGCCTACCGGGCTCCGTCTTTGAAATCTGATGGCAGCGTTCAATCGTCGAGGACCTGTGCTGGTTCGATAAGCCGGAGCGTGTCCTGATCGAAACAGCCGGTGATCCGCGGACATGCGCTCGTTCTAAGGTTTATCAACTTCGATACTTTGACTAAAGTTTCGTGGACTCGGCGGCATCCTCGCACCCGTGGCCGGGTCCTGATGCACCGCTTATTTTGCATCCCCGTGGCCAAGCCACCCGATGTGCCGTTGAAACACTGGAACAAAATTTGCGCCAAAGCAAGACACTTCCGGCGGCGGCCCTGGCCGCGAAGCTCACCAGCGGATAAGCGCCGATGCCCAGGTGAAACCGCCTCCCATCGCTTCGATCATCACGAGGTCGCCTTGCTTGATCCTGCCGTCGTCGCGCGCGACCGTAAGGGCGAGCGGAATCGACGCGGCCGACGTGTTGGCGTGCAAATCGACGGTGACGATGACTTTGTTTGGCCCGATCCCAAGTTTTTCCGCCGACGCGTCGATAATGCGGCGGTTGGCTTGGTGCGGCACAAACCAATCGAGACAGGCGGCACTCGTTCCGGTCGCCTCGAAGGCCGCCGTAACGACATCCGCGACCATGCCGACCGCATGGCGAAAGACCTCCCTTCCAGCCATCCGCAAATGCCCGGTCGTCCGCGTCGTGGAAGGCCCTCCATCGACATAGAGCTTTTCCCGGTGGCGTCCATCCGAGCGAAGATGCGACGTGAGAACGCCGCGATCCCGCGCGGTTCCTTCCCCGTGCC
>JALZAY010000130.1 GCA_030948025.1 Pseudomonadota bacterium
CCTGCATGATCCCGCTCAAAATCAACCGGTCGTCTTTGCGTAGAGGCCCCGGCTGGTTTGTCGGCAAATGCGGCGCGATCTTCGCCCATTGCTCATCGTTGAACCAAAACAAATGCGATTCCATCGGGTAGCCTCCCATACCGGTTGCCAACCTCTTGAATCATAACATGGTTAATCAGGTCTTAACCCTAGAGTGAGGCTATTGTCACGAACTTTGGAAGAGAGTCGCGTCGAGGCGGCGTCGATTTTCCGAAAGACACGGGTTGAAAACGCTGTGGTTTCTCCGTGCAGAAATCAGGTGAAAAACAAAGCGCATTATCGGTAGGACATCCGCTTTAGCTTGTCGACTCCGGGTCACTCATGCGGCGGCCATGCGCCGACCGCGGAGAGAACCGTGACCCGGCAGATGCCCGACACACGAGAGGCATACAGAATCGTTTGCCACAAAGGCCGCGATTAGAGAACCGGCCCACAGCCCACTCCCGGCAACGCAATGGACGGCCCAAAGCCTTGCAACATATCAAAAACCTCCCGAAACCAGCCTCGACCGCCGGTCTGTCCCGCGGGCAGGCGCGCTGAGCTCGACCAAACAGCTGTTTCAGAAAAGATGGCCTCAAACGGTAGTGCGAGACCCGGATGCTCAGGGCTTGTGATCCTTGCGCCATTTCCTGACGACGGCCAACGTATTCTCGATGTGTTTCTCCGCGTTGGAATCGGCGTAGGCGTAAAGAATCTTTCCGTCGGGCGAAATCACATAGGAAATGCGGTTGGCGAAGGCCGCGCCCACAAGCGGAATGTTGAACGCGGCGTCATAGGCTTTTATCACCGAAAAGCTGGGGTCGGCGCCAACCGGGAATTTGTCGCGGCACTCCTTGGCCGAAAAGTCACGCTGCACCTCGATCTTGTCGCCCGAAATTCCAATGACGCTCGCGCCGGCCGCCGCGAAATTTTCGATATTTTCGGCAAATTCATGCGCCTCGACAGTGCAGACGCTCGTGAATGATTTGGGATAAAAGTAGAGAACCACCAGCCCCTTTTTCAAGGCCTCAGTGAGGGAGAATGTGAATTCCTTGCCGCCCAGCGCGGCGTCTACGGTGAAATCGGGTGTGGCGTCTCCCGGTTTCAACGCCGCCCATGCGTCGGTTGTGAAGAGGCCAAAACAAAGAAAGAGGAGCATGGCCGATGGCTTCACTGGGTGCGTCCTTTTGTTGCGTGCTCGCCTCGCGGCAATGATAAAAGCCGAACGCTTGCTGTGCAAGCAACACATAATGCCATTCCCGATCGAATCAACGCTGATTGATCGGAAGATCGCTGCGTTGAGGTTTTCCGCTGCTCATCATCTGGCATCCACTACCAATTTTCCGCGCAATCCCACATGTCTCAAACCCGCGCGGCGTATGAGAGTTTGCAAGGTTTTCCGCCTCAATTGTACCAAAAAGGTTCACGTGAAACATTTTGGTTCTTTGCCTGACTGTAGACTCCGGCATTAAACTCTCCGCAACAATACTTCGATAATAGTCACACATGGCGGATTGGATCGGCTATAAGCGTCCAAAGGCATCATGTCGCTCCGCCGTGCCGGCGAAAATCCGGTATGTCCCCGCACCTTCAACCCCTTTATGGGATATACAATGTCCAGCCGACTGACCAACACAGCCGCGATGACGGCGCTTGCGGCTCTCACGCCGATCGAACAGGATTTGAACCAAATAGAAAACCAAGTGTCGACGGGCCTCGCCACCATGCTGACGGAGGTCGAGACCGCCATCGGTTCAATCATCCCCGCCGCGAGCACGCCTGGCGCGACAACGATCAATCTTACGACTGAGCGGACCTATGTCTCCAATCCGAGCGATTCGCTGACCACCGGCGTCGGTTCGCTCGTCGATGTGAACATGAATGAAGCCGCCACCAAGCTTGCCACCCTCCAAGTCCAGCAGCAGTTGGCGGTACGGACGCTCCGCATCTCGGATTCGAACAGTCATCTGGTTCTGAAGCTGTTCGACCTCTAGAATTTGATCATCGGAGAATGGGCCGCGTTTTGTTTCGAGAACGCGGCTTTTTTTGCAATGTGGCGGTTGGCGTAATTGATGTTTCCGTATTTGCCAAGACCGGGTGGCGGGCCATTTTTTGCGCCGGCCAGTGGCCGAAGTATTGATGCCGGTCTTGACCGGCAGGATGGCGGCCGGATCGCCGAAGCTCGCAAAGAGGCCGACATACCGTACGACGTGAATTCCGCCGGCAAACCCGTGCTGGTTTGCTATCGGGAGAGCGCACCAACCCAGTTCGGCAAACTTGAAAAAATGACTGGCGACTCGATTCCGCCAGCCAACTCCGGCTATATTTGCAGATAGCTCAAAGCGGCATCGTCGATGGCAAAGCCGGCGCGGCCCTCCTTACCGCCCGGAAGGCGGTTCAATTATCGGCGGATGTCAGTGTCGAGCGCGGTGATGGCGCGGCGGCGGGCAGTTTCGATGACGGATCGGATGTCGGCATAAAGGCGGGCACCCGGGCCGGTCCGGTTTCGCGATCCGCGTCGAAGAAGCACAGGCGGGCCGTGATCGGCTGGCCAAACAGGATGCATGAGCTCGCGCCTTCATGGTCGCTGGCCCAGGTTGTGACGGCCATTCAAGCATTGCGCGGCGTCGCGCTCATGGCCGCTATTCATTCCAATGCCAGGTCGTGGCGCCACTCACTGCCCATGTTGTCATCGGTGATCACGTCCTTATCGGCGCTGCGGACAAGGATTTCCGCGCAGGGCTCGATGACCTTGGGGTCAATTGCGGTCGCGCCGGGCAACAGATCTTTCTCTATGGCCATGAGATGCTCAAGGGTCTCGCTGTCTTCGGAATGGGACGGATCGACCACGGTCCGGTCGTCGATCCTATAATTTTCCAGCGTCCGCCGCCACCGGCCGAAATCCCAGGCGATGGGCGATGGCGACACCACCATGTGGTTGGTGAAGCGCGCACCGTGGGGAAAGTTTAGGCAAGCGGTGCGCTGAACACGAGCGGAACCGGTGGTGTTATAGAAGAAGATGCCGTTGTGTTTCAGATGATCCTTGATGAGGTCGAGGAATTCGACCGACAACAGGTTACTGGCATTGGCCCGAAAATAGAAGGTCGTGTTGGAGACGATGGCGTCGAATCGACGGCCTGGATTCAACCGCAACCACCGCCGCCCGTCGTCGGTCATCACCGAGACTTTGGGATTGCGTAGCACGGACGCCACGGCCGGGGTGTCCTGGACAAGCCGCAGGTAACCTGGATTGATCTCGATGATGGTCAGCGAGGCGACTTCGGGGTTGTTGGCGATGACCTGTGCCCAGGAACCGGATGAGAGGCCGATCATCAGCACGTCATGCGGTGCCGGATGGAACAGGCTCAACGCATAGGGGCGCAAGATGCCGTTGACGTCATGGGTCAGGTCGGTATTGAACCGGCCGTCGTACATACCGTTGCCAAAGACCGCCCCGCTCTGGTCGACGGCAATGATGCCGCTGCGGTTCTCTACCACCCGGACAATTGGCAGCCTGGCCGTGCGACTGCCCGTCCGCATCAGGTGGTCGTGCAGATCGACGGTGAGTAGCGGAAGGGCCAGCGGGCAAACCACGGCCAAGCCGGCCGCCAAACCGATCCTGAAATGCTTCGCTCGCCGCGGGAGCGGCGTCACAGCGCTAAGAAGCCCGGCACAGGCCAAGCCCCATATGACCAGTGTCCCGGCAATTTCCATCAGCCCCAGCCGGTCCATTAGGACGAACCCGACCAAAATGCTGCCGCTCGCCGAGCCAAGAATGTTGGTCAGGTAGAGGAGCGCCGTGCGCATGCCGGCCCGCTCATCGGCGGCCACCCCGAGATGGGCGAGACAGGGCAGCAAGCTGCCCCAATGGCGAGCCACCAGGTAGATCATCAACAAGGCCACGCCCAGTATGCCGGCCCCCAGCCATGCCAAGTGGCCCAGCAGCGGCAGGAAAAGGAACCCCAGCAGGTTGGCGACGATCACGTCGCGCAGCACCCGCTGGATCGCCTCGTCGACCGTCCGGCGGCAACTCTCAGAAGCCTTGCGCGAGCCGGACGCCAGGCCGATGAGGAAGGCGCCCAGTGTGAGGGCGAAGCCAGACGCACTGCTGCCGGTGGCGAAGGACACCGTGCGGAAAAAAAAGATTTCGTACGACAGAGATACCAAGCCGCCAAAGAAGGCCAGAGCCAGCACCGGCACGAAACCGAGCACAGGCTTGGCCCCGGACCCTCGTGCCAAGGACGCGGAGATGGCGCCACTGCCGACGGAGCGATCGCGCCAGTAGGCGGCCAGTGCGCCCAGCGCCACCGCACCGTTTATCGCCACGGCCACGTGGACAGAGTTTTGCATGCCGAGGAACGGAAATAACAGGACTGTGGAGATCAGACAGGCGGCCCCGGCGCCCAGGGTATTGACGTAGTAGAGTAACCCAACCGAACCGCCAACATTTCCCGATCGGCGCACCAAATGGCCGACCAGCACCGGCAATGTGGCCCCCATCAATAGAGTTGGCACGGCCACCAACCCTAGGGCGGCGGCGGCCTCCAAAGGTAGGGGAAGGCTCGAGGCAAGCGCGCCAACTTTGTCGAAAATATTGAGCGACACCAGGCCGAAGACACCTGTCAGCAGTTCGATGGCGGCGAGGAGCGGCAGCAAGGGTCTCGCCTGCCGCTTAGATAGCTCGCCGCCTAGCAAGCTGCCCAATCCCAGACCGAGCATGAACGCGGTGACGACGATGGTCACCGATTCGATGTTGACGCCGAAAATACGGAATAGCGCCCGCTGCCACGTCAGCTGGTAGATCAGGGCGGGAAAGCCCGAGAAGAAGAACAGAACACAAAGGACGCGGGTCCGCTGGGATTCATAATCGCCCCTGAACGCCCACGTCCAGACAGACGCTAAAGAGAATCGACCCATCACCGCTCCAACCATCGCAATCAAACGATTCCCCGACCTATGGCACCCTCTGCCCATCAGGTTAAAGCAACACAATTCAAACGCTTAAATTGTACCGCTTATGTGACGTTCACGTTGCCCACTGAACTGCCCACCGCGGTGGACGTCCACTTTGGCCGGTGGGCAGAGGCCCGTTTTTGCCCACTCAGGTGAGCGTATCAAACGGGTAGCGGTGCCCCCTGGGCCAAGTGGGCAGTCCCGAACACAATCCGCAAGTCGCCAATTGTTTAGAGGTGCCGCTTGATCGAGCGCCTTGGTCTTTTTTCCAGCAACGCCAAATAGTGCATGGAGTTGTATTAATACAGTCCGCCGGATATGCTATAGACACGCTGGTTATCCGACCGGCCCGCAAGCCCGCATTCGGGGTGTGGCGTAAATATGCCGCCGAAGGGACAAGAGCAATCCCGCCAAGCCAACGAAGGCCCAACCGCTCATGATCGTCCTGCGACGCACGACGACCGCCACCGTTCTCGCCCGGTACCGGCGCGCGTTTTCTCAAGGAGTTAGGGACCGGGAAGGCAGCTGGACGTTGGCGGCCGCCCGCCATCACGCGGGGCCCGCTAATAATCCGGCCCAGAAGCAATATGTTTGCCCCGTGGATCACTAATATGGTGGCGCGCGGTTTTGGCGCTTGGACCGCGAATGCCCGCGTATTCCGCTGAAGCGGTGCCTTAACCACCGCCGGAAGCGGAGCCGTGGTACAACCTGGGGCTGTGGTGTTCGCGCGAAAAAACAACTTTAGCGCGATTTTCATTTGACATTTAACCATAAGTTGTTAACTGTTAATGAATGAAGGAGAGATTCGCGGGAGATTTCAATGTTGGTGATAGTTGACGAACGTGAAATTGTAACATCTGGTTACACATGCCGTTTTGGCAGCGAAGGCGTTTCCTCCGCCGGATTTTGTCCCTTGGAATTTCAGGAATGGGTGGCGACGGTGGCCGACGCCGACCTCATCGCGGTCGAAGCATTTCTCCTCGGGGACTGCCGGGACCGGCAGCTTTATCCCAAGATGATCAAGGACCGCACCCGTGCTCCGGTGATCGCCATGAACGAGACACCTTGTCTCGAGCAGACGCTGGATTTGTTTGCGGCGGGCGTCGATGACGTGGTGCGCAAACCGATCCATGTTCGCGAAATATTGGCCAGGGTCGGAGCAATCCGGCGCCGGCACGAGTGCGAGCGCGACTGTGCCGTGGTTGGCGAATTGCGGGTCTTTTTCGACGGCCGGGATCCGCAACTCAAGGGCGTTTCTCTGCCATTGCCGCGGCGCGAGCGCCGAATCCTTGAATATTTGGTCAATCATCGCGGCCGGCGCGTCAGCAAGGCCCAAATCTTCAATTCCATCTATGGAATTTTCGACGAGGATGTCGAAGAGAACGTGGTTGAAAGCCATATCAGTAAGCTGCGCAAGAAATTGCGCGGCCAGCTCGGTTACGACCCCATCAATTCGGTTCGCTATCTTGGGTATCGTTTGGACGAATCGATTAGGGGAGACTGAGACGTCGATGGCGCGCGCCAAGCTAACTTTCCGGCGCCGGTAATGCGCGGCGCGGCGGCGCGCTTGCCGAAAAGTCGCGCGAAGATTCCTAAATTGAGCACGGCTGGCTTTATTGGTTCCGTGTTGCTGGATGAGCGGACGCCAAAGCTCGGACGGTTCGGGTGCAATTTTGAGAGTCGACGTGTGGCGTTCATTTGTCGCGAGCGAGTTCGCATACTAAAAGTAACATGCTGGAGGTTTTACCAACGTGAATAAACGGGCGCCCCCTCCGGAACTCAATCAGCCCTTCCCGCGCCGCTTCAGGATCAGCGGGAGCTTCAAGTTCACTATCACATTGATAAACGTCATGTTGCTCGTCTCCGCGATTCTCCCACACGATGGAATATATAAACGCTCATAAGATGGCAATTTTAGAAACGCGGGGAGTCACTACCGAAGGTAAAGTTGTCAACAGATATGCCGTGCCTGTTTCGCTGCAAAACGGCGGGTTGGTTTATTTGATCGATTAACATATGACCGCAAGCCGCCGAAACGTTCAGAACGTCAGAAAAACCACTTTCCAATCGGGGCCGTCCCCATATGACAGCATCGATCCGCGCGCCGATAATGCTTGGCCCATGGGATGAATGGCGCGCCGCGATTTCCCGCGGCAGCGCCCGAAATCTCAAGTCCAGTCTTTTACACGTTCTATGACCCTACCTTGCCGGACACCAACATTGGGTCCATACGCTGGCATCCCGGTGTGCGCGCTTGGGCCTTCCGGCCCGGTCAATGAAACCTGCCGGATTGATCCGGCGATGGTAAGCTTGCCACGGTGGAACTAAAACCCGGAACGTCGAAATGGGGCTTCACTCTTGACGAAGAACCCCTCTGATGAACATTTTGCGGCGGTGGTCATGCCGCACCTCGACGACGCCTACGCACTCGCCCGCTGGCTTTCGGGAAATAGCGCCGACGCGGAGGATATTGTCCAGGAAGCCTGTTTGCGGGCGCTGCGAGGTCTCGATCGCTACGCCGGCGGCAACGCCCGCGCCTGGCTTCTCGCGATCACCCGCAACACGACCTTCACTTGGCTCGCGCGCAACCGGCCGAAAGCGCTTATGACCACCGAAGACATCGAAACCCTGGCGCCCGCGGACGGAGCGACGCCGGAGGAAGCCTTGATCGCCAAGGCCGGCGCCGCGGCGATTGAGGTGGCGATCACCGCCTTGCCGCCGCCTTTCAAGGAAACCCTCGTGCTGCGCGACATTAATGGATTAAGCTATCGCGATATCGCCGAAATTACCGGCGTACCCTTGGGCACGGTGATGTCGCGCCTCGCCCGCGCGCGCGGTCTCCTCATGGCGGCCTTGGGGAAGACAGAGGCAAAATGAGCACAGGCAACGAAACTCTTCTCACCCAGGCAGCGCTCGATGGCGAACTCGATGCCGCCGGCATGCTCGATTTCGAAAAACGTTTGGCCGCGAATGCTTCCCTTGCCGCCGAATACGGCCGCCTGAATGCCCTGCGCGAGGTCATGCGCCGGGAACTCGTCAAGCCGATGGCGCCGCGAGCCCTGCGCCGACGCATCGCCGCTATGGCCGCACCTTCCATCGCGCCGCGCGCGGCCCGCGCGACCCCGGCCTGGCGGGCCATGGCGGCATCGGCCATCCTGGCGGCGGGACTTGGTAGCGCTTCGACTTGGCTCGCGCTGCGCCCGGCGATCGAGGACACCAACCTTGCCGGCACACTCGTCGCCGATCACAAACGCGGTCTTCTTTCTGGCCAGCCCGCCGATGTCGCGTCTTCCGATCGCCACTTGGTCAAGCCGTGGTTTGCGACGCGTTTCGCGCTGGCCCCAAAAGTGATCGATTTGGGGCCTCAAGGCTTTCCGCTTGCCGGAGGCAGGATAGACGTCATCGCCGGCGCGCCCGCACCTGTCCTGCTCTACCGGCACAAGGAGCATTTCATTAGCCTCACCGCCCTGCCCGCGCAGGGCTCGCCACCGGCAGGGGCATTCGTAGTTGACGGCTATTCCGTTCAGGTGTGGCGCGACGGCGGCACCGAATACTGGGCGATCTCGGACATCGATCCCGCCGAACTTACAAATTTCCGCCAGCTTTTCGACACGGCCGCCAAAAGTGGTCCAGAGAAGACCGGTTGAGACCGGCGCGGTCGCGGTTCCCTGCGGCTTTGGGTAGTGCCCTAATTTGACGACCGTGATCTTTTAAGCTGGATCGCCAAAGGGGCGAAGCAGCCATATTTTGTCACTTCCCATTCGCGTTTCAGAACTTGGCGCGCCAGATCGACAACGCTTTCAATTTTGGCGCGATCAGGAACTTTGTTCGTGACCATCATGAGTTCATCGAGCTGCTGCCGCAAATTAACGTGCATCAGCTCAGTTCTATTGAGTCGCAGAATGATACGCCAATAGACAAATAGAATGGCGCCCCTCGCTTCTCGTGTCTTTTGTTCCAATTCGCAATTTTCGTCACCATCCAGTAAGTCGCCTATAGCGTGATGTATAACCTCTAGTTCCCTTAAGATATGTAGCCAGGTCGTCCCTAAGAGCGTTGATCCAAGCTTGTCTATGGTTTGAGATCGAAATGCCCCAGCTAATAAGGGCGGCGACGATTGAGCCCACTCCTAACAGGGCTATGAAGGAGAAAGCAGACTGCATTTGAAATCTCTAGCGAGACGGTTGCTTCACCAATTCCTCAAGCGACCAAAGCCGCGCGTCAACTCCTGCCATCATTGCGGGCGTCACGCGGATTGAACTATGAAGGCGCACCCGATTGTAGCGCGCGAAATGACGGAAAGCCAGTATGGCGGAGCGCCGGCGCTCGTTGCGGCCGCGGCCATGGAGCTGTACGCTGCTCCAACAAGACAAACAAATCGACAAAATGGAAATCGACATGGCGCTGGAATCCTGCCGGTGAGAGGGCTTTGCCGCTGCGCAACAAATCCCGTGCGTTTCAAAGGCGCGACCAGGCGGTAAATTCATACCCGCGATTGCTGACCCCCGCATGATTTATGATTTTGCAATTATTGGCGCTGGAATCATCGGCCTTGCAACCGCCCGCGAAATTTTGCTCGCGCGTCGCTCCTCGATCATTATTCTCGAAAAAGAACGCGTCGTCGCCTGGCACCAAACCGGACACAACAGCGGCGTGATCCATGCCGGCATCTATTATGCGCCAGGAAGCCTGAAGGCCCGCCTTTGCCGCGAGGGCGCCGCCGCGACGAAGGCTTTCTGTACCGAACAAGGCATAAAATTCGAAACCTGCGGCAAGCTGCTCGTCGCCACCAATGCCAGTGAAAGCATCCACATGGATGCCTTATTCGAACGCGCCAAGCAAAACGGCATCGAGGCCCTGCGGATCAATCGCGCCGGGCTTATGCGCCTTGAACCCAACATCGCCGGCGTTGGCGCTCTAGGGATCCCGTCGACGGGGATCGTAGATTACAGAAAGGTCGCTTCGGCCATTGCCCAAATCGTAACCGCGCAAGGAGCCGATTTACAGCTCGGCGCCGAAGTCATCGCCATTCGCGAAGGCCCCCGCGCCGTCGAAGTTTCGACGCCCGGGCAAAGCTGGCGCGCGCGGTCCTTGATCGTTTGCGCGGGATTGCAGTCCGACCGTCTCGCTGAACTGGCAGGCTTGAGGATCGATCATCGGATCGTGCCGTTTCGCGGCGAATTTTATACCTTGCCAAAATCACGGGCGGGATTGATCA
>JALZAY010000016.1 GCA_030948025.1 Pseudomonadota bacterium
GAAAAAGGGCATGTGGATGGGCGGCATGCCGCCACTGGGTTATGACGTGAAAAACCGCAAGCTCGTCGTCAACGACGCCGAGGCCCGCATCGGTGTCGATATCTACCGGCGCTATCTCGCGCTCAAATCGGTTCACGCGCTTCGGGACGCGCTTGCCGACGCCGGGATCAAGAGCAAGCGCCGCATGCGGCCCGACGGCGCCGAATATGGAGGTCAGAAGTTCTCCCGTGGGGCGCTTTATCTTATCCTTCAAAACCGTATCTACCGCGGCGAGATATTCCACAAGCAATATCTATCCTGGCGAACACCCGGCGATTGTCGACAAGCCGCTGGTGATCAGCAGGCTTCGCACATTTCTCGCCGGCCCCGGAGCGATCCTCGATGCCGTCGACAATGATTCGCACGGTGGTCCAGGGCGGAGCCGACCGATCGAACGTGGCCGTCAGGTCGCGGAGGAACTCGGTGGCCTCGCGCCAGACAAAGTCAAAGCGGCGCTCATGGCACTGTTCTGCCGCGTGGAAATCAGATCCGATCGCGTCGACATCACGCTCTCTCGAGGCCGCTTGACCCAGCTGCTCGCCGGGCCGCTTGATCTGAAGATGCAGCATCAAGCGCCTAAAGTGCACCGGATGATCTGCTGGGATTGACGGTGCCGGTGGGCCTGAAGCGCGCCGGTCGCGAAATGCGAATGCTGGTCGAGAATGCCGATGACCAGACACCAGCCAATCCCAGCTTGCTCAGAATCTTTGCGCGCGCTCACCACATCCAGGCGCGCCTGATCCAAAACCCCAAGCTGACCGTGCATGATATCGCTCGCGAGGAGCGAGTGTCGGCACCCTACCTCTATTCCCTCCTGCGTCTTCCCTGGCTGGCGCCCGACATCACCACGGCCATCATCAATGGCCGAAAAACCGCCGCAACTCACTGCCCAGACATTGATGCGGCTGACGCCGCGGCTGCCGGCCGGCTGGGCTGAACAGCGAAAGCTCCTCGGCTTCCGCTGAGAACAAATCGCAGGTTCAGTGTTCCGTAAACTTCCGCGCTCCATCTTGTCGCCATGTGCAATCGCACGGTCTTCGCCTAACGTCCGCTGCTCCGCCCGCGAAAAAAGTCAACCATGAAATGGCGCCGGAGAGATTTTCATGACGGCCGCAGCCGAAATCGCGCGTGCAACCGTCTCTGCCGCGAATCGCTTTGGACACGAGACCGGTAACCCCCGCAAATTTGCGACAAAATAGGCTTCCTGGAAAGACAATAACATATGCAATATGAGGTACTTAATAACTGGCGGAGGGAGCGGGATTCGAACCCGCGATACGGTTTCCCGCATACACACTTTCCAGGCGTGCGCCTTCAACCACTCGGCCATCCCTCCGCGGTCCGAATTCGCGCGTCCAGCTGGTCCTCTTAACCTCCCGGCGATGCGGATATCCGCGAAAGGCGCGCACTATAGTGCGGCGAGCCGCCAGCGCAAGCGGACGCCGGTAGCGATGAGTAAGCTCATAATTTGACCGGGCACTGCTGTATTAAGCACGTTTGGCCGCCCGAAGAAGCGCCGGGCGCCATTATACCAACGGTCGCGGGAAACGAGCGTTGGTTACGCTCTCGAATTTTCATGCAGCTTGGTGGAAAGGCCAGCGGAGGACGTTTCCGCGACCCCATGGTACTATATTACTCATGTAATTGCCGGGCGGATAAGATACGCAAGCCGCCGACCAACCAGACCCACGACGGTAACAAGCAATGCCAGGCCAAGAATGCTGGCTTGGCCGGCCCCACCATATATGCCGTGCCCAGGCCAGTCTCGCTGTCACCTTGCGCTTTACCCGCTCCTCTTCGATGGAGTCGTCATGAAGGCCGAGAAAGCACGGTCGGCCAAGCCTTGCGATGGCCTCGTACCCGAACAGATGGACGGTGCGGAGCTTGCTGAAGACGAAGAGATCAAGTTGGTTCGACACCAGGAAGGCCGATATGCGTTTCTTGACAGTGGCGCGGTTATATTCTTCGATAATGCGAGGCGTGTCGAGATTTCCGCTGAAATTCCGCGCGACAACTCGTAGCGTCTTCCATATCATTCCGCCCGGCCGGCCGGGGAGGATCAAATGGTCGCGGCAGACATGTGGCAGGTAGTCATTGGCCTCGCTCGTATTCACTCGGTACTGCTTGAAGAGATTGGGGTAGACGTCGTGGCGCTGCGATAGGGTATCGAGCCAAGCCTTATAGACGAGGCCCGACCGGTCTAGGTTGCGGGTGCGTCGTGGCCGATTTATGGGTCTCGGCCTTTCCCCGATGCCATTTGAAGCGGAATTATGCACTTGAAATCCATTGTATCTTAAGCCAAGCGGGAGACTGGGCGAAGGCCGGCGCGTCGGGTGCCGCAAGGCAATGCGTGCGCCGCCGCGACCAGCCTCATTTGCGCGGCCGCACGCCGGTTCGCAAAGATCATTTTCAATACTTGTTAAAGCCCCAAAAATCTGCAATCTTAAATCCTTAGGACAGCGTTACTGACTATTTGGGCTAGGGCAACGCTGGCGGCGCACGCGCTGCGTCCGGAATTGACGCCAATCCATAGTTGAAGCAGCGCGCTGGCGTCGGCCTGTGCCAGCGCCTCGAAGCCGACGTGGCTCGGTTCTTGCTCGGCTCGGTTCTGGCCAGATGTGCTAGGCTCCTCAAGCGCGCTTCGATGGAGCGCGGAGGTTTCCCTGCGCCGGTAGTATTTTTGGCGGTTCTCTCTTATTGGAGGGTGAGAGATGACGGATCCGATCGGCCCCGGCCAGGTCCGGCAAGATCCCGGCCTGCCGGCCGCGCAAGGCCTTTATTCGCCCGCCGATGAGCATGACGCCTGCGGGGTCGGTTTCGTTGCGGACATGCGCAATCGCAAGTCGCACGAAATGATCGCCATGGGCCTCGAGATTCTGCGCAATCTCGATCATCGCGGCGCGGTTGGCGCCGATCCCGAGGCGGGCGATGGCTGCGGTATGTTGGTTCAAATCCCGCGCCGCTTTTTTGCTAAAAAGGCATCCGAGCTCGGTTTCGTCCTGCCGGCGCCGGGCGAATATGCCATCGGCGCGCTGTTCTTGCCGCGCGATATGGAGGGCCGCCGGATCGTCGAAGACATTGTTGAAAAAATGGTCGCCGCGGAAGGACAGATCACTCTCGGCTGGCGCGACACGCCGGTCGATTCTTCTTGTCTTGGAGAGAGCGTCAGGGCGGCCGAACCTGTAAGCCGCCAGATTTTTATCCAGCGCGGCCCTCATGTCGAGAACCAGACCGTGTTCGAGCGGCGGCTTTTTATCCTGCGCAAGACGATTTCGAACGCGGTCTACCATCTGAACGACCCGCGCGCCGCCGGCTTCTATCCCGTGTCGCTTTCGTCGCGCACCATCGTCTACAAAGGCCTCCTGCTGGCGACGAAGCTCGCCAAATATTTCAAGGACCTCGCCGACCCCTTGTTCGAATCGGCGCTTTCGCTTGTCCATCAGCGCTTTTCGACCAACACGTTTCCGACCTGGTCGCTGGCGCATCCCTATCGTCTCGTCGGGCATAATGGCGAAATCAACACCCTGCGCGGCAACCTCAATTGGATGGCGGCGCGCCAAGCCTCGGTCGCCTCCGGGCTTTTCGGCAATGACATAAGCAAGCTCTGGCCGATCTCCTACGAAGGCCAATCGGACACCGCCTGTTTCGACAATGCGCTCGAATTCCTCGTCCAGGGCGGCTATTCGCTTAGCCATGCGATGATGATGCTCATTCCGGAAGCCTGGGCGGGCAACCCACTGATGGATCCGGCGCGCCGCGCCTTCTACGAATATCACGCCGCGATGATGGAGCCGTGGGATGGGCCGGCCGCCGTCGCCTTTACCGATGGCCGCCAGATCGGCGCGATGCTCGACCGCAATGGCCTGCGTCCGGCGCGCTATATCGTCACCAGCGACGGGCTCGTCGTGCTGGCCTCGGAAGCCGGCGTCTTGCCGATCGCCGAAGAGCGGATCATTACCAAATGGCGGTTGCAGCCGGGCAAGATGCTGCTCGTCGATTTGGAGCAGGGCCGCATCATCTCGGACGACGAAATCAAAAGCACGCTCGCCGCCTCGCATCCTTATGCCGAATGGCTGAAGCGCACCCAGATCGTGCTCGAGGATATGGATCTCGCGGTCCATCCGCGTTCGCCGCGCACGGATGTGTCGCTGTTGGATCGCCAGCAAGCGTTCGGCTACACCCAGGAGGATCTTTCGCTTCTCCTGCCGCCGATGGCGGTGACCGGCCAGGAAGCGGTCGGGTCGATGGGCACCGACACGCCGATTTCGGCATTGTCGACGCAGTCGAAGCTCCTCTATACCTATTTCAAGCAAGATTTCGCGCAGGTGACCAATCCGCCGATCGACCCGATCCGCGAGGAATTGGTCATGAGCCTCGTGTCCTTCATCGGGCCGCGCCCCAACATCCTCGATCTTGAAGGCAACGCCAAGAAGAAACGACTTGAGGTCCGGCAGCCCATTCTGACCAACGGCGACCTTGAGAAAATCCGTTCGATCGGGCATTTCGAGGAGGCTTTCGACACCAAGACTCTCGATATTACCTATCTTTCGGAATGCGGCGCGGAAGGCATGCCGGATGCCCTTGGCCGGCTCTGCGAACGGGCCGAACACGCGGTTAACAGCGGCTTCAACATCATCATCTTGTCCGACCGTATGACTGGCGCCGATCGCATTCCGATCCCGGCGCTCCTTGCGACGGCGGCGGTGCATCATCATCTGATCCGCAAGGGGTTGCGCACCTCGGTCGGCCTCGTCGTCGAAACCGGCGACGCGCGGGAGGTCCACCATTTCGCCCTGCTGGCGGGCTATGGAGCGGAAGCGATCAATCCCTATCTCGCCTTCGAGACGCTCGCTGCAATGGCACGTGAGTTTCCTGATGAAATCGATGGCCATGAGGCGTGCAAGCGCTACATCAAGTCGATCGACAAGGGCCTCTTGAAGGTGATGTCGAAAATGGGCATTTCGACCTACCAGTCCTATTGCGGCGCACAGATTTTCGAGGCGGTCGGTCTCGCGGAGGATTTCGTCGATCGCTATTTCACCGGGACCGCGACGCGGATCGGCGGCGGCGGGCTCGCCGAAATCGCGCAGGAAACCGTCCGCCGCCACCGGGAAGCTTTCGGAAATGCGCCGCTCTATCGCAACGCGCTCGATGTTGGTGGCGATTACGCCTTCCGCATACGTGGGGAAGCGCATTCCTGGTCGCCGCAATCGGTGTCCCTGTTGCAACATGCCGTGCGCGGCAACGATGAGTCCACCTATCGCGCCTACGCTGACCTCTTGAACGAGGAAACCGAGCGGCCGTTGACCATACGCAGTCTCTTCCGTATCAAGACGGCGCAGGAAGACGGCCGCCCGCCGGTACCCATCGACGACGTCGAATCCGCCCAATCGATCGTGCGGCGTTTCTCGACCGGGGCCATGTCCTATGGCTCGATCTCGCGCGAGGCCCACACAACGCTGGCGATCGCGATGAACCGGATCGGCGGCAAATCGAATACCGGAGAAGGCGGCGAGGAGTCCGACCGCTACAAACCGCTCCCCAATGGCGATTCGATGCGCTCGGCGATCAAGCAGGTGGCCTCCGGGCGGTTCGGCGCCACCACCGAATATCTCGTCAACTCCGACATGATGCAGATCAAGATGGCGCAGGGGGCAAAGCCTGGCGAAGGCGGCCAATTGCCGGGGCACAAGGTCGATGCCATCATCGCCAAGGTGCGTCACTCGACGCAAGGCGTCGGCCTCATCTCGCCGCCGCCGCATCACGACATCTATTCGATCGAGGATCTGGCGCAGCTTGTCTTCGATCTGAAGAACGTCAATCCCGAGGCCGGTGTCTCGGTCAAACTCGTCTCCGAGGCCGGCGTCGGAACCGTCGCCGCCGGCGTCTCCAAGGGCCGCGCCGACCATGTCACCATTTCCGGCTTCGAGGGCGGCACGGGAGCCTCGCCGCTGACGTCGATCAAACACGCCGGCACTCCCTGGGAAATTGGCCTTGCCGAGACGCAACAGACCTTGGTCCTGAACCGTCTGCGCTCGCGGATCGCGGTGCAGATCGATGGCGGCCTGCGCACCGGCCGCGATGTCGTGATCGGCGCGTTGCTCGGCGCCGACGAATTTGGCTTCGCCACCGCGCCCCTGATCGCCGCCGGCTGCATCATGATGCGCAAGTGCCATTTAAACACCTGTCCGGTCGGCATCGCGACGCAGGACCCTGTTCTACGCAAGCGGTTCACCGGTCAGCCCGAGCATGTGATCAATTTCTTTTTCTTTGTTGCCGAGGAAGTGCGCCAATTGATGGCACCGATGGGCTATCGTACCGTCGACGAGATGATCGGACAAATGCAGATGCTCGACGAGCAACAGGCGATCGACCATTGGAAGGCGCGCGGGCTTGATTTCTCGAAGCTCTTCCACAAGCCAGCGGCGCAAGGTCAAGCGATCTTTCATTCGACCCGGCAAGATCACGGGCTCGAAAAAGTGCTGGATCGCAAGCTGATCGCGGCGGCCAAGGCCTCGATTGAAACCGGCACCCGGGTAGCCATTGAGACCGCGATTAACAACACCGACCGCGCTACCGGCGCCATGTTGTCGGGGGTTATCGCGCGCCGTTATGGCCATGCCGGGCTTCCGGGCGACACGGTCCATATCAGAGCCAAGGGGACCGCCGGACAGAGTTTCGGCGCTTGGCTTGCCGCCGGGGTCACCTTGGAACTCGAGGGCCAGGCCAACGATTACGTCGGCAAGGGGCTCTCGGGCGGACGGATCATCGTTTATCCCCCGGCTCTAGCGCGGATTACCGCGGAGAAATCGATCATCATCGGCAATACCGCGCTCTATGGCGCGATCAGTGGCGAATGCTATTTCCGCGGCGTGGCCGGCGAACGGTTCGCGGTCCGCAACTCCGGCGCGATCGCGGTCGTCGAAGGCGCCGGGGATCACGGCTGCGAATATATGACCGGTGGCATCGTCGTCGTCATCGGCGAGACGGGGCGTAATTTCGCGGCCGGCATGTCAGGGGGCATCGCCTATGTCCTCGACGAAGACGGCAAATTCGCGCAACGCTGCAATCTGGCCATGGTCGAACTAGAGCCGGTCGTCGAAGAAGAAGACTTGATGCTGAAGAACTATCATCACGGCGGCGATCTCGATTTCCACGGGCGCGTCGATGTCATGGGCGACATGACCCGTTTCGACGCCGAACGGCTGCATCAGCTCATCTCGAACCATGCCCTTTATACGAATTCGGCGCGGGCCCGCCACATTCTCGAACAATGGGACGAGTACAAGCCCAAATTCCGCAAGGTGATGCCGGTCGAATACCGCCGCGCGATCGAGGAACTGATCGCCAAGGGGGGACAGCCGAGTCTCGCCGCGGCAGAATGACTGAAGAGACGTCCATGCGGCCCCCGACGGGATTGGGTGGCGCGGCCGGTAGCGGATATGTATGCTGGGCGTAAGACCTCCACGGGAGAAAGCTATTCTCGCAGGCTTAGAGCCTGTTGCAAAAGACTCGCCCTTGCATGTTTGCCAGGACCCGCGACTCACGGAGAAGTGGGGCTAATGGCGGTGGCATGGCTTTTGACACAGGTTCTTAAAGAACCATTGGGGAATTTTACGGTGCATGGGCAAGGTAACGGGATTCCTTGAAATCGACCGGCGCGACCGGCGCTACGTGCCGGCCTCCGACCGGATTCGCAATTACAAGGAATTCATGATCCCGCTTTCCGAGGAAGCGACCAAGGATCAGGCGGCGCGCTGCATGGATTGCGGCATTCCGTTTTGCCACACCGGCTGTCCGGTCCACAATCAGATTCCCGATTGGAACGATCTCGTCTACCGCTCCGATTGGGAGGAGGCTTCGCGCAATCTTCATTCGACGAATAATTTTCCGGAATTCACCGGCCGTCTTTGTCCAGCACCTTGCGAAGCCTCTTGCACGCTGAACATCGACGATAGTCCGGTGACCATCAAGACCATCGAATGCGCGATCGCCGACCGCGCCTGGAAGAACGGCTGGATAAAACCCGAACCCCCCGAGGCGAAGACCGGCAAGAAGGTCGCCGTGGTCGGCTCGGGACCGGCGGGGCTTGCCTGCGCGCAGCAGCTAGCTAGGGCTGGGCACGACGTCCACCTCTACGAGAAAAACGCCAAGCCCGGCGGTTTGCTGCGGTATGGCATTCCCGACTTCAAGATGGAAAAGCATCTGATCGATCGGCGGATCGTCCAAATGCAGGCGGAAGGCGTGCATTTTCACAATGGCGTGAATGTTGGCATCGATCTCGATGCGGCGGAATTGCTCAAAGATTTTGACGCGATCGTTCTCTCCGGCGGCGCCGAAATGCCGCGCGATCTCCCGGTTCCAGGGCGCGATCTCTCTGGCGTGCATTTCGCGATGGAATTTCTACCGCAGCAAAACCGGCGCATCGCCAAGGAGCCGATCCACAGCAACGCGCCGATCCTTGCCTCGGCCTTGCACGTCATCGTGATCGGCGGCGGCGATACCGGATCGGATTGCATCGGAACCGTGATCCGCCAGGGCGCGCTGTCCGTAACCCAGCTCGAAATCATGCCGCGTCCTCCGGATAAGGAAAACAAGCTTCTGACCTGGCCGGACTGGCCCTTGAAGATGCGCACGTCGTCCTCGCAGGAAGAAGGCGCGGAGAGGGATTTTTCGGTGGTGACCAAGGAATTGCGCGGCGAGGATGGCGCAGTCAAGAAACTCGTCTGCGTGCGGCTCGACGCGAATTTCAAGGAAATTCCGGACAGCGCCTTCGAGCTCAGGGCCGATCTCGTGCTGCTTGCCATGGGCTTCGTTTCGCCGGTGCATGAGGGGCTTTTGGAAAGTCTCGGCGTCGCGTTCGATCCGCACGGAAACGTCCTGGCCGATCAGATGAGCTACAAGACCTCGATTCCCAAGGTGTTTGCCTGCGGCGACATGCGGCGTGGTCAATCCCTCATCGTCTGGGCGATCCGCGAGGGCCGCCAAGCCGCGCACGCCGTCGATGCTTTCTTGATGGGATCGACAGTCCTGCCCCGATAAAGCGGTTACCGCCGGTCCGGCCAAATTGCTTCCTTGTGATCGCCGCCTGTATGCTGCTCCGGCAACGCGCCCGCGTTGCTTGGAGGACATTCCATGATCAAGATCGCATCGTTACCAACCATCGCCGGGGCTCTTCTCGCTCTCGGTCTTTCCGCCGCGCCAGCCCACGCGCTGGCAAACCGGACTTTTGTTTCCGGAAAGGGAACCGACGCTGCCGCCTGTACGGTTACAGCACCCTGCCGGACCTTTGCTTTCGCGCTTACCCAGACCAACGCCAGCGGCGAGATCGACGTGCTCGATCCGGCCGGCTATGCCCCGGTGACCACCACCAAGGCGATCAGCATCGTCAACGACGGCGCCGGCGTCGCCGGCATCCAGGCCGGATCGGGCGCGACTGGCGTCACGATCAATGCCGGCGCGGGCGACAGCGTTCATTTGCGCGGCCTGACCATCGAGGGACTTGGCAGCGGGCAAAACGGCATCCAGTTCAACACCGGCGGAAATCTCGCCATCGAAAACTGCGTCATCCGGAATTTTGTGGGTGCCGGGATCAATATCTCACCCAGAACATCGAGCAGCTTCTCGGTGTCGAATACGATTGCTTCCAATACCGACGGGATCGCTATCCAACCCACCGGAACGGCGGTCGTCAAAGGCGTGCTCAGCAAAGTCACGGCGAACAACAATTTCGACGGAATCCTCGTAGATGGCTCGGTGACGACCGGGACATCGCTCAATGTCACCATCGACGATAGCGTGGCTTCCAACAACGGCAGTATCGGCGTCTTTGCGCAATCTGCGTCCGGCCACGCGACTACCGCCGTCATGCAGCGCAATGTCGTTGCCAGCGGCAACGGTGGTAGCGGACTCGAGGCGGACACGAATGCCATTCTCCGGGTCGCGCATTCGGTGGTCACGGGGAATGGTACTGGAGTCGCCACGTCCGGCGGCACAATCCAAAGCTACGGCGACAACGACATCGACGGCAACACGAACAACAATACGAGAGTTCTGACCGTGATCCCCATGCATTGACGAGCCCTCCGCGCCGCGGGCGTCCTTGCTAGCGGCGCCACGTTTCGATCGCAAGACCGCCCGCGTCCCGGTCACAGCACCACGACGCGGGTGCCGACCTTGACCCGCTGGTAGAGATCGATGGCATCGGCGTTCATCATCCGGATGCAGCCGGAGGACACCGCCTTGCCGATCGAGTCCGGCTCATTGGTGCCGTGAATGCGAAACAGCGTGTCCTTGTTGCCCTGGAACAGATAAAGCGCGCGGGCGCCGAGCGGATTTTCGAGCCCGCCGTCCATTTCCTCCGGCAGATCGGGGCGGCGCTTCAGCATTTCCTTGGGCGGAATCCAGCGCGGCCATTCGGATTTGTGGCCGACCCGCGCGATGCCTTTCCACGCAAACCCCTGGCGGCCGACTCCGATGCCATATTGAATGGCGCCACCGCCGGGTTGCACCAGGTACAAATGCCGCGAGCTTGTGTCTATGACGATCGTCCCAGCCGGTTCATTGGTCGGGTTTTGCACCATCGCGGCGGTCTTCTGATTAAAATTGACGCCGAGCTCGAGATCGTCGCCGCCGTAGGATTGGCCGCGCGGCCCTGACGCATAGGGGTCTTCGTAAAAAGGCGCGCCATAGGCATAGGGGCGGCCGCGGTAACGCGGCGCGGGCGGCGCGCTCGAATAGTCGGAATAACCGTCTGGATAGGCCTGATAACCGTAAGGCGGATAGGCGGGATAGGCCTGATAGCCGCCATAATTGCGCCATTGCGCGAACGCCGGCGCCGCCGGAATCAGAAGGACCAAGGCCAGGATGAGATCCGCCCCCCGCGCGGTAAAGCCGCCTTGTTTTGCACGCATGTCGAGCCTCGGGATTCGCTGTCACCCTATCTAATGGCGCATGATTGTCTCAACAAACGGCAAAAGCGGACCGCGGCTTTCGACGGTTTTGCGCCGGCTAGCCGACTTTGAAAGCAAAAATTAACCGGTTTGGCAAGCCGCCAAACCGGTCTCGACTTGCATCAAACGGAATTGCATCAAACGATTGGTGAGCGGTCAGAGCACGACGACCGGCGCGCCGACCTTGACCCTCGAATAAAGATCGACAACGTCGTCGTTAAGGAGGCGGACGCAGCCGGAAGACACCGCTCGGCCGATTGTGTCCGGCTCGTTGGTGCCGTGAATACGAAACATTGTGTCGCCGTGGCCGTTGTAGAGATACATGGCGCGGGCGCCAAGCGGATTGGCAAGGCCGCCTTCCATGACGCGCGGCAGATCCGGGCGGCGCTTCAGCATGGCGGCGGGGGGCGTCCAGCTAGGCCATTCGGCGCGGCGGCCGATATGGGCGCGCCCCGACCAAGCAAAGCCCTCGCGTCCGACCCCGACATCGTAGCGCATAGCCCGGCCCCCCTCCATCGATAGATAGAGATAGCGGTTCTTGCTGTCGATCGTAATCGTCCCGGCCCGTTCGCCGGTCGGATCGTCGACAATCGTGCGGGTCGGTTGAACCTCGCGCTGGACATCGGTTGGCAGGCTCACCGGCTGGACTTGGCGATTCAGAAGCCCCGAGGGCGAGCCGCCGTCGAAGGCTTGCGCGCCAGTGGCGAGGAGCGCGGCAACCCCGGCCACCGCGAATATATGAGCTGTCGAGAAGTTGAACATTGGTTTGGCACCCCGTTCGCCGGCCACGCCGAGATTTGTCGTATGGTTAACGCGCAAGTGCGGCGACTCGTTCCATCCCGAAAAGATGCGGCGTCGATTTTTTGCGGCGGGCGGCACGGAATGGCGCGGATATTTTTTCCGGCGCGTTAGTTTCTCGGCCAGGAGAAATCGTCGGCGCGTCCGGGCTTCGGGGCAAGGGGCCTGCCTTGTTGCAAGGTTTGCTCGATCAAAGTCCGCGCGGTGTTCTTCGCTGTCCCCGCGGTTGTCGCCCGGGTGGCGAGTTCGCCGCCTGGAGCGAAAATGGGGCCGGTCAAAGGCAGGATAGGGCCGGCAACCGGTTTCGGCGCCGGCGGGGCCTCGTTTCCAGGCAAAGCCGACACGTTCGCGGGCGTTTCCGTGCCATCGGGGTTCGTAACATTCGCCGGATTCGGCGCTGGCTCGGTGGTGGGTTGTACCTCGTCGAGATTGCGGCGGATCTCAGGCTCGACAAAATGGGCGAGCTTGCGCGCCCCCGCCTTGGTGAAATGGACCCCGTCGGCGGCGCGCAACCGCATGGTCTGACCGTTAATGTCGGGGCCAAAAGCACTGTATTGACCGGCCTCGTCGGCGAAGGCCTCCCATATATCGATGTAGGTGGCGCCCGATTTTTCGGCGTAGGCGCGATAAAATTCATTGAAGGCCAGCGCATCGGCGGAAAGCCGCTCGCTTTTGAGGATCGGCAGGCCAACCCAGACGAGTGGAATTTTCTTGTCGCGGAACATTGCCGCGATCGTTTCAATCCGCTGCGTGTAGGCCGCCTGCCATTCCGGCGAGCGTGGCTCGTAGCTGCCATTGGCGTCGCGCAAGGGTTGCCGGTCGTTGCTGCCGATCAACATGACGGCGAAATCGATTTTCTCGCCGCTCGCGAGCATATCCCGTGTGGCCTGAGTCCAATCGAAGAAATCGTCGCGGGTAAGGCCTGAGTCTTCCTTCGCCTTGCGCAGGATTGCGACCTCCGGCCGGTTCTCGAACGCCTCGCTCAATCCCTGCGCCAGCATCTGACCGAGGCTGTCGCCGAGGACCGCGACGAAATAAGTAGGCGCGACGGCGGGCTGCGCCTTTGTGATGGCTTTTTCGCCTGCTTTTCCCGCCGGGCGGCTTGACCTCGGCCGCGCCAGATAGGGTTGCGGCGCGGCCCGGTGGTGTTCCGGCCTCGGTTTCACGACGCGGCCCGACGGCGGATTTGGCCGGAATAATTGCTCGAACCAACCAAAGGGGTCGATTTGCGCGCGCGCGGGATTGCCGCCTGCCAGAAGGAGTAAACATGCCATGGCCGCAAGCGCGGCGGTGGCCGGCTTCGGCAAAAGCCATGCCCCCCATGTGCGATCCACCGGTCCGGAATTTTTCGCCATGCGTGCCACTCTACCGCACCGCCGCCTTGGATGCACGCGGCGCGTAACGGCGGCGGTGCGGCTCTCACTCCGTGGTCATTACCCCAGGTGGGAACAATTAAAAAGCTCTAGGCGCGAATTCGCTGAACTGCTAATGACAGCTTCGGCTTTGGGCCGATTTTTCGCTATGGAAACGGCCTTATGGCACGGGGTCATTCGGTCCTTTTTGAGTCGAACGCGGATTTGGGCACCCTGCTTGAAGCCGTCGCCTCGGGCGATCGCAGGGCTTTCCGGACCCTTTACGACAAATCCGCGCCGGTCCTCTTCGCCATCTGCGTGCGCCTGATGCGGGATCGCGACTTGGCGCAGGACGTGCTTCAAGAAGCGATGACGCGAATTTGGCGGAAGGCGCATCTTTTCGATGCTTCCAAGGGTAATGCTATGGCGTGGATGGCGGTGGTTACCCGCAATTGCGCCTTGAGCCGGATAGCCGCCGCACCGCCGCCTTCCTTCTCGCTCGACGAAGCTGGGGTGTTGACGGCGGTCGAGGCAAGGCCGTCCAACGATCCGGTGATCGCGGCCGATGTCCGGCAATGTTTGAAGAAGCTAAACGAAAAATATAGAAAGTGCGTGACTTTGATTTATCTGCACGGCCTGAGCTATGAGGAACTCGCAACGCAAATGGGCGCTCCCCTCGGGAGCGTGAAGTCTTGGGTTCACCGCGCCGTGCGGGAACTCGCTCTATGCATGGGAAAATGATGTCCGGGGATCTTGACCAGACCGCCGCCGCCTATGCGCTGGGCATTTTGCGTGGAGCCCCCCGCGCGGCGATCGAGGCGAGGCTTTCCGGCGACCTGGCCTTGCAAGCGAAAATAAAGCTTTGGCAAGAGAATTTTATCGCGGTCGATCTCGCCGCCGGGCGGCAAGTCCCGCCGGCTGGGCTTTTCGACGCGATCGTTGCCGCCATCGACGCCGGCGAAGCGGCGCTTTCGGGCACGCTGACCCGGCGCGCCGGAACCGGCGTTTGGACCGAGATGTCGCCCGGCGTGACCTATACGGTCCTCTTCGACGATCCGGTCACCAAGCGGCGGTCCATGCTCGTCCGGGCCTTACCCGGATCGACCTATGAGTCCCATTTTCACGACGAAGGCCACGAGGAATGTCTCGTCCTCGGAGGCGATCTTACGATGGGCGATTTAAAATTGTCGGCCGGCGATTTCCATCTTGCCGCCAAGGGCAGCTCGCATCCGCCAGCGACGACGGTGTCGGGCTGCCTTTTGCATATATCGACGGCGCTTTAATGGGCACCCGCCAACCGCCGCTTCAGAGCCCGCTGAACGATTTATAGCCTTGGGTCTCCCGATAGCCGCCATTGATCATGACGATGAGAGGGCGAACGGGACGGAGCTTTACGCCTGGTGGACGCGATCGCGGAAGGCGGCGGCGTGACGAGGACCTCTTGACGTGCTCGCCGGACCACGCCATGCTTGGAATGGCCCGGCATGTTCAGTGCAAATTTCAGCTCTTCGGCATAAGGACCGTATCGACGACGTGAATGACGCCATTCTTTTGGTTGACGTCGGCGATGGTCACGAAGGACTTATCGCCTTTCCCGTCGATGATTTCGAGTCTGCGGCCATCTTGCCGCACGGTCAGCTCCTCGCCCTCGACGGTTTTGTACGTGGCCTCGCCGCCGCCCTTCTTGACCGCCGCGACGAAATCGGCCGCAGAAATCTTGCCGGGAATGACATGGTAGGTGAGAACTGCAATCAAGGTGGCCTTATTTTCCGGCTTCAGAAGCTTCTCGACCGTGCCCTTGGGTAGCTTCTCGAAAGCCTTGTTGACCGGCGCGAAAACCGTGAACGGCCCCTCGCCCTGCAAGGTTTCGACGAGATCCGCCGCCTTGACGGCCGCGACGAGCGTCGTGTGATCCTTCGAATTGACCGCGTTTTCGATGATGTTCCTCGAGGGATACATCGGCGCGCCGCCAACTTCCACGGTCACCTCCGCGAAAGCGGGGGAGAGCACCGCGCCGCCCAGCGCGGCCAAGCTCATGGCGGCGGCAAATGCCGCGGTGCAAAAAGCGAACATGCGATTTCTCCTGCTAACCTCGTGCCGGGGGGAAGCGGACGGCCAATGTACCTGACCACGGACATGAGAGTTTCGGGCCGTCGCTGTGCTATCTCCCGGCGCTCCAATCGGCTCGAACTTGCCAGGTCGCGCCGCGGGTGCCAAGCAGGCGCATGAATCCCAACCCAACAAGCGCTGCGCCATCTTCCCCCGCGCGCCTTGCTGACACCCCACGCGCGCCAAAAATTTCCTTCGTCTCGCTTGGCTGTCCCAAGGCCCTTGTCGATAGCGAGCGGATCATCGGGCGCCTGCGTGCGGAAGGTTACGACCTCACCAAAGCGCATCAAGAGGCGGCGGCGGTCATCGTCAACACGTGCGGGTTTCTCGATAGCGCCAAGGCTGAATCGCTGGCCGCTATTGGCGCGGCGGCGGCGGAAAACGGCAAGGTCATCGTCACCGGCTGCATGGGCGCGGAACCCAAAACGATCTTGGAAAAATTTCCGGACCTTCGTTGGATTTCCGGCCCGCAGGATTTTAACTCCGTCATGCGGGCGGTCCATGAAGCGGCCGCGCCGCCGCACGATCCCTTCCTCGATCTCCTCCCCCCGCAAGGCATCAAGCTCACGCCGCGCCACTACGCCTATTTGAAAATTTCCGAAGGCTGCAACAACCGCTGTACCTTCTGCATCATCCCAAAACTTCGCGGCGATCTCATCTCGCGCGAGGCCGCGGATGTCCTGCGCGAGGCCGAAAACCTCGTCGCGGCGGGCGTCAAGGAGCTTCTCGTCATCTCGCAAGATACGAGCGCCTATGGAGTTGATCTGAAATATACCGAAAGCTTATTTAGCGAGCGTCCGGTCAGGGCGAAATTTTTCGACCTCGCCCGGGAACTTGGGCAGCTCGGCGTTTGGGTAAGGCTCCACTATGTCTATCCCTATCCGCATGTCGACGAGGTGATCGAACTGATGGCGGCTGGGAAGATACTCCCCTATCTCGACATTCCGTTTCAGCACGCAAGCCCAAAAATTCTGCGCGCGATGAAACGGCCGGGCGGCAATGAGAAGATGCTGGAGCGGATTTCGAAATGGCGCACGGTCTGCCCCGAGCTCACGCTGCGCTCGCCCTTCATTGTTGGCTTCCCAGGCGAGACGGAAGAAGATTTCGAGCTTCTCCTTGAATGGCTTCAAGACGCAAAAATCGACCGCGCCGGCGCCTTCAAATACGAGCCGGTCGCGGGCGCGGCTGCGAACGATCTCGGTTTATCCCCCGTGGCGCCGGAGGTTTCCGAAATCCGTTACAAGCGCTTCATGGAGCATTGCCAGAAAATCAGCGCCCGCAAGCTCAAGGAGAAAATCGGCAAGCGCTTGGCGGTCATTGTCGATCAAGGCGGGGCACGCTCTGGCGTTGGCCGCACGGCGGGCGATGCGCCCGAAATCGACGGCAAGGTTCATATCGTCTCGCGCCGCCCCTTACGGCAAGGCGACATCGTCAGCGTGAAAATCGAGCGGGCGGGAGCCTACGATCTCCATGGAAACGCCATCTAGGGCGGCTAAGGATCAGAATGGGAGTTGCGAAGATGGGATGGTACGTTCGCTATATCGATGACGAATTGAAGCACGAAATGCTTTCGCGCGAATTGGCGACCGAGGGCGAAGCTCTGGAAGAGGCGTGGCAATTGGCTCAGGGCGACAATGAAGTGCTCGGCATCGACGGGCCGGACGAGGAGTCCGTGCCGCTGGAAGAGATAGAGGCGTGGTTCGAAAACCGTTCCGCAACCGGCGAAACGGGGCCTTCGTCTTCCGGTTCCCTGTGACACACGCAACACCTTGACGGGAGACTCGGGTTAAAGCTCGCCACCTCAAACAGCCATTTTGCGGGAGCCAAAATTGCATAACCAGATACTCGCACCGTTGATAACGCTCGTCCTATGGACGTTCGTGATGTGGGCTTGGCTATATGCAACACGCCTCCCAACGATAAGGAGGAACAAAATACCCTTAGACCCCTACCGTACAATGAATGAGTTTAATGCGCAGATACCTGCCAAAGTTCGCTGGAAAGCGGACAATTACAACCATTTGCTGGAGCAACCGACACTGTTTTACGCGGTTGCTCTTACCTTAGCTTTGCTCGATGCAGGTTCAGATTTGAACGCCTTTTTGGCTTGGGCTTATGTTGGACTACGGATTGCGCACAGTCTCGTTCAGGCAATCATCAACGTAATTATCGTCCGTTTTGTGCTTTTCATCGCGGCTTCATTCGTTCTCCTCGTGTTGACGATACGCGCAGCGTTTCTAATCTTCAGCACCTAAATCGCCAGAAGCGCCTGACGGCTGCTCAGTGCAGAAGTGTCGGCTGGTGACCATTCCGTAGCGCTGCGGTGAAACTCTCTAACCCGATCTCAGATCCTCACGCGGCTTTTTTCTTCGGCGCAATCAATTTGCGATTGACCAAAACCTCGGCGATTTGAACCGCGTTCAGCGCCGCGCCCTTGCGCAGATTATCGGCGACGCACCAAAGCGAGAGACCGTTCTCGACCGTCGCGTCTTCGCGGATGCGGGAAATGTAGGTCGCGTCCTCGCCCGCCGCTTCATGCGGCGTGATCGAGCCGCCGGGCTCGCGTTTGTCGATCACCAGACAGCCGGGCGCCTCCCGCAATATTTCCCGCGCGTCGACGGCGCTGATTGGGTGGGCGAACTCGATGTTGACCGCTTCCGCATGGCCGATGAAGACCGGCACGCGCACGCAGGTCGCGGTGAGCTTGATCTTGGGGTCGAGGATCTTTTTCGTCTCCGCCATCATCTTCCATTCCTCCTTGGTGTATCCATCCTCCATGAACACGTCGATCTCGGGGATCACGTTAAAGGCGATACGCTTGGGGAATTTCTTGGTCGTGACGGAATCGGACACGAAGATCGCGCGGGTCTGGGAAAAAAGCTCGTCCATGGCCTCCTTGCCGGCACCGGATACCGATTGATAGGTCGCAACGACGACGCGCTTGATCTTGGCCTTGTCGTGCAGCGGCTTCAAGGCGACCACGAGCTGGGCCGTCGAACAATTCGGATTTGCAATGATGTTGCGCTTGGCGAAACCCGCAATCGCTTCGGCGTTCACCTCCGGCACGATCAGAGGCACGTCGGAATCGTAGCGCCAGGCGGAGGAATTATCGATGACGACGCAGCCTTGGCCCGCGATTTTTGGCGCCCATTCCTTCGCGACAGTGCCGCCCGCCGAGATCAGGCAGATATCGGTGCCGCTGAAATCGAAGTTTTCGAGGGATTTGCATTTCAAAATCTTGTCGCCGAAAGAGACCTCCGTGCCGATCGAGCTGGGCGACGCAAGCGCCACGACCTCATCGGCCGGAAACCGGCGCTCGGCAAGAATATCGAGCATTTCGCGCCCGACGTTTCCGGTTGCGCCAACGACGGCAACTTTGAAACCCATTTTCTGCTCCGTTCGCAAATCGCGTTGATTTCCGCATAAGCGGCTCATTGCATAGGCGATGTTGGAGAAAGCCGCAACGGGTGGGGCGTTCCATGTTTTGCCCCGTTCCGTCCGGGCGGCGGGCAAAACCGGAACAATATGCTTACCACGCGGCCGCCCTGGTAAACGTGCCTTATCGACCAGATTGTGCGCCCACCGTCGAAGACACTCGCCTTGCCTGGTTTTTCGCCGCGCATGAAGCAATCCGCACCCCCAAGCGGCGCAGATCAAGCGGCAAGGAAAGAGCCGTTGAAGATTAATGCAACTTTAATCGCGACAACACTGCGAGCGGTGCAACCAAACCGGGGCCATTGCGTTTAGGCTGAGGAAGCTTTGGAGTTTTGAAATGTTTCACAATAAGGTATCGATCGTCCTGGCCGCCGCCGCCTTGGCCGCGTTCACGGCCTCCGCCAACGCGCAAACCAAACCGCGCCATCGCCACCGCCAGCAGGTGGCGGAGCGGTACAATGACGAACGTCCGCCGCTCACCGTCAACCGGCGCAGTTTCCTCGATCCCGGACCGGCCGTTCCGGTGGGCAGCATGTCAAACTACGTGACCGCCAATACGATCTTCAACCGGACGCCGGACCAATTCTTTGCGAGGTCGTCGTTCGGAAACGACCGGCTGCCCCAGCCGCTCGAAGTTCCCGGCCGCAAGAGTCCGATCATCGAATTCGAAACCCCCGGCTATCCTTATTGACGAAAAAGGGCTGCACACGGTGCGGAACGGGCGGCGCGCGGGCGTGATCATCGCGAGGGCGCGGCGGGAACCGTAGGCGCAGGGTTACCGCCGGAACGGGCGGGGATGCCGGACGGCTCGAAGAGGGGATGCGGACGCAGCATGCGCTCCGCCGAAGCGATGAGTGCCATCTCGTAGGACTGCCGCCGCTCCGTTTCCTCGAGAACGCCGTAGACGCCGGAGACGGCGCGGCCGAGTGCCACTCCGGTTGTGAGGCCCTGCACCAGCGCGGCGGCGAAAAGCGCGGTGAAGAGATCGCCGGTCCCCGCGGGTCGGCAGGAAAGCTTGGGAGTCGAGACCGTCCATGCGGCCCGTGGCTCGATTGCCAAGGTCTGAACGATCCCGGAAGATGCGTCTTGTAGCTGGACGCCGGTTACCGCAACCGTCGATGGCCCAAGCCCGCGGGCGGCCGCGACAATGCCTTCGACCGTCGCGGGCGCGCGCCCTGCGAGATGCTCCAGTTCAAATTGGTTCGGCGTAATCATATCCGCCAATGGGACAAGGCCTTCACAAAACAGAGCGCGCATGTCTTCATCTACATAGAAGCCGAGATCGGCGTCGCCCATGACCGGATCGCAAAGATAGAGAAGGTTTGGGTTTCGCGCCTTCGCCCGGCGGACGAAATCGATCACGGCGGCGGCGATCTCCGCCGAGCCCAAATAGCCGGAGATCAAGACCTTGCAGGTTTCGACGAGACCGCGTTCTTCCACGCCAACGAGCAGATCGCGCACGAATTTTGCGTTGAGCACACCCCCACGCATGGAAGAATAATGCGGATGGTTGCTCAAAAGCGCCGTCGCCACCGCCGCGACCTCGATGCCGCAGGCTTGCAGCGGGAAGACTGCCGCGCTGTTTCCGACGTGGCCGTGAACAACTTGCGACTGAATCGCGATGACCGTCATGATGCCGGCGCCTCCTTCGCGGTCATGGCCGCAGTCCTTCCAGCCATTCTTCGAACATTTTACGCGCCTTGGCGGGCAATGAAGGTCCGGCGGCCTTGGCGCCTTCCCGCAGTTGGCGTGGATCGATCCCGGCACCGGCGAGTTCCGCCGCGTGGCCGACGAGCCATGGTTCGATCCCGGCGGTTGGGTCGACCTCGGGATGGAACTGCACGCAGAGAATGTTGGAACCCGAGGAAAAGGCCTGGTTGCGGCACATCGCGGTCGAGGCGAGATGGGCGGCGCCTGGCGGCAGATCGAAGGTGTCGCCGTGCCAATGCAGCACCGGCGTTCGCGCCAAATGCCGAAGTGGCGTGGACGCGGCGGCATCCGTCAGATCGACCGGCCCCCAGCCGATCTCCTTGACCCCGGACGGATAGACTCTTGCGCCGAGCGCGCGGGCGACAAGCTGGGCGCCAAGGCAGATGCCGAAAGTAGGCCGGCTGGCAACTATGCGTGCTTTGAGAAGATCGAGTTCCTCGCGCAGAAACGGATATTTGTCTTCCTCGTAAATACCGACGGGCGCGCCGAGCACGATGACGAGACCGTTTGCGGCGGGATCGAGTGCTGGGAGGCCGCGAAGGCCAACATCGTAATAACGGAGCTCATAGCCGGCCCGCGTCAAAGACGCCTCGAAGGAACCGAGATCCTCGAAATGAACATGCCGTATGACGGCCGCGGTTTTCATCGACATGGTGCTTCCTTTAAACCGAGCTAGCCCTCACCCTACCCTCATTTCCTGGCTGGCGGGGCTTCGCATTCCGGCGCGGGTCATGGATTGGTTGCCGGGCACCGGCGAAGCTGCCCAAGCGAAATCAACGGCTTGGCGCGGGAATCCAACGGCTGGCCAAAAAAGGGGGGTGCGCCCTTCGCCCTGTTGTCTTGTCAAAGGCCGCGTGACGGGCAAAAGCGCCAATTGGCGAAAAGTGCTATATTTAAAGAAGGATAGTAATGCCCGCGACGCTTCACCAAAAGGAGAATGTGATGAGAAAGCTTTCGATTATCTTGATTGCCGCCGCTTCGATTAGCGGCTCTGCGCTTGCGGAGGTGACTTGCACGACTCAACGGGATAATCTTTCTGGCGCCTCAAAGACACATTGCACAGATGGATCGACAATGACAACGACGGCACCGGATTTCATGGGCAACACAAAGACCGTCATCACACCCGCTCTACCTTGCACCAGAGACTATGATGGTGGGGTATTGGGCATCACGATGAATGGTTGCGATCCGGGGCTTCCGCATCAATGACCGGCAAGGACCTCAGGGCATTGGCGCGAGCCATCTCAAGTTAAACAAGGGGCAAGGCCTCCGGCCGGCTCGACCGAGTTGACGCGCGCCTTGAGCGGATAGAACGGCGTCTTGAACTTGCCGACGCGTGAAGCTCTTTAGCTTTTGAGCTAAGGTCTAGAGGGGCAAATTTGCCCTCTTCCTTTTTGGAAACAAGAGGTTGGACCACTTCGCTGCGCTTCGGTCTGGTGCGTTGAGTCTCTTCCCAAAAGCGAACACAAATAGAAATCCGCGACGGCTTCTCCGATTCGTTCAATGGAGAAGTCTGCCGTGGCCCCAAAACCGAAGAGTCCGGCTTCTAAGAAGCTCCGAGGTTGGTTCACACGCCAAGCTGACAGCTTTGTTTCCGAAGCGGTAAAGGAGGCCGGTAAGGAGCTTGGCAAATGGGGTATGCGGGTGTTCTTGATCTTGTTAGCGGCGATCTTCGTCAAGCTGTTCGCTGTGTAGCCCTCAAAGGCCAACCCGGCGGTAACGATTCGATACGCCGGGAGGTTTCAGAACTTCCCGGCGCCGGTAAGTTTCAATCCTCGCCATCCTCGTCGCCATCAAGCCCGCTTCGCCTTCCGGTCAATCCCGCCGGCCAGGGCCTCGCCCTGGCGCGCGGCCTTCCGACCAATGTCGAAGACTGTCCCATGGAGGGAAAAGGTGCCGGGCTCGTTTTTCCCTCTGGCAACACCGAGGTCCTGGCTCTCCATTTGGCGGACATTTCGCTTGCGGCCGCGCTTCCGCCGGTGATTCCATCGAGCTCCGCGCGACGGAACCTTTGACCGGCTTCGCCCGGCGCCCCATTCGTTCGTTCTTCTAGATCAGGCGGGATGGCATTTCGCGGCGAAGCTTCCTGTCCCAAACAACATCGCCTTCTTGACATCGCCCGCGCGCAACCCGGTCGATCCTTCGACAGGCTCAGGATCTCTGGCGGATCATGCGCGACAATTGGCTCCTCGGCTCGCCGAAGGACGCACCGGGTCTTCAAATCTCATGACGATATCCTCGACCAGCGCTGCTTCGCCTGGAACAAACGCATCGACATGCCGTGGAAACTCATGTCCATCGGAATCACAGAGAGCGGGCTATCGGTCATGATAATCGAGACTTGATATGAGAAACCCTTCGCTAGCTCTTGGATCGGTCTAATTAAACATGGGTCCCAAAGAGCCAATCGGTGAAGATGAAAACCGTTCCGAAATTCCTTGTCGGACGTTGGTGATGCTTCATGTGATGGTTACGCCAAATGTTGTAGAACCGGAATTTGGTAACCCAGTTTTCGGAAACGCCATGGTAGGCCTCATGTAACGATGACCAAAGCGCTGCATAGCCGATGCACGCAACCAGAACGAACGCAACCCAAGCCCAGCCAAGGAAAACGGCGAATACGAGCAATGGGCTTACCGAAGCCACGACGCTCAATGCGTTGATGTCGATGTTCACATCGTTGCGGCTCTTGCCATGATGCTCAATGGCGTGTTCTCTCCACCACGAACCCCTTCCCAACCCAGGAAAGTGCATCAGCCAGCGATGTGCTGCGTACTCAGCGAGCGGTGTGTAAAGAACAAGACAGAGTATTGCGATAGCCCAAACCATTGACTGCCCCTCGAACATTTATTTGCCGGCACTTCGGTTAGCCTGCCCCGGCCGGGCGATCTATTTACATGGATATCGACCGGATGACGAGCTTGTTGAGACTGAAATTGCCACTTTTGACGAATTTTGGCAATGCCAAACCCTCGACACGGGATATCCCATGCGCCAAAGCCAGTGACAGCGGCTCGCCAAGCGCCGGAAATGCGGATTTTGTTGTCACCCAGGCGCACCTCTTCCTTGCTTTGTTAGGACAGCGCCGAAATCCGTGAAGCTTGAGCGAAAATCAAGCCGCACGCGCCAAAATTAGTGCTTTGATTCAAAATGGCTTTTTGGTGCATAATTCCGGCGCAAAATGATCCCCCATTTGCGCCAGACTTTCTCAGGTGACGCCTTTCGAACGGGCGGGCCATCCGATAAAACTCACACATCCTTGAACGTGAACGGCGAGATGCTGCGCATCGCCTCGTCGACGAGCAGCGGCCGCAACGCGGGGGGCGCCGCGCGCTGCGGGCAGGCGGGGCGATCGCAGAGCCGGCAATTGATCCCGATGGGCGTTGCATCCAGGGCGTTGAAATCGAGCCGCTTGGCATAGACGAGGCGTCTTGCATATTTGATCTCGCAGCCGAGCCCAATGGCGAAGCGCGGCTCGATCGCGCCCCACGGGGTGAGCGAGCGCCGCACGGTGCGGGCGATCGAAAACCATTGCGAACCGTCGGTGAGCTCGATGACCTGCGTCAAGATCCGGCCGGGCTCGGCGAAGGTCGCGTGAATATTCCATAAAGGGCAGGTGCCGCCGGAATGGGCGAACGGAAACCGGCTCGACGAAAACCGTTTCGAAACGTTGCCGGCGATATCCACGCGAACGAGGAAAAACGGCACGCCCCGCGCGGTCTGCCGGGCGAGCGTCGTCAGGCGATGCGCCACTTGTTCGAAACTCGCTCCGAAACGCGCCGCCAGAATCTCGACATCGTAGGAGGCAAGCTCGGCCGCTTCGTGGAAACGCGCCCATAAGGCATCATCACGGCGCCGGCAAAATAATTGGCAAGCGTTATCCGCAGCAACCGGCGGCTCAAGCCGTCGTTTGGCTCCAACCGCGCCGCGATGGCGTTCAAGAGTTCCCCGAATTGGGTCAAGGCAAGCTGATAGGCCGTCTGAAAAGTCCGGCCCGGCGGCGCCACGACTTCCGAGATCATCAATTGGCGGCGGTGATGATCGTACCAGCGCAGCCGGTCGCCCATGACCTCGACCGGCAGCGCCCTGACGCGGATGCCATGGCGGGCACGGAGAAGTTCGCATAAGGCGAAGTAAAGGCCGTTTCCCGCGAGCGCCAGCTCGGCCGCGAAGGTCTCGGCCGCGTCTTCGAGTTCCGGGAAATGGTTGTGCGCTTCATGCATGATGGTGCGGATCCGGTCGACCGGGCTTTCGCCGGGAGCGGGCTCGGCGTGGTCGCGGTCGGTTCCGGCGGCGACGCCTGCTTCGCTGGCCTCGCGGGCCGCCCATAGGCCCGGTAAAGGCGCGCCATAGCGGCGAGAAGAGCCGGCGAATTCTCGGCCGCGTCGCGTACTTCCGTGCGGGGAACCGCAGCCTCGCGAAACAGCGGGTCGGCAAGGATTTGCTCCATTTCGCCGGCGAAATGTTCGCCCTCGCGCTCTATGAAGTCGCGCGGATCTATGCCATAGACGTCGGTCAGCCGGATCAAGACCTGCACCGTGATCGGGCGCTGATTGCGCTCCATCAGATTCAAATAGCTCGGCGAGACATCGAGTTCGGCGGCCATGGCCGCCTGGGTAAGCTGGCGCTCCCGGCGCAACCGCTTGAGCCGGGGGCCGGCGAAGATTTTTCGAGGAGCGGTGGCGCGGCGTTCATGAGTGACTGTTTACATGCAGACAAAGTTACAATGTATGAAAGTCGTCGATATGCCAAGATACGTCGGGGTGATTTTCCGCTCGATTGACGCTTTTTGTCAATCTCTGTGAACACGTTAGTGAAATTGGAGAATGTCGATGAGCAAGGCGCTCACCTTTGAAGATCTCATTCCGTCGGCCCCAAAAGGGCGTTTCGCTGATATCCGCCGTCCGTATAGCCCGGAGGAAGTCGTCCGGCTTCGCGGCTCGTTTCCGATTTCCTATACGCTCGCCGAGCGCGGCGCCAACAAGCTTTGGCAATTGCTGCACGAGCGGCCCTACGTGCATGCCCTGGGCGCCGTCACCGGCAACCAAGCGATGCAGATGGTTCGCGGCGGTCTCGAAGCAATTTACCTTTCCGGCTGGCAGGTCGCGGCCGACGCCAATGTCGCCGGCGCCATGTATCCGGACCAATCGCTCTATCCGGCCAATTCCGGCCCGGAGCTCGCCCGCAAGATCAACCGCGCTTTTAAACGCGCCGACGAGATCGAACATGCCGAAGGCAGCGTCTCGCGCGATTGGTTCGCCCCGATCGTGGCCGACGCCGAGGCAGGATTCGGCGGCCCGCTGAACGCTTTCGAGATCATGAAAGCCTATATCGAGGCCGGCGCGGCAGGCGTCCATTTCGAGGACCAGCTTGCTTCGGAAAAGAAGTGCGGTCATCTCGGCGGCAAGGTGTTGATCCCAACCTCGCAGCATGAGCGCAGTCTCGCCGCCGCGCGCCTGGCGGCCGACACCATGGGTGTGCCGACGGTCATTGTTTGCCGCACCGATGCCGAATCCGCGCGCCTCATCACCAGCGATGTGGACGCGCGCGACCGGCCGTTCATCGAGCCGGACAGCCGCACCCCGGAAGGTTTTTTCCGGCTAAAAGAGGGAACCGGGCTGCAGCATTGCATCGCCCGTGGTCTGTCATTTGCCGAATCCGCCGACCTGCTCTGGTGGGAAACGTCCCAGCCAGACCTCAACGACGCGCGCGCCTTCGCCGAGGCCGTGCACACCCGCTATCCCGGCAAGATGATGGCGTATAATTGCTCGCCCTCGTTCAACTGGGCGGCGAAGCTCGATGCGGCGACGATCGCCAAATTCCAGCGCGAACTCGGCGCCATGGGATACAAGTTCCAATTCGTAACCTTGGCCGGCTTCCACGTGCTCAACCATGGGATGTTCGATCTCGCCCACGGGTATCGGGATCGTGGCATGGCCGCCTATTCCGAGCTCCAGCAGGAGGAATTCGCGTCCGAAGCGCACGGCTACACGGCGACGCGGCATCAGCGCGAGGTTGGCACCGGCTATTTCGACGCGGTGACCGTCGCGGTCGCCGGCGGCGCGGCTTCGACGACCGCGATGAGCGCGTCGACCGAAACGGCCCAGTTCAAAGGCAAAAAGCCGGCCGCCGAAGCCGCCGAGTAAATTTTGACGCTTGCTTTGATTTGAAGATGGCGGTTCCACTGGACCCTGCAATATTGGTTGCCGTCGCCAGCGCGCTCACCGCTCTCACCGGGCTACTCGGTGAGCTGCAACACTGGGGTAAGCCCCAGCCAGTTAATGAGCGGAAAATTTGAATTTCGTACGCCAACTTATCGGTAACTTACGCCTTCTGCTCGCGAGCGCCCGGATGCACACCCGCCCGTTGCGGGAGAATGAGGATAAGAGCGACAATGATCGCAGCGAGAATGCCTGAGGCGACATAGCGGCTGATCTCCAGCCCGCCGTGAGCGTGCGGCTTGTCCAGCAGGTCGCCGAGCGTTGCACCAAGCGGTCGCGTTAGAATGAACGCCGCCCAAAACAGCAAGGTGTGCGAGATTTTCGTGTAAAAATATGCGCCGGCGACAACCGTCAGACCGGCGGCGAAGACGACCGCACCGCCCTCGTAGCCGAGCCCGTTCGTGTCGGCCATCCAGTCGCCCAGCGCCGTGCCGAGCGTCTGCGAGAACAGGATCGCTACCCAATAGAACATCTCGACCCGGGGCGTAGCGACGGTATTGACGGAGATGGAGCCCTCCGACCAGCGCCATACGGCCAGGGATGCAATCAGCCCCGCGAACAGAATCGACGATCCGCCGAAATAACCGATGCCGAGCGAACGATCGGCGAAATCCGCCATTGTTGTACCCAAGGTTGTCGTCGCGACGATCGTGACCCAATACAAGAAGGGATGGAATGCCTTCGCGGAAATTTGCGCGACGACGGCGGCGGCGAAAATGCCGATAAAGATGAAGCTGCCAATCGCATAGCCCAGATTCATCGACATTGTTACGGCATCGCCGCCGGTCTCTCCCAATGTCGTCGCAAGTATCTTGACGACCCAAAACCCAAGGGCGACTTCGGGTACTTTGCTCAGCGTGCCAGCCGACAGCTTCGTCATGTGGGAATCCTTATCGTCGCGGGAGTGGAAGTCGGCCCAATTCGAGGAACAGAGCCGATTCCTCTTTTCGTTCAGTCAATCGATTCATTAATCGGAATTCTTACCCTCCTTGGCGTTCTCCAATACGCGCCCCGTTCTAGCGTCAACGCCGACCTCCTGCGTGGAGCTTCCACTTTTGATGTCGAATGAATAACGTAGGCCGGTTCCTCCGGTTTCACGTTCCAATTCCTCGTCCGTGATCTTGCCCGGATGCGCCTTCAGCGCGATGGCGCGCGCCTCGGCAATGCTAACCTTCGCGTCCTTAGCGAGCTTTTCTCCTGTGTAAGCCAAGGCGGGACAGGCAAGGAGCAAAGCTAGACTCAATGCTCCATATCGGATGCCGCAATCGCGCGGGACGCTCGTGTTCATGTGTTTCATGGATACGCTCCTGATGCCCCCGCTGGCGACAACCCTCGTCTGAATGTCATGAACAGGACCTGAACGCTATAGTCATGTGAGGCAAAGAACGAATTCATGAACTCGTAGCGCCCCGGCATGTGTTCGCGCTCACAATGATACAGCTTTAGCTTAAATGGGTCAAAATTGGCAGGAAATGCCTGTACCATAAGCATAACTTGCTCCGTGCAAAAATCTTGATCGACGCACTTGCCTAGGGCGAGCAATATACAGTGGCAATGCTGCGTACTAAATTGCCTCTTCCCCAGGCGAGTAAATCACCGTCAAAGCCTCAACCTTGTGCTATAGGAACGCGGCCGCTGCACCTTCCCGCCGCGCCGCCGTTCTGTCGCCTAAATGGCGCGGCAAGGAATCCAATAAGGCGCGGCCCATCGCTTCGGTGAGATTGATGACCAGACGCATTCGCAAGGCTGTTTTTCCCGTCGCCGGTTTAGGAACACGGTTTCTCCCGGCCACCAAATCGATCCCCAAGGAGATGCTGACGGTCGTCGATCGCCCGGTCCTTCAGCATGTCGTCGAGGAAGCGCGCGAGGCCGGAATCGAGCATTTTATCTTCGTGACCGGGCGCAATAAGGCAGTCATCGAGGATCATTTCGACATCTCCTATGAACTCGACGACACTTTGAAAAAGCGCGGCAAGCTGAAGGAATTGCAGGCCTTGACGGCGGAGCTGCCGGCCCCCGGCGCGACGAGTTTCACCCGTCAGCAGGTTCCGCTCGGCCTCGGCCACGCGGTCTGGTGCGCCCGCGAAATCGTCGGCAATGAGCCTTTCGCGGTGCTGCTGCCCGATATGGTGACCATGGCGCCGGCCGGGGTCCGCTGCCTCGCCCAATGCATCGCGGCCTACGAAAAACATGGCGGCAATATTATCGCCGTCGAGGAAGTCCCGCCGGAGGAAACCCATCGATATGGGGTCGTCTCCATCGGCAAGGATTTCGGGCCTACGTTCGAGATCACCGGAATGGTGGAAAAGCCGCCTCGGGGAACGGCGCCCTCAACTCTCATCATCTCCGGCCGCTATGTGCTCGATCCGGAAATTTTCCCCATTCTCGAAAAGGGAGAAAAGGGTGCCGGCGGCGAAATTCAGCTCACCGACGGCATGAAGACTCTCGCCAGGAGCCAAGCATTTCATGGCGTGCGCTTCGATGGCAAGACCTACGATTGCGGGGCGAAGCTTGGCTTTCTCGCCGCCAATGTGGCCTTCGCCCTCGCCGATCCGGAGTTAGCCCCGTTGCTCAAAACAGACTTGAGGAAGATTCTTGGGCCCCCCTGATACCAACCGCCCTAAGTTTTGACCGTTGCCCAATCTCTGGTTCCAATTGAGGCGATGACCTCGAATTTGGCGATCAGGGCATTCCAGGCGTCGCGACCCGCATCGCGGCAAGTGTCGAGGATCGCCTCATAGGTGGCAAAGACGCAGTGGCTGAGCCAATTGCCGCGCGGAGACTCCGAGATGTCCTGAGCCGGCCGAAGGATCTGTAGCGTTCAGCTCCGGCGCGGAGGGGGCGCGGACGGTCGAAGAGGCAAGAGCGCGATATTCTCTGGCACGACGGGACGCGGCAAACTGGGCCAACCGGCACCGTCGAGGATCAGCAGGGCGCTGACGCGGCGTCTGCCGGTCGATGTCTGCCGCGGCGCGGCCAACCGCCGCGAAGACCCGTCCAGCCCCATGGCAATCGCCAGAATGCGCCGCGCCTGCTTGGCGTCGGCCGTGCGCGCCGCCGCCCGCAACTGCGAAACATTCAGATCTTTGCGGGTCATCTCGATTGCCGGCATGCTGCCCGCTCCACGAATCAACGGCATGCCGCATCGAGTCACATTTGCGACGCTTTGGGAATCCCCCCAGGAGTCAGGTTCTCGGGCGGTCGGTATCAGAGTCTGTCCCGGAACTTCATCATGGATTACAGAGCTTTCCGAAGTTGTGCGCGTCAAGTTCAGCAAAATCCATGGCGTGAGGTGATGCGGGCGCGGAGCCCCCGATAGCGCCGCGCCGGACGCGCCCTCCTGAGCTCGCCGAAGGGCGCGTCAGGCGGCCAAGGCCCGCAAAGCCTC
>JALZAY010000131.1 GCA_030948025.1 Pseudomonadota bacterium
CTGGCCCGCCCGATTTCCGCGGATCGCATTATCTTGCCCGGCCGCTGCCGCGCCGATCTCGTGCGTCTGTCGAACCTCCTCGGGGTGCCGGTGGCGCGCGGGCCGGACGAACTGAGCGATCTCCCGGTCTATCTCGGGCGTGACGGGCATGCGAAGGACCTGTCGGGTTTTTCGATTCGTATTTTCGCTGAGATCGTCGATGCTTCCGCGCTTCCGGTCGCGGCCTTGCTCGCGCGCGCGGCGGCCATGCGAAAGTCTGGAGCCGACGTGATCGACGTCGGCTGTCTTCCCGACACGCCATTTCCGCATCTCGAGGCGTGCATCCGCGCCTTGAAAGCGGCTGGGCATATGGTCAGCGTCGATTCCGCCGACCGGCAAGAACTCGCGCGCGGCGTCAAGGCCGGAGCGGATTTTCTTCTAAGCCTCCATGAAGGCACTCTCGATATCGCTGAGGGCACCGGCGCCACGCCAATCCTGGTGCCGGCGCCGCACGGCGATCTCGATTCCCTTGTCCGCGCCGCGAACAACGCCGAGCGCCGCGGGATTTCCTTTATCGTCGATCCCATCCTCGATCCGATCCATTTCGGATTTTCCGAATCCTTGACCCGCTACGTCGAAACAAGACGCCGTCTTTCGCACGCCGAGATGATAATGGGAACCGGCAATCTCACCGAATTGACCGAGGCGGATTCGGGCGGCATCGCCGCCATCCTCGTCGGGCTTTGTTCGGAACTCGACGTTCGCAACGTGCTCACCGTCCAGGTTGGCCCGCATACGCGGCGCACGATCGAGGAGCATGACGCGGCGCGGCGCCTCATGTTCGCGGCGGCCAACGACGGCGCCTTGCCCAAGGGTTATGACGCCGGGCTCCTCGCGCTCCACGATCTCGCGCCCTATCCTTCGTCGGCCCAAGAAATCGCCGGGATCGCAGAGGAGGTGCGGGACGCGAATTTTCGAATTGCCACGGCCGAGGATGGAATTCATGTCTTCAACCGCGACGGTCATCATATTGCGCGCGATGCCTTCTCCTTGTTTCCCAAGCTCGGCGTCGAGGCGGATGCCGCGCATGCGTTTTATCTTGGGGCGGAGCTTGCCAAGGCCGAGATCGCATACGCTCTCGGCAAACGCTACACACAGGACGAGCCGCTTGATTGGGGTTGCGCGGTTGACGTACCGGAAGAAGACAAGGATCGCTTGCGTGAAGCAGGCCATACGCTTCGCAAAAATGTTTGATGCGATGTTTGCGCGCATAGCGGAAAGCCGGACGCTTGAGGGGATCGCAAAGTGCCAATGATCCGCGAAGTCATTGTCACGACAATCAATCGATCTGGCATGGCGCATCTCGCGCCGCTTGGTTTGATCGAGGACGGGCAGGGGTGGGTCATCGCACCGTTTCGTCCTTCGACGACTCTCGACAATCTTGTGGAAACTCCTTTTGCTATCGCTAACTATACCGACGATGCCCGCATTTTCGCGGGGCTCGTCACCGGCCGCCGCGACTGGCCGCTCGTGCCCGCGGCGAAGGTTCCCGTCCCGCGTCTCGCGGGAGCGCTCGCCCATGCCGAACTCGGCGTTGCGCGTATCGAAGACGATGCCGATCGCCCCCGGTTCCACTGCGAGATTTTGCATCGCGAACGGCATGCGCCTTTCGCGGGGTTCAACCGCGCCAGCAACGCCGTTCTCGAATGCGCCATCCTCCTCACGCGGCTGCACATACTTCCGCGCGAGAAAATCGAGCGGGAGATCGCTTATCTCGCCATCGCAATCGAAAAGACCGCGGGTCCCCAGGAGCGCGAAGCCTGGTCCTGGCTCATGCAAAAGCGCGAAGCATTTTACGCGGACAATTGAGCGGCGGCGAGAAGCGCGACAGCCGCTGCCGGGGCGCAATCGCAGGCCTTGCTCCGCGCCTCCGGGACGGCCTCGATCAGTTCGTCGAAAGCAATGAAGGTCCGGCCGATTCGCGCGGCCAGTTCCCGGATCACTCCACGCCCGGCGCCCGCGCCCACGACCGGCGCGCTTGAGTGGAGGAGACCGCGCGACAAGACGAGGGCCGCCGCGTCCGTGATATCGCGCAATTGCGCTTCCGCGAAAAACTGCGCGAGCCGGTCCCATGCAGTATCGTCCGCCTCGCCGCTGTCGCGGCCGATCATGCGGGCGAGCCGCGCGCGCGAGGCCGCCATGGTCTTTTCGCGGCCGTCGGCGGAATCCATCACGTCGGCGCCCTCCGGCAATTGCCCGCGTATGCGGTGGACATCCGCCATAGTGGCGAACCATTCATTCATCAAGGGCGTCCATCGGCCGGCAAAAGGGACCAGCTTTGGACCGGCCATCAGGAAGCTCCGCGCGATGCCTGAATAGACAAGTTCCCCATGAGCAAGCCGCTCCGCGTCGGTGTAACCAAGGCTTGCGGGCTGCCCATCCGCGACCGGGATAATATCCGTCGTCGTCGAGCCCATGTCGATGAACAGCGCCGCGCGCGTGCGCATGCCGGTGAGCACCGCGCTCGCGTGCCAATTGGCGGAGGCGATCTCGATGGCGTGGCCCGGGGCTTCGCCGTCGCCGGCAAAGCCCGAGCGGCCGGCGTAAAAAAGCGTGCGGCCGGGGCTCAGCAGCCGGGCCATGATCGCGGCCAGTCCGGTAACGCCTTGTTCACGGGTTGCGAAGGCATCGCATAATTCGCCGGTCATCGTGATAGCGTTGAGGGGAGCCCGACCGATCGCGGCCTCGGCGTCAGTAAAAGCGCGATCGAGCTGGCCCAAACCGAGCCAGAGCGGGCAGGGGATCTGCACCGCCTGGGTAATGATCCCATTTTCGACGCGCGCGGCCTTGAGATGCGCGCCGCCGACGTCCCATCCAATGATATTTGGCATTTTATATAAAAATCCGGGCGGGCCTTGGTTAAACTAAATAATGCCCGAGCGTGCGATCGAAGTCATTCCGGTGATCGACTTGAAGGGCGGCGCGGTCGTCCACGCCCGTCATGGTTCGCGCCATTCCTATGCGCCGATCGTAACTTCGCTCGCGCGAACGAGCACGCCGCTAGACGTTGTCACCGGGTTCTTGACTGTTCACCCCTTTCACACGATCTACGCGGCCGATCTCGATCGAATCGAATCGCGCGGCAGCCATGACCGAAATCTCGACGCGTTAAGCACGGCTTTTCCGGACGTCGCTTTTTGGGTCGATGCCGGCGTGCGTGACGGCAGGGAGGCACGTTCGTGGCTCGCTCGCCACAAGCGCGCGCATCTCGTTCTTGGAAGCGAATCCCTGGATGGCCATGCTGTGCTCGAAGAACTCGCCACGGACGACCGTATCGTTTTATCGCTCGACTATCGCGGCGACCGCTTTCTCGGGCCAAAAGGACTTTGCGATGCGCCGCATCTGTGGCCCGCGCGTGTGATCGTCATGACCCTGGCGCGCATCGGCGACAATGCGGGACCCGATATGGATCGTCTCGCGGATATTAAACGCCGCGCGCCGGATGTCATGTTTTATGCCGCGGGCGGTCTTCGCGGCGCCTCCGATCTGATGCGGCTGAAACAAGCGGGCATAAGGGGAGTCCTCGTTGCTTCCGCGCTGCACGATGGCCGTTTGACCGGCGCTGATCTTGCCGCGGCCGCATCGAAAGGCGTCGAAGACGCAAAATAAAAAGGGGCCAAGGCCCCTTTATGTTGTTGGTTCTCGCGGCTGCTCAGTTGGGTGCGAAAGGATGCTTCGCGACATTGCGCTGGGCGACGACATGGGCGGGTGTCGGCTCGCCGTTGACGGCGCGCGCGATTGCCTCTTTCGTGGCCTGATAGTTGAAGTCCTGAATCTTCTGGTTGTCCTTGGCGTCCCAATGGATGAACACGCCGACGCAAATAAACAGATTGTCGGCTTCGCTCACCGGAATAACGCCTGCCGCGACACTGTCGGCGACAGCTTTGCCGACAGCATGCTGAGCCGGGCCGAACATCTGCACGGCCTGCGTCGCATTCTTGATCGTCACTTTATTATAGAGGATGGTCGCGGGCTTGCACATCAGGTTCGGGGCCACGAGAGCGAGCAGTGCGGTGAAACCATCCTTGTTGTTGGTAAGCGCATTGGCAAACGCCGTTTCGGCCGCGCTGCCGCGCGGTCCCATGATGAGGTCGATGTGGGCGATTTCGTTGCCGTCACCGACGAGTGATTCGCCGACACAGAGCTTGTTGATCTTGGCCATGCTTAAAAGCCCCATAGTTAAATCCTCCCTGGAGAAACCCGCTCCGATTTGCCGTCGCAGGCGCTCGACACATGCAGACGAAACTCTTTGTTGTCAACGTCTGGCATTTGGCCGGACCGGTTGGGCCGGATGGCGGTGGAGATTTCCACCGCCAAGCACTCAACCATTAATGCGCCGGTTGATCAAGATGCGAGTTAAGCGGTCCGCGAAAACACTCGCGACGGTGAGATCCGCGCTTGTTCCCGGATTTAGCCCGCAGGCCTTGAGACGCCGGTCGAAACTCAGGAGATCTTGGAGCGTTTCCGCCGGATTTGCGGCGTTCATGAATCGTTTTCGCGCTTCCAGTGCCTCAATTTGAACTCGTGCCGCCGCTTCCGGACCATTTTTGCGCGCGATGTGGCTGTCGGGAAAGCCCGCGAGAAATGCCAGATAGACGGCGGCCACTGGCCAGGGCGCCGGCCAGCCGCTGATCCGCGCACTCGCGAGCGGGCCCATCCCGGTTTCGAATATGTCCGTGAAATCAGAGGCATACTGGAAAGCGACCCGGTCTCTTCCGGCGGCTTCGCGCATGGCCTCCAAAAGCGTGACATTGGCCGGGCCACGGACATCGTGGCGGACAGCCGTGCCGAGCCCCGCGGGCGCGGCGCGAAGAATGGCTTTGAACGCGGATTCGGCGTCCAGGCGGCTCAATCCGGCAACCGTCTGTTTCACTCTTTCGCGAAGGTCTCCGCCCCTCTGCGCGGCGGCGGCGAGCGGCGCGCACAGGAGAACGATGCCGAGATTGGTGTTCATCCCCACCGCCGCGAAGGTGGCCTCCACGGCGGCAAGAATGCGTGCGCCGACCGGTAACGCGGAATTGCTCAAGGCGGGGGCGGCGGCTTCGGCGCTGCGCAAGAAATCATGAGCGGTCATGCCGTGGCCATCGGCGAAAACATGGACATTGCCGGGCTTCGGTGCCTCGATCTCGTCGCGGCATGCGGCGATGAATGCCGCGGCGATTTCGTTCACCCGGCGGCCTCCGCCCCCGGCCGTCCAATTCGCGTCAACAGGTTGGCGGCCAGCCGGCTGGCGATGGAAAACGGCGCGACCTGCTGCAAGCCGCGCCAGCCTGGCATGCTGTTGACTTCGAGAACCTGAAGAGTATCCGCCGCATCGCGAATCATATCCACTCCGGCGAAATCGGCGCCGACCGCCGCCGCCGCGTGCAACGCAAGATCAATCGTTCCGGCATCCGGCTCGAACCATTCCGGCCGCGCTCCGAGTTTGACATTGGTAATCCACTGGGTCGCATGGCGGGTCATCGCGGCGACGACCTTGCCCTCCGACACGAACAGCCGGAGGTCGCGAAAGCCTTTACGTTCGACCGCGATGAATCGCTGAAGATAATAGACGCCATCCACGGCCTCGACCGGCGGCAGATCGTCTTCGCGCCGGATCAGTTTCAAGCCGTATCCTTGCGCCCCGAACAGGGGCTTTAAAACAAGCGGGCCGCGCCCCGCCTCGCGCCGCACGATCTGGCGCGCGGCCTGTTCGGATTGGACCGTCCAGGTTGGGGGGGTCGGAATCGAATTGCGGGCGAGCGCGAAACTCGTCGCGGCCTTGTCGACGCATATTTCCACGGTTCGCGCCGAATTTAAAACCGGCACGCCGAGGGCGCCAAGGCTGTGTAAAACGTCGAGGCGCAGGGTTACGCTTTCGAAACTGCCCGATCCAATCGCGCGCACGAACATCGCGTCCGGCAAATCCGCGCCAAAGCCCGGAATGACGAGGCCGCTTCGGCGCCGCGTATCGAATCCGCATTGTGACAGCCGGATCGGCACGGCAATCGCGCCCGCGCTCGCGAAAGCCGCGGTGAGATCCCGCGCATGCCAATCGTAAAGATCCACGGCCACGGCGATTTTGGGTCCGCCGGTGGTCTTGCGGGCCGCGTGCAGCCTATCCAAAGGAGACATCGAGTAATGTTTGATCGATCCCGCCGGCGTGGAAGGTCTCGCCGGTTTCAACGGCGGTCACGATAGCGCGCGCGGGGCTGAACAGCATCGGGTCGATCGCATAAAAATCGCCTTTGTAGGCCTTGAACACCTCGGCGAAGGGGCGGCCATAATCGCGCGACGTCGTGCTTGGGAGCTGTTCGGCCAGTGCCTTTGCCTCCGCGGCGGGTCCGGTCACGAAAAGATGCGCCTGGCCGCCATAGATGATTGCGTCGTTGGTGCGTCCCATGGCTTGAATGAAGTCGGGATGTGGCGGCGAAAGCGGCGCCGAAGCCAAGCCGTCGACGATGCGCGACAGCGGAAATTTAAGTTCATGCGCCTTATGCAGCGCGACTTCCAGCACGCGCGCGACGACCTGAACGCTGCCCGCGAGACTTTGCGTCGGCGCGAAAATGAAGGTGACATTGTCGCGCGGGACGCCACAATCGTGCGCGACTTTTTCGGCGATTTCCCGTGGTGGCGCCCGGCCGGACTCAAGAACGAGAGTCGCGCGGGTCGCGTGATCTCGATACTCCAATTCCGAAAACAAAGGCTCCTTGCGCGCGAGCGCCCGGCCGGGACCGGAGCCGAGCGCGAAAAATGCTGATTTCCCCTCGCCATGCGAAAGTGCCCAACCCGCATATTGGCTGCCGAGACAGGCGATCACAGGATCGGTGCTGCGAACGCAAAGCTCGAAGGGCCATTTCGGATTGGTGCCGGTCGGCGCGATCGCGACGGTTCCCATTCCGCCAAGGCAAATTTCGGCGATCGCTAGGCCTGCTTCAATTCCGCCCCGCGCGTTCTGGCCTGCGTCGATAATCGTCTCGCCCGCTTCGCCTTTGGAAACCGCGACCCGCAAGCGGGCCGCCCTCGCGATCATGCGGTCCACCGCTTCGCCGGCCAGCGTGTTGATACTCAAATCGCTCTTGCTCAAGGTGCGGTTCTCCTTCCAAGGTTGTCGTTTTTAATTTGAATATGTTCGAGTCTGTCGAGAATCAATTTGGTCCGCGCATCGACGAGCGTGCGTGCGCGCCGGGGCGTCTCCGCGCGGGCCTTGATCGTGCACAAAGGGTCGTACGGCCGCAACGCGCTCCGTGCTTTCTGCCGGTCCGACGTCCAATTTGGCCAGTCGATTGCGGGCATAGAGGGAATTTCCCTGCGCGCGTAGGCTATTCCCGCGGCCGCGGCGCCACTGAATACGAGCGGGCGCCGCGGCAGGCGGCCGCGGCAGGAATCCACATGGGCCCGGAAAAGCGACCCGCCGCGATCTTCGAAAATGTCGAGGGTCGCGCTCGGCCGTGGATTGACTTCGATAAGCGTGTATTCGCTGCCTTCGACAAGAAAATCGATGCTGTTGAGACCGCGGAGCCCGCACGCCGCTGTTATGGCTCTCGCCGCTCGCCGCAGCCGGGTTTCCAGCCCGGGCGATAGACCGGCCGGGCGAAGGCTGCCGCCGAAACGAAAGGGTTCACCCGGCGCCGGCGCCGCCCATTGACGGCTCAGTCCGACGACCCGCGCTTTGGCTCCATTGCCAAGAAACAGGATCGAAACAGGCTCGCCCGCGGCGATCCGCTGGAAGTAAATTTTCTCGCCTTCCGCGCGCAACGCCCCCGCCGGCGCGACATGCCTTCCGCCCGATCCGCCGGCACTTTTCACGAGCCAATGGCGGCCGTCCCTTGGCATGCGCGCGCTGATCTCAGGATGCGGAATGTTCAGGACGGCGCAAAGCTCCGCCAATCGCACCGGATCCTTCACGCTGCGCACCACCCCTGGGGGGTTGCCGAAGAGCGTCCAGCGTTGCGCGACAAGCTTCAGGAGTCCGGCGCGATCCTCGAATCCCGCACCATAAACGAACCCGCGAGGCGCCTCGCCCCCGGCAAGGGCTTCGAGTGCGGTGATCAGGCTTTCGCACTCAAATCCGGTGTCAAGGCCGCCCGCGATAAGCCGGTTCGCGGCGCAGAAGCCGCGCGTATCCGAATCGTCGAAAAAATCGGCGACGAGCGGCCGGTAACCGGCCCGTCGCGCGGCCGCCGCCAATGCGCGCCCGGAGTCCGCCGCGATCAGAATCGCGGCGCCAGCTTCAGACGATCTCACGCGCGAGACTGAAGGCATCGCGAAAATCGAGGCTAAGGGCAGTGGCCGAATTCGCCATGCGCCGGAACAATCCAGATTCCGTTTTATATTTCACATTGCCGATGGCGAGCGGCCCGATCCCGAGACTGCCGCCGGTCAGCTCGGCGCCGTTCGCCATGAGTTCAAGCCCCTCGATTCCCGCCGGCGGGACGGCGTTGACGTCCGCGGAAACGAGCAGGGATTTGGCCGCCGCAAGCATCGTTGCCGAGAGAAGTTGCGCTCCCGCGGCTGCGGCGCAAAGTGCAACTTCCTTACCGGCCAGCGCCGCAAAAATCTCCTCCGGCGTTTTTGCTTGGACGGCGTGGACATCAAGGCCAAATCTCTGCTTGATCTCGTCCGCCTTGGCTTTCACACGGCTCAACTCGCGTCCGGCGAGCGTCACGTCGGCGCCCTCCGACGCGGCGATAACGCCGGATGTGTAGCCGACCGGGCCGGTCGCCCCGAAAATCACCACTTTCGTCTGGCCGAGCGTCTTTGCTTTCTTTTGCTTCAGGATTTTCTCCACGCACGCCATCATGGCGGCGGCGGTGGTAAACGATCCGGCCGGATCGGCGAAGGCGGAAATCTCGAACGGCTTCAAAAGGGTCTTGCGCAATTGTTCGAGCATGTCGAGAGCGAGCACGGCATCCTTGCCGCCGATGAAAACGCCGGTGTGAACTGCATCCCTGGGGGAGCGCGAAAACATGGCGTCCTGCACCAATGGCGTAATGTCCTCGAGAGTGACGCCAGAGTAGGGAGTGACGGAATCAAACCCGGCGTCGAGCGCCATATTCACGTCGAAAGGGCTCATGTGCTTCAATGGGCTGAGCATGTGCAAGATATTCTTCATGGCCACGGATTTTCCCCTCCCTGAGCGCTGCTATTTGATGCTGGCGAGGGTTTTTCCCTCGACGAGCGCGCCGTGATTAACTCCTTTGCAGATAGCCATGTCTAGCCCCCACGCGGCGGCTTTTTCCTGGGTGAGATCGCACAAACGCCGCGCCTCCTTCGCGCCGGGGGTGAACGCAAAGCCGGTCGGCCCCCAGGACGACTGGCCGGTGCCTCTCGCGCCATGCCGTCGAAGGTCCTCCATCACCCGCGCCACGGCGGCGCTCGCGTAGGGTGCACCGCCTTGAGCGGGGGCGAAATAGTCTCCGGCGATCTCCTGGAGACGCGCGATCGCGTCGCCGAACGAACCGATATCGTGTTCGGCCAGTGCCGGCAACGCTTTGATGAGAACGAGGCGGCAGATTTCCGCGGCCGAGGCGGCTTCGAAATCCGCCAGGCGCGCGAAGGCGGCATGTTCGTCGCGGCCGTGCATGCCTTCGGTTCGCGGGTCGAGGACGACAATCACCCGCCATTCCGGCGGGAATTCCATGCGCGCAACGACCGGCGGCGTTGCGGTCTGGGCGCCGCGCCCGCCATCGACAATGAAACCGCCGTGCTGGAATAGGCCTAAACCGACCCCGGAACGCGCGCCGCGCCGCAGCAGGAGTGCATCGCTCGACTCATCCGCCGGGATGCCTTCGAGGTGCCGCAAGGCAGCGGCGATGCCAAGCGCGAGTTGGGTCCCAGAGCCCAGGCCCGCATGCGCGGGAATGGCTTCGTCAATAGTCAAGCTATAGGCCTGGGTCAGGCCCAAGTGGCGCGCGAGTAGAGCGAGATGGCGCGCTCCGCGCTCCGCCTCCAGCCCTTTGACGGCCGGCGCCGACGCGCGGCGGATTGTCAGGCGGGTCGCTGGGCGGTCGATCGCAAGCCCGAGGCCCCCGAAACGGCGGCCAAGTCCGCCATTCATATCGAGAAATCCGAGGTGAAGACGGGCGGCGGCCGCCACCGTGACGCTGT
>JALZAY010000132.1 GCA_030948025.1 Pseudomonadota bacterium
CCGGGAGATCGCTCAGTTCGTCCGGCCCGCGCGCCACCGGCACCCCGAGGAGGTTCGACAGACGCACGAGATCGGCGCGGCAGCGGCCGGGCAAGATAATGCGATCCGCGGAAATCGGGCGGGCCAGCCGGCGCATGATAATGGCTTCGGTCATCAAGGCGGCCACCTTCACCCCGATATCGCGCACCTCCCAGCCAAAAGAGGTCTCGCCCATCGACCGCATCAGCCGGTCGAGGCGCGGATAGGCAAGATGGCCGGTGAGGAGGAGAAGGCGTTCGGTCATGTCACTCTCAAATCGCTCCTGCGGCGTGCGATGAATACTTTCAGCTGGCTCAAACTCTCAGCGACTTGGGTTGCCTCGAAGCTTTTTAGTTTCTCGGTATTCTCAAGATCGATCCGTCGCGGAAAGACTTTCACGATGCCGTCGGGCGAGCGGGTCAAAAGCTCCGGCGCGGTATCGCAGGCAAAGACGATGGAGGGAACCCGGCATTTGCCCGCCTGGGCGAAAACATTGCTCGCGAGATTATCCGAGATCCCATAGACGAATTTGGCCACGATGTTCGACGTCGCGGGCGCCACCACAAGCGTGTGGTACACGCCATGATAAAAATAGCCGACCTGTGGCGAACTCGCGGCGGTATCCCTGTACAGGCGGGCGGTCTTCGGCAGGTCAAGCTTTTGCTTATACTGGCGTAACACCTCGCCGGCGGCCTTGCTGACGAAGAGGTCGACGTGCTCCAATTGCCGCGCGAGTTCGATACACTCGTTGAAGAAATGACCGGAGCCGGTGAGCGCCCAACCCCAGCGCGGCGTGACGACTTTGATCATAGGTTGCCAATCCGTGCCGCGCGCGGAACCCCATCATGCTTTAAACGCCCGGACCATCTCAAGGAAGCGCGACTCTGATGCCGGGCATTCCGCCGCGTTGGAATATGGACGCGGCTCCAGCGAGGGATGCCGGACCCGCGAGCCAGACCTCCGCATCGCTTTGCGCGGCGAAGCGTGGAAACAGCGGATCGACGATTTTGTCCGCGGCAAGATCACGCACTGAGCCCGGCGCCGCCAGATCGCTGGCTTTGATGAGCAGCAACCGGCGAGCGCCATAGGTCCAGGCGAGCCAAGCCGCCAGCGAATCCGCGGTCACCTCCCAACACGCGGGCACGTCCGAAGCGCCAAGAACCATTTTCTCCGGCAGCCAGACCGGAATTTCGCCGCCGTACAATGCGTTGTCCAATTCATCGCGGGAGCCCGCCAATGTAAACGCATCCGAATACGCAGCAAGCGCGATGCCTAATTGCCCCATCGCATTGAGCGCCATGCGGTGGGCTGCCGTATCGTTAAACCCCATGGCGCCTTGTGCCGCCCGCACGCAATCGGCGAAGGCCCCTCCGCCCGGGACGAGAATGAGCGGGCCGCCCCATGCGGCTAGCGCTTCGAGCCAGGCCGCGAATTGCGGCGTATGCGCGATACTGCCGCCGAGTTTGACGATAGTGACGCTCGATGATTTCCGGTTACGCGGCATTGCCCGGGAGGACCGGCACGCGCTCGCCACCGGCGGCCTGTTCCGTCGCGCGTTCGCGCTTGATCTCGATGCCAACCGTGCCACGCACGACATCGAGTTTTTCAACCCGCACGCAAACCCGGGCAACGCATGGGTAACGCAAAATTTCGTCCGCGATCCCGCTCGCCAACGTCTCGATCAAATCGACATGGCCCCGCCCGAGGATGATTTTGATGGCATCGATAATGACGTCGTAGGAGAAAACGCCGCGCATGTCGTCAAATCGCCGCTCGTCGCGTCTCACCTCCACGTCGATGTTAAAACGCACGTTCTGGTTTTGAATGCGTTCGAAGTCATAGGCGCCGATCGCGCATGGGAGCACAAGATCGTGCACGAAAATCAAATCGGTCTCGACGAGTTGCTCGTTGGCCGGAACATAGCCTCGTCCCAACAAGAGGCGCCAATCGAGCCCCGCCTCGTCGCGGCCACCTTGGCCATCGGCTTCGCGCGGAATGAGATCCCGGATCATCCTCACGGATGCCGCGTCGATCGCGGCCTCGCGCGCCCGCCCTTGGCATAAACTGCCGCGAAACCCGAGATAATTTGGCTCCAGCGGAAGAAGACGCGGTACGTCGGGTGGTTCGAGCGAGCCGGCGAGGCCCGACGTCAGTCCGTTCTCCCGACACCGATCGATAAAGCGATCGAGCGCGGCGACATCCATATGATCGAGAAGACGCCCCGCTCCTTTTTTGGCGGTATCGAGCATAGCGCCGGTAAAACCGTTATTGGCCATGAGCGCCAACATATCCAGATCGGGCGCGCAATCGGCAAAAAGAACGCCGACGAGCTTGGTGTTGCTTGCGTGCGGCCCCAATGCCCGCACGCAATCGGCTCCGGCCTTGCCGGGCGAGAAGCCAACCTTGACATAATCGACTCCGGTCGCGGCCATCGCGGCGACGGCGTCAACGACCGCCCACGGCGCCCCAAGCGAAGCACCGGCGGCGGCGCTGACCGGCTTACGTTTGCCGACCGATCGAACGATGCCGGCCGCGACCTTGGCATCAAGGGCACCGAGCGCGCCCTTTGCCGGGTCTTTCAGATCGATGATGTCGGCGCCCCCCGCCCAAACCGCCTCTGCCTCGGCCGGGTTGGTCACGCTCGCGAGCATCAAGGTCATTGTCGTGTTTCACCGGCGAGAATAATTGGGGTGCGAATATATGCATTGAAACCGAAAAAGCAATTATTGATGAGGAGCGGCGCGCTCACCCCGCATCGAACCGGGACGCGATAAGCGCGCGCAACCGCTCAACGGCGGCGCCCGCTCGCCGCCCAAGCGGCAAGCCATTGCAGTGCTTGGCCTCCATCACGCGGCTTATGCTGTTGGTAAGAAGTACCTCGTCCGCCTCGGTAAGGTCTTTGACGTGGAGCGAATTCTCGACCGGCGCCAACCCCGCCCCTTTCGCCAGGCAAAGCACGAGCGCCCGCATGGTGCCCGGCAATGCGCCGTCGCTTACGGGCGGCGTTTCCAGGCGCCCCTCCCTTATGACGAAGACATTGGCGGCCGTCGCGCAGGCGATCGTTCCACGGGTATTGAGCAGCAGCGCGTCGTCCGCGCCTTGTCCGCGCGCCTCGGAAAGCGCCAGCACATTGTCGAGATAGGGCAGTGCCTTGACGCGCGAGAGGGGGGAATGCTCGTTGCGCCGCGTCCCTGTCGCGATATAGAGAGAAAGGGGCGTTTTCCGCGCGGCTGGCATGGGCGATAGCGTCATGAAAATCGCCGGACGAGGCGCCTCGGGCGGGGCGAGACCGCGCGGTCCGGCTCCCCTGGTCACGGTTACGCGCAAGACGGCACAAGTCGCTTCCGCAGCGGCAATATAACGCGCGATGCCGGAGCGAAGCTTGGCGAAATCGACCGCCTCGACAAAACCCAGAACGCCGAGACCGGAAGCGAGCCGTTCAAGGTGCATGTCGAGATCGAAAACCTGGGCGTTGTGGACCGCCATCGTCTCGAACAAACCGTCGCCGAGCAGAAGACCGCGATCGGCTATCGAGACATGCGCTTCTTCCGGCATGACAATCCGGCCATCCTGCCATACACGCATCATTGGCGCCCGATGTGGCCGAGAAAATTGCGAAGCATCCGGTGGCCATGGTCCGTGAGGATCGATTCAGGATGAAACTGCACGCCGAACGTCGGATGAAGGCGATGTTGCAGCGCCATGATCTCGCCTTCGTTCGACCAGGCCGTCGCCGCGAGTAGACCATCTGGCTGGTCAAGCTCCACGATCAGCGAGTGATAACGCCCGGCACTGACCGGATTGGGCAAGCCTGCCAGAATGCTCGATGCGTCATGGCGCACCAGGCTAGCCTCGCCGTGCATCGGGCGCGCGGCACGGGTAACCCGCCCGCCAAACACCTGGCCGATACATTGATGGCCAAGGCAAATTCCGAGGATCGGCACCCGCCCGGAATATTCCCGCACGAGCCGCATCGACACTCCCGCCTCGCCTGGGGTGCAGGGTCCAGGCGAAATCACGATGGCTTCGGGTTTTTCGCGCGGCAGGGCGGCATCGTTGCGCACGACCTCCGGTACGGCACCTAGTTCGCGGAGATAATTGGCGACCGTGTGCACGAAGGAATCGTAATTGTCGATGACGAGAATCACCTCGCGAATTCCTTTGCGCCGAAAGCCTCGAACATCGCCCTCGCCTTGTCCAGCGTTTCGTCATATTCGGCGGCGGGATCGGACGCCGTGACGATCCCCCCGCCCGCCTGCACGACGCAGCTGCCGCCGCGAAAGCTCGCGGTGCGGATAACGATGTTGGTGTCCATAGTGCCATCGAATCCGATATAGCCGATCGCGCCGCAATAGGGGCCGCGCGCATGGCCCTCCATTTCGGTGATGATTTCCATCGCGCGAACTTTTGGCGCGCCGGTGACGGAGCCGCCGGGAAAGGCGGCGGCCAGAACATCGGCCGCGCCCTGCCCTTCCCGCAGACGCCCAACGACGGACGAAACCAGATGATGGACCGAGGCAAAGGTCTCAAGGCCGCAAAGCCGCGGCACCTGCACCGAGCCCGGCACACAAACTTTCGAAAGATCGTTGCGCAAGAGATCGACGATCATGACGTTCTCGGCGCGATCCTTGCGGCTCTCGGTCAGCGCCCGCGCTTGCAGGGCGTCGAGGACGGCATCCGCGAAGCGGCGCCGCGTGCCTTTGATCGGCCGGGTCTCGACGCGATCACCCTCGACCTTGAGAAATCTTTCGGGTGAGGCCGAGGCGATGACGAAATCGGCGTGGTCGAGGTAGGCGGCGAAAGGGGCTGGATTGAGCGTGCGCAAGCGACGGTAGAAGCCAAAATGATCGAAGTGCCGGGGCACCGGGGCTTCGAACCGCTGCGCCACATTGGCCTGAAAAATCTCGCCAGAGAGAATCCGTTCGATGACTTCGCGAACCATCCGCTCATAGCTCACCTTTGTGAAATTGCTGGTCCAGCCTTCGAGCGGCATATTCCCCGTCAGGGGCAAAACGGGGGCGCACCGGAGTCGCGCCTCGAACCAACGTCCGCGCTCGATCGCACGCCGGTGGCGCGCCGGACACTCCATCTCGGGAAAACCAGTTGAGAGAATAAACCCGCGCCGCTCGATCACATCGAAGGCAACGACCACATCGTAGAGGCCCACCGAAACATCGGGGAAAGCGAGCTCGTCCACGGCGGGCGCCGGCAGGCGCTCCAGACTGCGCCCGAGTTCGTAGGAAAAAAGCCCAGCGGCGCCGCCCTGAAAGGGAGGCAATCCGGGCAAGGACGCTGTTCCATGGGCCGCCAAAATGGACTTCAAGCGCGATACCCAGTCCTTTCCCGCCTCACGGGCCTCGAACCGGGCGAAAGGATCGGCCGCGACAAAACTGTAGCGGCCAAGCTCCCTGTCGGCCATCGCGCTGTCGAGAAAGGTGAGATACGGCAAATCGCAAAGCGCGTGAGCAGCCGCCGGGGGATCGCAAAAATCGATTTCGATGACGTGCATCGAGCTGCCTTCGCACCCCCATCAAGCCGGAACGAGTGCTTTCTTGGTTGGTTCGTGCTTTGCCAGGCCGAGCGGACGTGCCAACACGTATGCCAATATGGCGAACTGGCGCGCCCCCGCCAAGCCCACCGCGCGCCGCGAACGGCGGCGGCAAGCGCCCAACCGCCTTGTGTTCAAATAGCTAACGCCGCTACGCGCAAACTCCTATTTTTGCGGCCCCTGTCCCGCATCGGCTTCCTTCGCGGGCGCGGGCGGTTTCGGCGCATCGGGAGCTGGCGCCGGGGTTTGCTTTGGCGCACCGGGAGCTGGCGCCGGGGCCTTGAGCGGCGGCGCAGGCCGGGCGGCGGGCCGGCCTTTGTAGGCGAACCAATCGCTTTCCCCTCGCCTGCCGGGGAGAGAAACCGCTTGTGAGCGCCCGCCCGCCGGCGCGGTTCCAGGAATTTCGCGCGGAGTTTCGTGAATTGCTTTCTGATTAGGCATGGACTCCTCCTGTGGATTTTCCTTTGGTATCAAAAAAAGCATCGTCAAACCCGCGCTTTCCAGGATAACGTCCAAAAAGGGGCGTAAGGGCATATTACTGCATCTGCGTCAACCGTCATTGATGCGTCATCGGCCATTACCGATACAAAATCCTCCCAGCGATAGGCGCCGCCAAAAAAATTAATCGCCGTCTTGCACGGATTGGTGACATGACGTAGCCGTGAGCTTGCATCGATGCCGGCAGCGCCCGCGGCCCCGGAAAAACGCGCGTTTATCTAAGATCGGCGAGACCTACGAGCCACGCCATGGCGGGAGGAGAGGCTGGGATGAGCCATGAATGAGGCCCGGATAAACGGTAAGCCTGCGTTGCTTGTGGCGGCGGCCGAGCGTGCGGCGGAGATATTGTCGGCTGCGCGAATGCCCGTAGTCGCCGGCCTTGGCACCGATGTCGCGGGCGCCCGCGCTTCCATTCTGCTTGCCGAAAGGCTTCGCGGCGCCTATGATCACATGTATTCCGCGCGGATTTTTGCGGACCTCGACGTCATGCGCCAGGCCGGCCTGATGTTCACGACGCCGAACGAGGCGCGCCTGCGCGCCGATGTCTTCCTCTTCATCGGCAAGGATTTGACCAAAGTCTGGCCGGCGATGATGGAGCGTCTTTCGCCGGCCGAAATCCCACCTTTCGATCTTGCCCGCGCACCCCGCAAGCTGTTGCGGATCGCGCCCGGACGCGGCGCTAAGGCGGACGGGCTGACGATCGAAACCCTTGACTCTTCGAATCTGCACGCGACGCTCGCCGCCTTGCGTGCCCGCGCCGCCGGCAGGCCGGCAAGTTGCGCCAAAGGCACGCGGCACAAGCTCGACGAATTCGCGGAAGTTCTCAAGAATGCGCGTTTTGGCGTCGCGGTTTGGGGCGGCGATTCGCTCGATAGCTTGTCGACCGAAATGCTGCATGGCCTGATCCGCGATCTCAACAGGACGACACGTTTTTCCGGGCTGCCTCTCGGCAATGATTGCAATGGGTCGGGCGTGGTCCAGACGTCGGGCTGGATGACCGGCTTCCCGATGCGGACATCGTTTGGCCGCGGCTTTCCCGAGCATGACACATGGCGGTTCGACGCAATGCGCATGGTCGAGAGCGGCGAGGCCGATGCTGCCTTGTGGATCTCTGCCTACGGGCGCGAAGCGCCGCACTGGAAGAAAAATATTCCGCTCGTCGCGCTCGCCTGCCCGCAAACGGCTTTCGCGCAAGAGCCACAGGTGTGCATCGAAATCGGCTGTCCTGGGATAGATCACGACGCGGCCGAATTCGCGCGGGAGACGGGCTCGATTGTCTCCCGCAAGGCATCGCATCCAAGCCATGCATTTTCGGTTGAAGCGGTCGTCAGCGAAATCGCGAAGCACCTCGACGGAGACGCCTAAGTGCTGATTCTCCTGAAAGGCGGCCGCATCGTCGATCCGGTGAACAGGCGGGATGAGATAGGCGATCTTTGGATCGAAAACGACCACATCGTCGTGGCGGCGCGGGGCAGGCTGGCGGATGAAGTGCATGACGTTTCCGGCAAGATCGTGATGGCGGGCGCCATCGATATTCATTCCCATATCGCCGGCGGCAATGTGAACACCGCGCGCCTGCTGCTCCCCGAAAAACACCAGAACCGCGTGCCTAACCCTCCCGCGTTGCCGCTTTGCACCGCCAAATGGTCGACGTTCGAAACCGGCACCATCTATGCCTCCATGGGCTTCACCACCGTGATCGAGCCGGCCATCGTGCCGCATCAGGCGCTTCAGGCACATCTCGAACTCTCCGACATTCCAATCATCGACAAAGGGACGCTCACCGTCCTCGGCAACGATGATTTCCTGTTGTCCCTGTTGCGCGACGGGGAAGGACCGGCGGCGGTGGCCGATTACGTCGCATCCACCGTCGGAGCAAGCAACGGCCTCGGCGTCAAATGCATCAATGCCGGTGGCGCGACCGCGTTCAAATACAATGCGCGGACGTTCGGCCTCGACGATGTCGTGCCGTTCTACGGTCTCACGTCGCGCAAGATTGTCGAATCCTTGCAGCGGGCGGTAGAGGATCTCAAGATCCCGCATCCTTTGCATCTGCACGCCAATAATCTTGGTATTCCGGGCAATGTCACGACCGCGCTTGCGACGATCGAGGCCGCGCGGGGCGAACGCTTGCACTTCGCGCATTTGCAATTCTACGCTTATGGCAGTGAGGGCGAGCGGGGCTTTTCTTCCGCCGCCGCCGAACTCGCCGCGGCCGTCAACGCCGCGCCGAATGTCACCGTCGATGTCGGCCAGATCATGTTCCGGCAAACGGTCACCATTTCGGCCGACGTCCTACGCCAGTTCAATGGCGCCGAAATGGCGCGGCCAAAAAAATCCGTGATCCACGACGGCGACGGCAATGGCGGCGGCATCGTTCCCTACCTCTATCGGGAGAACGATTTCGTCAATGCCGTCCAATGGGCCTGTGGACTCGAATTGTTCATGCTGATCGATGATCCGTGGCAGGTCTTCTTCACGACCGATCATCCAAATGGCGCGCCCTTCACGACCTATCCGGAAATTTTCGCACTGATCATGAGCCGCAACGCCCGCGCCGAGGCCATCGCGCGTCTGCCGCAAGACGCCGTCGCCATGACGACGCTGCCGTCGATCGCGCGCGAATACAACCTCAACGAAATCGCCATCATGACCCGTGCCGCCCCCGCGAAGCTGCTCGGCCTCAAGGATCGCGGCCATCTTGGCGAAGGCGGGTTAGCGGATGTGGCCGTCTATTCGCCCGGCAAGGACTTGGCGAAAATGTTCCGGTTTGCCCATCTTGTTTTCAAGGATGGCGATCTCGTTGTACGCGACGGGCGGGTCACCCATTATCGCTGGGGCAAGGCGCTCAAGGTCGATCCCGGCTATGACAAGGCGATCGACCGCCGCCTTGCCGGCTATTACGACCATCATTTCGGCGTCTCTCGCGACTTGTTCGCGGTCAAGGAGAATCTCCTTCCGCGTGCCGGGACGTTCCGGGAGGTCGCATGCGCCCGATGAAAAAAAACGGCGTCCGGATCGACGATTCGTTTGCCGAAGCTTTTCCGATGCGCGGTACGGCGATCCTTATCACCGCGCCCAATCGCCGCTGGGCGAGGCAGGCGGCCACCACCATGACCGGATTTGCGACCTCCGTTATCGGCTGCGGCGCCGAAGCGGGTATTGATTGCGAACGCCCTGGCAAAAGCACGCCGGACGGGCGTCCCGGCGTTCGCGTCCTCGTTTTTTCCATGTCGAGCGACACGTTGCAGACCCAACTCGCCAACCGCGTCGGCCAGTGCGTCCTGACATCGCCCGGATCCGCCTGTTTCGCCGATCTCGACGGCGCCGACCGAGTGCCGATCGGCGATTCGATCCGCTATTTCGGCGATGGCTGGCAGGTATCGAAGAAGTTCGGCGACCGGCATTTCTGGCGCATTCCGGTCATGGATGGCGAGTTCCTTTGCGAGGCGACGACGGGTCTCACCAAAAAAGCGGTTGGTGGCGGCAATCTCCTGCTCATGGGCGCGACCGCCAAGACGACCATGCGCGCCGCCGAACTCGCGGTTGCGGCGATGAACGGCGTCGAGGGCGTTATTCTGCCTTTCCCTGGCGGCATCGTGCGGTCCGGCTCCAAGGTCGGCTCCAAATACAAAGCCATGATGGCTTCGACCAACGACGCTTATTGCCCGACCCTGCGCGGAGCGGTGGCGACAAGTCTCGACGAGGATGTCTGCTGTGTTCTCGAAGTCGTTATCGACGGGTTGACGGAAGAAGCTGTCGCCGAAGCAATGCGTGCCGGGCTCGCGGCGATCGTGAAGCTCGGGCCCGAACATGGTGCGGTGCGCGTCGGCGCCGGCAATTACGGCGGCAAGCTCGGCCCCTTCCACTTTCATCTGAAAGATCTGTTGCCGTGAAACCGCTCGTCCTCACTCTCAAGCAAGAGCCCAATCAACGTCTCGATCTCGCCCCTCTCGCCCCGCATCTGCTTGATGGGAAATCAGTCAAGGACATCGCCTCGATAGATTTGCAGACCACCCGCGAAACAATAACCGTCGGCG
>JALZAY010000133.1 GCA_030948025.1 Pseudomonadota bacterium
GCCGCTCCTTATCTTGAGCGCGACGAAGAACATGCGCTTGCCTTGCGGTGGAAAAATCAGGCCGATGAAAAGGCCATGCATACGCTCGCGCGGGCGCATATGCGGCTCGTGATCGCGCTTGCGGTGCGTTTTCGCCATTATGGCTTGTCGCTTGCCGACCTGATCCAGGAGGGTCACGTCGGGCTCTTGGAGGCCGCCACGCGGTTCGATCCGGACCGCGACGTGCGCTTTTCGACCTATGCAACGTGGTGGATCCGCGCCTCTATGCAAAATTATGTTTTGCATAATTGGTCGATTGTGCGCGGCGGAACAAGCTCGGCGCAGAAGGCGCTTTTTTTCAATTTCCGCCGGCTGCGCGCGAAATTGGCGCAGGGAGGCGATTCGCGCACCGGGACGGAAGTTTTCAGTCAAATCGCCGAGGTGCTCGGCGTGTCCCGCTCGGATGTCGAGGTCATGGACGCGCGTCTCTCGGGCCCCGACGTGTCCTTGAATGCGCCGATCGGGGACAGTGAGTCCGCTGTCGCCGTGGAGCGAATGGCGATGCTCGTCGACGATAAGCCGCGCCCAGACGAGGTGGTTGGTCTTGCCCTCGACACCGATCGGCGCGTTGCCTGGCTGAACGAGGCCTTGACCGCGCTTTCCGACCGCGAACGGCGAATTCTCCACGAGCGCCGCCTCGCCGATGAAGCGGCGACGCTCGAAACCTTGGGCGATCGCCTCGGCATTTCAAAAGAAAGAGTCCGCCAGATCGAGAGCCGGGCCATGGAAAAATTGCGCGAGGCGCTAACCAAACGGCACATGGAAAACGCCGCGGAAGCCATGCTCTGACCCCACGGCGGCCCGCAACGGCGGGTTGCCTAGATGTCATGTCTCGAAAACCCGCCAGACTTTTTCGAGGACCTGCGCCAACTTATTGATTTTGAGCGATTCCTTCCCGATCACAGGATTCATGTGATCGGGAAGCGCGCTAAGCCAATTTCCCCGAAAACCAGTTTTCCCCAAAGCTTTCGATCGCCTCCGCCAATTCCAACCGAAAATCGGCCAAACGGCGAAGAAGTGACTTACGTTGCCGGGCGAATCAGAAATTGATGGAGTTCTCGAACCGGCCCCCGGTTTTTTCAGGCAAGCCCAAGCCCGGCGGGTTTGGCGGCCGGGACCCGATCGCGAGCCCGCTTCGATAAAGATTGTGTGGGCCGCTTGACGGAGCGCGATGGTTGGGGTTCCGTCATGTCAAGCTCGTTTAAATCATGCGAGCCGGAGGCAGTGTCGCGCCGGCATGCGCTCGCGCTGAAATCAATGGAGGCAAAACGGATGACGAACATAGGTAAAAAAGCCACGCCCGGCAAGGGCGCACCCGAAAAGGACAAGGCTGCGAAAGCGCCCCAGGCAGAAAAGGCCAAGCCTGTGCCAAGTGCCTTCGCCAAGCCCTTGCAGCCTTCGAAGGAACTCGCGGCGGTGGTCGGGCCGGACCCTTTGCCGCGTACCGAGGTCGTGAGCAAAATGTGGGAGTACATCAAGAAGCACAAGCTGCAAAATGAAGCGAACAAGCGGGAAATTCTCGCCGATGAAAAGTTGGCCGCGGTGTTCGGCAAGAACAAAGTGACAATGTTCGAGATGAACAAGTTTCTCGCCCAGCATCTCAAGTAAGGTGTTGGTTGCCGCGCGGCCTCGGGAGCAAATGCAAGCGTTCCAAGGATTCTGACCGGCGACGGGCGGGTGGCAGAGTGGGGGCTTGGGGCTTGCATCTGCGTCATCGATACCGTGACGTAATCGCGTGCGGACAGCGCGTCTTGTTCGCGGCCGGCCGGATCTCCGGTCGAGGCCGCTGACGTAGCATGCACGAACTTTGCTTTCGCCTTAAGAGCTTGATCTTGGGAGCCTCGCCTTGAAATACCGCCAGCTTGGCGCCAGCGACTTGCGAGTTCCAGTCATTTCGCTGGGCTCCTGGCTGACTTTTTCGGGCGGCGTCGAAAAGCACCAGGCGCTTGCCTGCGTTTATAAGGCGCTCGACCTCGGGATCAATTTCATCGATACCGCGAATGTTTATGGCCGCGGCGCGGCGGAGAGCGTGCTTGGCGAGGCGCTGCACGGCATCGATCGCACATCCTACATGCTGGCGACCAAGGTTTTCGGCGCGATGAGCGACACGGACCGAGGGCTGTCCCGCGCGCAGATCGCCACCCAGTTCGACGCTTCGCTGAGGCGTCTTGGCACGGACTATATCGATCTCTATCAATGCCACCGCTACGACGAGGAAACTCCGCTCGACGAAACGATGGAGGCTTTGACCGCGGCCGTCCGTCAGGGCAAGGCGCGTTATATTGGTTTTAGCGAATGGCCGCTCGACAAGATCGAGGCGGCGGCAACAATGCCCGGCGTCACGCGTTTCGTGTCGAGTCAGCCGCAATATTCGATGCTTTGGCCCTTTCCGCAAGACGAGATTTTTCCTCGTTGTGCCGAGCTCGGCATCGGCCAGATCGTCTGGTCGCCGCTCGCTCAGGGTGTGTTGGCCGGCAAATACAGGCCGGATGCACCGCCGCCGGCGGGGTCCAGGGCCGCTCATGCGTCCATGGGCGCGATGCTGCCGAGCCAGTGGCTGCGGGCTCCCGTGTTGACGGCCGTGCAACAGGTGAAGCTTATGGCCGAAAGAGAAACAGGCTTGAATTTATCCCAATTCGCGCTTGCCTGGGTTTTGCGCAGGCAGGAGGTGTCCTCGGCGATCATCGGAGCAAGCCGACCGGAACAAGTGACAGAGAATGCCGCGGCGGCGGATTGCGAGGTGGTGCCAGAGCTGTTCGCGCGGGCCGAGGAAATCCTGGCGCCGTTCCGCCAGTCCCCTTCCGGGGTCAATTCGCATGTTCGAAAACAGGTTCCAAAACCAGCCGTCCGGGCATTCCGGTTGTTTCTGAAGACACTTTTTCCTGAAAAATTTAAAGGGATTTGATGTCCATCGACGAAAATACACGTCTTCGTTCATTTACGCCGGACGTAGGGACTTCACGCGATCTGGTTTAATGTTTCCGGTGCCGGGGGCAACAAATCGAGGGCTTCGTCTTCCTTCAGGCAAGTCCCGGTACGCCGGATCGTCCGGGCGAACGCCATGATGGCGAGGATGCGCCGGCTCGCCTCGTTCAATGAAAGGCCATGGCCGCCGATATTCGAGACGCAATTGCGCTCGGCGTCCTTGGTCACGCCCGGCTTCGGGCCGAAGGTGATATAAACACCCATACTTTCAATAGAGGAGAGGCCTGGACGCTCGCCGATGAGCACGACGGCAAGGGCCGCGCCTTGCCTTGCCGCGATCTCGTCGCCCAATGCGACGCGCCCCTGAAGCGCCACGACCGGAGCGGCAAAGGCGAAATTTTGTGCCGCCAGCAGCGTTTTGCACAGCTGCCCAGCTTGCGCTTGAACCGCGCCGGCGGACAGCCCGTCGGCGATGACGATCGTGGCGTCATACCTGCCTGGCGAGAGCGCCCGCGCGAAGTCCCGCGCAAGGCGGCGGCCAAGATCCGGCCGCTGCAGAAAAGTTGCGCGGTCCATTGCCTCGCTGCGCACGAGAATGGGGCGCCACTCCGCGAGTTCGGCAATCAGCGCGGCAGGATCGAGATTTGCCTTGACAGCATCACGGGCGCGGGCATGCGCGAGCTCGAATTCGAGCACGCGGCGGGTGGGCAGGCCATCGCCGGCGCGGCCGAGCGCAATGCGGGCGGGCGTCGCGCGGCGCAGATAATCCCAGAAATCTCCGGGCGGCAGAGTCATCGCGGCGTCGCCACGAGTAGACGCGCGGCGCCTCCCGCAGGGGTTGGCCGCACCCGCGAATTCGCGTCCATGATCCCGAAGGCTTTGAGCCAGGCCTCGAACTCCGGCGCCGGTCGCAAGCCCAACACGGACCGCGCATAGAGCGCGTCGTGGTAGGAGGTCGATTGATAGCCGAGCATGATGTCGTCGGCGCCGGGAACCCCCATGACATAGTTGCAGCCGGCGACGCAAAGAAGCGTTAGGAGATTGTCCATGTCGTCTTGATCTGCCTCGGCGTGGTTGGTGTAGCAGACATCGACACCCATCGGCAGGCCCATCAGCTTGCCGCAGAAATGGTCCTCGAGCCCCGCGCGGATGATCTCCTTGCCGTCGTAGAGGTATTCCGGGCCGATAAAGCCGACGACCGTATTGACGAGCAAAGGCGCGTAGCGCCGCGCCACCGCATAGGCGCGTGCTTCCATGGTTTGTTGATCGACGCCGTGATGGCCTTGCGCTGACAGCGCCGCGCCCTGGCCGGTTTCGAAATACATGAGATTGGCGCCAGGCGGAGCGCGGTGCAGCGCCTGAACGCCGGAATAGGCTTCGTCGAGCAAGGCGAGGTTCACGCCGAACGCGCGGTTGGCCGCCTCGGACCCCGCAATCGACTGAAAGACCAGATCGACCGGACCTCCCCGCTCCATGACCTGCATGGTTGTCGTCACATGGGCGAGCACGCAGGATTGCACCGGAATTTCGAACCGCAAACGCAGCTCCTCGATCCGTTCGAGAAGAGCCAAGGCCTGGTTGGCGCTGTCCGATGCCGGATTGATCCCGATGCAGGCGTCGCCGCAGCCATACATGAGGCCGTCGAGGATTGACGCGCCGATCCCGGCGAGATCGTCGGCCGGGTGATTGGGCTGGATGCGCACGCAGAGGCAGCCTGGCAAACCGATCGTGGTGCGAAACCGCGTGACCACCGAAATCTTTTTCGCGACGGCGATCAAATCCTGGTTACGCATGAGTTTCGACACCCCCGCCGCCATTTCCGGCGCGATGCCCGGCGCAAGGCGGGCCAGCGTTTCGGGGGTTGCCGCGTCGGACAGCAGAAAATCGCGAAACTCCCCAGTGGTCATCGCGGCGACCGGCGCAAAGGCCCGTTTGTCATGGGTATCGAGAATGAGCCGTGTCACCTCGTCCGTTTCGTAAGGCACCAGGGGGTCGTCGAGAAAGCGCGCAAGCGGCAAATCGGCCAGGGCCATGCGCGCGGCGACGCGCTCTTCGCCGCTTTCCGCGGCAAGACCGGCTAGGCGGTCGCCCGCGCGATCCGGCGAGGCGCGCGCAAGAAGCATGCGTAAATCCGCAAAGACATAATGCGTGCCGCCGGCATTGCATCGATAAGACATGAGACTTCCTGTTCACCAAGTCGTCATAATTTCCATCCTAGAGTAAGCCGAATCGGACCGATACGCCCGCTGCTTGAAGCAGGGAGCGCTACGAGGGCGAGCGCCTCGGACCCCGGGTTCAGCCAGCGGCCCCGGCCAAACTGGTCACGCGAACTTGAATGAGTTAGCAACCTTTACCGCTGCCAAACATTACCTATATCAAGGTAGACAGTGATTTTTGAGAGAGGAACAATGAGCGCTTCAATGGAATCTTCCAAGAAATCGTCGGTTTCGACGCGGGGCTTCGCCTCCATGGATCCCGAGAAGCAGCGGGCGATCGCGCGTAAGGGCGGCGAGAGTGTGCCGCACGAAAAGCGGAGTTTTTCGCAAAACCCGGCGTTGGCGGCCGAAGCTGGGCGCAAGGGCGGTCAAAGCGTGAATCCCAACAAGCGCAGCTTTTCGCGCAATCACACGCTTGCATCCGAGGCCGGCCGCAAGGGGGGGCATGCCTCGCATGGCGGCCCGAAAAAACCCGCGAGCGAGGGTTGAGAGCAAAAGCCACTATAAAGCCAATATCAAGGAGACGCGGCGGCGGGTTTCAACCGCCGCGTTGTTTTCTTTGAACTATGGCTCAACGCCGTCATCCCGGAAATGGGCCGCCGCGCGCAGGAAAATCCAAATATCCCGTTACAATTTCTTCAGGGTGAGGCTTTTGCCTTCCTTTGGGTCTTTTTTCCAGGTGCCGTCGGGTTGCGCGTCAAGATAGGTTTTATGCCCCTTGCGCGCGGTCAACACGAGGCGGCCGTTGACGATTTGCCAGCCGGCCGGATCGAAAATCACGATCCCCTGGTCGCGACAACCGGGAGCGAGAGAAGCCTTTTCCCTGCCCGGCCCCTTCACTCGATTGTCCAAGGTCAGCATGCATCCGGTATCCTTGCCGCCGTCGCGCAGGATGGAGTAACGCCCGGCCGCGTCGGTTGGGGCGGCCGCCCGCGCGCCGGCGCAAACACATGCGCTCGCCGCAAGAAGCCGCCAGCCGTGCCCCCAACGCATGTTTGCCACTTGGAAACCCTTTCGCGCCGGCATCGACAATCCCCGACGCTCCAAATCGGACAATAGCCTAAATCCGGTCTCGTAAGGCAAGCATGTGAAAAAAACGTCATTTCGGCGCGGAAACTCGCGCGGGCGACTGTTGGCGTGACAATGGCGTTTGCCCGCGATCCTGATATGATGTCACCTTAGGCGATGGGATTCGTTGGCTTTCGAGTCATGAAAGCGGCGGATTTACGAGGTGTTTAGTTTTTGTTAGCTGATCGCGGTTGCTGAAATGACTGATATCAAGAGGAAAGCGCGCGCGCCGCTTGTTTCGCTCGGTGTTGTTTGGGCGCTGGTTGTCGGCCCCGGCGTGGCTTCGGCTCGCGCCGATGAATTCCGGGCGCGCTATTCGGTGAGCCTTATCGGCCTTCCTATTGGGGAGGCGGCGGCGGCGGGGTCGCTCGGTCCGGCAAGCTACCGGATCGATCTCAATGCCAAGCTGACCGGCGTCGCGGCGATGATCACGAATGTCAAGCTGGCGCTCGCCGCGACCGGCGCTCTGCGCAGAGGCGGCGTTGCGCCTTCCACCTATGCCACGACGTCCGCCAATTCCCAAGGGAGCCGGACGGTGCGCATGTCGCTCGATGCCGGAAACGTCAGGGCCGTGGAGATCTTCCCGCCTTTCGAGGACAAGGAAGGAAGAGTGCCGGTCACCGCGGCGAACAAGCGCAACATTCTCGATCCGGCGACCGCCCTGATCATGGCGGTTCCCGAGGGCCAACCTCTGGTCGGTCCCGCCGCGTGCAACCGGACGATCCCGGTCTACGACGGCTATGTCCGATTCGATGTCACGCTCCACTTTGTTGGCGTAAGACAAGTGGCCGTCGACGGATACTCCGGTCCGGTTTCGGTTTGCGCCGCGCGCTATACGCCCATCTCCGGTCACAAGCGGGACTCCAAATCGACAAAATTCATGGCCGAAAACAGGGAGATCGAGGCTTGGCTCGCGCCGATCGAGCGGGCGCATGTCGTCGTGCCCTTCCATATCGCAATGATGACCTTGGCCGGCACCGCTGTCATCGACGCAGTCGAATTTTCGGTCGAGCCTTCGGACCTAACCGCGACCACTACGCATTGATCGAGCGGCGGCGCGGCATCGAATGAGAGACGGAGCCCACTGCCATGATCACGCTCTATACGTTCGGGCCTTACTTCGGGCTTCCGGATGGAAGTCCTTTTGTTATCAAAGCTATGCTGCTGTTGAAATTCGCTGGTCTTCCTTACAAGGAAGATCGCGGCGGGTTTGGCAAGGCGCCAAAAGGCAAGCTCCCCTATATTGATGACGACGGAACTGTCGTCCCGGATTCGACGTTCATCCGCTTCCATATCGAGAAAAAATACGGTTTCGATTTCGATGCCGGGCTCACCCCGGAGCAGAAGGCTGCGGCTTGGGCGATCGAAAAAATGTGCGAAGAGCATCTCTATTGGGCTTTGGTGGCGACGCGTTGGCTCGAAGACGCCAATTTTGCCAAGGGGCCGGCCCAATTCTTCAAGGCCGTGCCAATGCCGTTCCGGCCGATCGTGCAGCGCCTGGTTCGCCGTAAAGTCACGAAGACTTTGAAGCTGCAAGGATTTGGGCGCCATACCCAAGGCGAGCAAGCTGAAATCGCGATTGCCGACATCGATGCACTTGCCACCCTTATCGGGGATAAGGATTTTTTGATGGGCGAAAAGCCCTGCAGGGCGGATGCGACGGTCTTCGCCTTCGTCGCGAGCTTTCTCACGCCGGTGTTCGATACGCCGATCCGTACCGCGGCGGAGCGCCACCCCAACCTCGCCGCCTACAAGGACCGGATTACGCGGCATTATTTTTCGCATTTAGAAGCCGAACCGCTTCCCGCGACAAGCGTCGCCTAATCGGCGCAGGCCAGAGTTTCCGGTTCCGGCCAACGTCGAAAATCGCCGTAAAGTCCTATTGACAGAAAGGGCCTTCCGAGTCCCTGCGCGCGCAGGGTTTCTGCGCCGCCAATAATGCCGCTTTCCACAATTTCTGGGGACTGATCATCTTTCCCTCCCATATATTGTGGTGAACAAACAATGATTTACGGCAAGTCAGCGATTCGGGCGCGATTCGTTCGTCTCCCGTTCGACCCGTAAACAATGTGCCCGCGCCGGCCTCATTGTGATACATAAAAGCGCCGTTGTGATACAGAAGGCCCAAGACGGGAGGTAAGCGCGAAGGGCTTCTCAGGCATGCAGTCGTCCCAATCGCGGCCTATCGCCTGAGCGCCGATGGGCAGACGACGATGGGCGGTTCCAGGCAAATCTCGCGGTGTTACAGCCGGATAACCATGAACCGTCACCGCTGCCGCACGCACCTGGTCGTTTTCCCGCGCCGGTTAACCTAATGAACATTTCCTTTCCGGCCGCCAAAGCCTGTTCACCGGACCGCGCCAGCGGCGTGAACGTGCTGCTCGGGCCGACCAATACCGGCAAGACGCATTACGCCATTGAGCGGATGCTTTCATATTCCAGCGGGATGATCGGCCTGCCGCTCAGGCTGCTCGCGCGCGAGGTCTATAACCGCGCGGTCGAAAAAGCCGGCACGGCCGCTGTCGCGCTCATTACCGGCGAGGAAAAAATCAAGCCGGAATCGCCGCGCTACTGGGTCTCGACCGTCGAGGCGATGCCGCGCGACCTCGACCTCGCTTTCGTGGCGGTGGATGAAATTCAGCTTGGCGCCGATCTCGACCGCGGCCATGTCTTCACCGACCGGCTGCTGCACCGGCGCGGGCGCGAGGAGACTTTGCTGATCGGTGCTGCGACCATGCACCGTGCCGTGCGCGACCTTTTGCCCGGGGCCCGGATTTTTGCGCGCCCGCGCCTTTCCAGGCTGAGTTTCGCGGGCGACAAGAAATTGACCCGCCTGCCACGCCGCAGCGCGATCGTCGCCTTTTCCGTCGAGGATGTCTATGCGATCGCCGAATGGATCAGGCGCCAGTGCGGCGGCGCGGCGGTTGTCCTCGGCGCGCTCTCGCCACGCACCCGCAATGCCCAGGTCGGCATGTATCAAAATGGCGATGTCGATTACATCGTTGCCACCGACGCGATCGGAATGGGGCTCAATCTCGATGTCGATCATATTGCCTTCGCGGCCGCCCGGAAGTTCGACGGCTGGCAGCACCGGCGCCTGACGCCCGCCGAATTCGGTCAGATCGCCGGGCGCGCGGGCCGCCACCTCCGCGACGGGACTTTCGGCACCACGGGGCGCTGCGCCCCCTTCGATGCCGAACTCGTCGAAGCGCTGGAGGAGCATCGCTTCGACGCGGTGCGGATGCTCCAATGGCGCAATACGGACCTCGATTTTTCCTCTATTGCCGGTCTCGCCGCCTCGCTCGACACTTTGCCGAAGGAGCAAGGCCTCATTAGAGCGGCGCTTGCCGAAGACCAGATGGTGCTCGACATCGCCTCCCGCGACGAAAAAATGGTGCGGGCGGCGAAGTCCAGGGCCGATATCGCGCGCCTCTGGGAATGCTGCCAAATCCCCGATTATCGTAAGCTGTCGCCAGCGGCGCATGCGGATCTCGTGCTTTCGGTCTTTGGCTTTGTCGTGCGCGCGGGTCAAATCCCGGACGATTGGTTCGCCCGTCATGTCGCGGCGCAGGACCGCGTCGACGGCGATCTCGACACTCTGTCGGCGCGGCTCGCCGAGATACGAACCTGGACCTTCATTGCCAACCGGTCCGGCTGGTTGCGCGATCCCGCCCATTGGCAGAATGCCGCGCGTCGAGTAGAGGACAGATTGTCGGACGCCTTGCATGAACGTCTCGCCCAAAGGTTCGTTGACCGCAGGACGAGCGTTCTCATGCGCCGCCTAAGGGAGAACGCCATGTTGGAGGCCGAGGTCACCCCGAGCG
>JALZAY010000134.1 GCA_030948025.1 Pseudomonadota bacterium
CGCCGGCACGAGCTGTTCAGCGTCGCGCTTTATAAGCCCAAACAGGGCGATTACTTCATGGCCCAGGACGATACGGCGACGCATTGGCGCGAAAAATCGATCATGCGCGCCATTCTCGATCGTGAGGACATTCCGGCCATACGCACTTATGTGGCGAACAAGGCGGCCGCACTTTTGGCGGCGGCGGCCGGCTCGATGGAGGCGGTGTCGGGCCTTACCCGCGCCGTGCCCATAGCCCTTGTTCAGGACTGGTTTGGGTTTGCCCATAGCGATCCGGCGAAATTGTGCAAATGGTCCTACTGGAACCAGACTGACACGTTCTGGAGCCAACCGTTCGACTCGATCGCCTGGCCCGATCCAAGCAAGATCGTCGCCGAGCGCGAAGCCGCAAACAAGGAATTGGCCGTCTATCTGGGCGAGCTGGTTGCGCTCCGGGAGGGCGAATTCAAGATTGGGTTGGGCGGTCACGATTCGGTCACGCGGCTGTTGGAGTTGTCCTCGTCCAAGGCGGTGAAATTCGACCTGAAGCGGGTTGCGACGAACGTCGCCGGATTGCTGATTGGCGCGGTCGAGACCACCTCGCATGCCGCGGTCAATGCGCTCGATTTCTTGATGCAGCGCCCCGGCGAACTCGCCAAGGCCCGTGCCGCCGCGCTCGACGATGATCCAGCCGCCGTCGACGGCTTCGTGTTCGAAGCGCTGCGGTTCAAGCCGGCGTTTCCCTATTTCTTCCGCACCTGCGAGCAGGATAGCGTCCTGGGGCGCGGAGAAGCCTACGAAACCCGCATCCCCAAAGGCGCCACGGTCCTCGCCGTCACCCATTCGGGCATGTTCGATCCGAAAGCATTGTCCAACCCCGACGATTTTGATCCGCACCGGGGGCGAGGCAATCAATTTCATTTCGGCCTCGGGCTGCATGAATGCCTTGGGATCGCTATCGGGGGGGTGATGATCCCGGAAATTGTTCGGCAAAGCCTGCGGCTGAACGGCCTCAGCGCAGGACCCGTGGATCGCAAAGGTGGACCGGTGCCCGAATCCTGGCAGTGGCGCTGGAATTGACCTGACCCACGACTTGATCCTTACGGCGATTCTCGATCTTCCTGCGATTTAGGGGGCACTGGATTAAGCGGCTTGGCGCTCTGCCTGTTCGGGGTGATATACCCGAGGACGGAATGAAGCCCCTTAATCCCGTGTCCCCTAAATCGCAGGAAGATCATTTTCGCCAAAGGGGAGGATCAAGATGAGGAAACTAAAGCAACGCAGATCAATGCCGAAAACTGGTCTTCGACGAGCAAATTGGCGCCGCTCGCGCGTCTTGCCTATCTTGAAGGCGAGGACGATATCGTGATAGGGAGCGGTCCCGAGGAGCTAGGAAAGCCGGTCAATCGGGATTTCCGCTGCTCCACGAAATGAGAGATTACCGGGAGGAAGTGACAATGGCGCGGCTGACCCTGCCAGGAAAAGGAAAGCGCACAACCCCACCAGGAAAGCGCGCGAAGATACAGGTACTCGATGTGGTGATTGTGATTGGCGGCATCGTTGGCATCATGGCCTTCAACCGGATGAACATCGCCAGGCTTCAACACTCGCTCCCCAATGCGAACAGCCAGATCGTGGGGGAATGGACATCCACGCGCGGACCGGAGCACCTTGTTTTTCGCGCCGACAAGACGGTCAGCATGACTGTTCCTGCCAATCCGGTGGAAGACAACGCGGCGCCGGCGGTTCCGGAAACAAATGGTCCGGCGCCGGTAACAGGCAAATACCAGCCCATGCAGGGGGGAAAGGTGGTTATCCAATTGATGAACGGAAATAAATACACGACGGCAATCACTCCAGGGAACCCGAACCGCCTTGACCTTATCGATTCGGCGACCGAGGGAGTGACGACGTTCGAGCGGTTGCCGGCAGCTCCAGCCAGCACAGCGACCACGCCACCTGAGCCTTCCCAATGATCACGTCCTTTACCGCGAACTCTTTCGCCACGATCGACAAGCCAAGGCCTCTCGTGTAGAGCTGCTTTCCGCAATTCAAACCAGCGTACCGGAACGCTCGCCGGAAGATCAGGCGAAACGGCGAGGTTTTAGTCTCAATGAATATCATCGCCGAACTCGAGGCCGAGGAGGCCGCCAAGCTCTCGGCTGGCAGGACTATCCCGGCGTTTCAGCCGGGCGACACTGTCGTCGTGAACGTCAAGGTGACGGAAGGCGAGCGCACCCGCGTGCAGGCCTATGAAGGCGTCTGCATCGCCCGCAACGGCGGCGGGATCAACGAGAGTTTCACGGTACGCAAAATCTCCTATGGCGAGGGCGTCGAGCGCGTTTTCCCGGTGCTTTCGCCGAATATCGAATCGATCAAGGTGGTGCGGCGCGGCAAGGTCCGGCGGGCAAAGCTATATTATCTGCGCGACCGGCGCGGCAAGTCGGCGCGTATCGCCGAGAAGATGGAGACGCCCGCCGCCAAGGCCGCGCGCGAGGTCGCCAAGAAAGCAACCAAGGCTGCCGCCAAGACAAAGAAGGCAACTCCCGCCGCCGAATAGGCGTGCGGGCGGTAAGAGGCGCGTTAGCCGGCCTCAGCTGCGCACTTATTCATGAAGCTGTTCTTGGCTGCCCCGGAAAGCGGCTTACCTTCTTTGCTGATCGCCTTGGCTTCGCAGGCTCCGTGCCTGCATTTTTTCAAGAAGCTGGTCAGCGCGGCGCCCGCAAGCGGCCTCCCATCGCTGCCCACTGCGTTGACCTTGCAGTCGTCGGCCATTGCCGAGCCGGCAATAAACAGCGACGTTAGAATAGCGACCATGATCCGCTTCACGTTCTCTCTCCTACGACACGTTCTAATGTTCAATTATCCCACGATTGTACATTGTACATTGTGGATAATTGCATTGCAAAAGGTTATTCCGAGACCTGCGGTTTAGCTCTCCCCGGCGCGAAGCTTTTTCAGCCGGTAAAGCGCCTCATGCGCGGCGCGCGGGGAGAGTTCGTCCGGGTCGATGGCGTCGAGCGCTGGCCCGAGAACGTCGCGTTGCGGCGCGGGCGGCGGGCTCGCCGCCGTGAACAAGGGCAGATCGGCTGCCTGCCGATCCGCATTTGAAAGCCGCTCGGCGGCCTCGAATTCCGCCAGCAGCGCCCGCGCGCGAGAAACGGCGGCGGCGGGGAGGCCCGCAAGTTTCGCGACTTGGATGCCATAGGAACGGTCGGCGGCTCCAGGGACGATCTCATGCAGGAAAACCACTTCGCCATTCCAGTCGGTGACTCGCACGGTCAAATTGACGAGCCGGTCGAGTTTTTCCGCAAGCCGCGTCAATTCATGAAAATGCGTGGCGAACAGCGCCCGCGCCCGATTTTTCTCGTGCAGATGCTCGATCACCGCCCAGGCGATGGAAAGACCGTCGAAAGTGGCGGTGCCGCGGCCGATTTCGTCGAGGATCACGAGCGAACGTTCGCCGGCCTGGTTGAGGATCGCAGCGGTCTCGATCATTTCGACCATGAAGGTCGAACGGCCGCGCGCGAGATCGTCGGCCGCGCCGACCCGCGAATAAAGCTTGTCGATGACGCCGATATGGGCGCGTTTCGCGGGGACGAAGGAGCCCATCTGGGCAAGGACGCCGATCAATGCGTTCTGACGCAAATAGGTCGATTTGCCGGCCATGTTCGGGCCGGTCACGACCGCGATCCGGCCGCCTTTGCCGGGAGAGCCCGAAAGCTTGCAGCCGTTCCCGGCAAAGGCTTGGCCCTGCAAGCGCAGCGCCGCCTCGACGACGGGATGCCGCCCGCCTTCGATCTCGAAGGCAAGCGAGCCATCGACTTCGGGCCTTGTCCAATCCGAGGCTTCCGCCAATTCGGCCAGCGCCGCGGCGACATCGATTGCCGCTATCATGGCAGCGAGCAGCTTGAGCGCCGTTTGGCTGCCGAGGACAAGCGCGGCCAGGGTCTCGAAAATCGTCTGCTCGCGGGCGAGCGCCTCCTCGGCGGCGGAGGCAATCTTGACCTCCAGTTCGGCGAGTTCCTTGGTCGAAAAGCGCATCGCGGCCGCCATGGTCTGGCGGTGCACGAACATCGCATCATGCGGCGGCCTCAACAGCTTCTCGCCTTGCGACTGCGGAACCTCGATGAAATACCCGAGAAAATGATTGTGTTTGAGCCTTAGCTGCTTTGTTCCCGCTAAATCGGCATAGCGCGCCTGGAGCGCGGCGATCACACCCCGGCTTTCGTCACGCAGCGCGCGCAGCTCGTCGAGGAAAGCGTCATGGCCGGCACGAACGAAACCGCCGTCGCGGCGGTTCTGCGGTAGCGTTTCGGCAAGCGCGTCGCTCAAGCGCGTGGCGAGGCCTGGGTCCACCTCGGCGGCGGCCTTGCTCGCCTGGCCAAGCTCTTGCGGAAGGGGGCCGGTTTTGGCCAGCAAGCGCGCGACGGCCTTGGCGGCCTCGATCCCCGCGTACAGTGCCGCGAGATCGCGCGGACCGCCGCGATTAAGCGCAAGGCGCGATAACGCGCGAATCATGTCCGGCGCGGCTTTTAGGCAGGCCCGCACATCCTTGCGCAAGTCTGGTTCATCGACAAAAAACGCGACTGCATCTAGATGGCATTCGATTTCCTTGGGAGCGGTCAAAGGCGCCGCCAGGCGCTCGCCGAGCAGGCGGCTGCCCGGCGCCGTGACTGTCTTGTCGATAGTTGCCAGCAAGGACCCATCCCGCGTGCCGGCCAAGGTGCGCGTGAGTTCGAGATTGGCTCTCGTCGCGGCATCGATTTCCATCCGCGCGCCGGGCGCGCGCCGGGTCGGCAGGCTCAAAGCCGGGCGGGCCGAAAATTGGGTACGCTCGATGTAGAAAATCGCGGCGGCGGCGGCGGCGATTTCGGCGCTGGAAAGGCTGCCCAACCCGTCCAGCGTCGCGAGCCCAAAGTAGTCCTTGATGCGGCGCTCGGCACTTGACCCCGCTCCCGCTTCGCGGCCAAGCGGGGTCACGGGCAGCTTCGTCTCGCGCGCGAGTCTGGCGAGGCAAGGAAGCGTGCAAAGCGCTTCGGGAGCGACGATTTCGGCCGGATCCAGGCGCGAAATCTCGGCTTCGAGAGAAGCCCCCCGGGCCTCGGCGACGACGAACGCGCCGGTCGAGATATCGACGCTCGCGAGCCCGAAGGCTAAGTCCGGCTCCCTCCCTCGCACGATGGCGAGCAGACTGTTGGCGCGGACGGGGTCGAGCAGAAGCTCCTCGGTAATGGTGCCAGGCGTCACCAGACGCACCACCTCGCGCCGGACCACGGATTTCGCCCCGCGTTTTCTTGCTTCGGCCGGGTCCTCGACCTGCTCGCAGACGGCGACGCGATGGCCCTGGCCGATCAGCCGGTTCAGATAATCCTCGGCGCGCTCGACCGGCACGCCGCACATGGGGATGTCGCGCCCCTCATGCTTGCCGCGCTTCGTCAAGACAATGCCGAGCGCCCGGGCGGCGATCCCGGCGTCCTCGAAAAACAATTCGTAGAAATCGCCCATCCTGTAGAACAGGAGAGAACCGGGATTTTGCGCCTTGATCGCGCAATATTGCGCCATCACCGGCGATGGTTTTATCTCGGCGACGCCGTCAGGGAGGACATGGTTGCCGTTTCCTGCCGGGAAAGGCTCGGCGGGCGGCGCGGTCGTGGAAGCAGTGCGTTTGAGCATGACCGCAGCCTAGCAAAAGCGTGGGCTCGATGCACTTGCCTATCCGGGCAAACCCACAAGCCGGGGGCTGGTTCCCGGCGGTTTGGACCGTACCAAAATGTTTCACGTGAAACATTTTGGTACGATTGGAGCCAAAAACCTTACAAGGCCTAAGACAGCGGCGCCTTCTTCAATCTTGTAAGATCGATCAATTTCTTTGTGCAATTCGAGGCAAGGTGGCGGCAGCGCCTCGACGGCCGAGCCCATTACCGGAAAATATCCCCGGTGTAAGTTTCGCTCGAATCAACCGACCGTAAACGAGGGAATATTTTTGCACTGGACTTATGCACCAAGAAAACCCTTAAAAATCAATTGTCTAATTTTGGTGCAGAATTCTGAGTTTTGCGCCGCAACCTGTAGCCCATCATATACCTTGACTCGCATATGCCAATTAGAGAATATGCGGCATGTCCGCTTTCGCAGCCCTAGCTGATCCTGTTCGTCGCGACATCCTCGCTTTGCTCCGCCAAGGCGAACAGCCCGCAGGTGCATTGGTGGAGGCGCTGGCTCTGCCGCAACCCAGCGTCTCAAAACATCTGAGGGCTTTGCGCGACGCTGGGCTTGTGCGCTCTCGCATCGACGGCCCGCGTCGCCTTTACAGTCTCGATCCCGCACCGCTGGCTGAACTGGATGTTTGGCTCACGCCCTATCGGACTTTCTGGGCCAACAAGCTCGAAGCCCTCGGCGACCACCTGAAACGGAGCGACTAACATGAGTGATGTGGACGATCTCGGAACATTTGAACTTCAGGGCGATAATGCCGATCTACGCTATGAACGGCGCTACCCGCGCTCAATTGAGACTGTATGGGCGGCGCTGATTGATCCCACGCGCCTGGAAGATTGGATGGGTCCGGCGCGGGTCGAGCCCCATGTGAGTGGACGCTACGAACTGTTCACAGACCGTGCGCAGCCAATGGCCGGACGCATTCTGACCTGGGAACCGCCGACGCTGCTGGAACTCAGTTGGAACAATGTGGATGCGCCTGCGTCTGTCGTGCGCTACGAGCTTACACGCGATGGAGATGGCACACGGCTGATTTTCACGCACAAGGGCATTCGCTTTGCCCGGAGCGGTCTGATGCTGCCCGGCTGGCACGTCTACCTAGAACGGTTGGGGAGCCTGCTCGATGGTGTGGCCCAGCCCCTATCCAGACCACGTTACCGCGAACTGCAAACAATTTATGTCGATCACTACAAACTTGAAGGGATAATGATCGATGCGCCGTGCTCCGGCGACTGAGCATGCTTCCCCATATGCCTCACGCCGGGGCAAATCGAATTAACCCCGATCCGCTCTCAGGTGTGGGCCTGTTGGCCGCGTCCCGCTTATCCGGTAAAGTGGTCAGCTAAACGCGAGGATGCAGCCATGTCGGACTCCGCTTCCGTTTCTGTTGCTATAGTTCGCCGCCTCTACGATGCGCGCGGGAACGCGGAAGTCATCCGCGAGGTTCTTGCGCCTGACGTGCGGTGGGAGGTGGTTGAAGGCTTTCCGTACGGCGGTGTGTATGTTGGGCTCGATGACGTGCTCCGCGACTTCTTCGGCCGTCTTTTCTTGGACTTCGATAGCTTCGTCGCGACCGGCTCCGAGTTCTTCGAGTCGGGAGACCATATCATCGCCCTCGGCTCCTACACCGGGCAGGCCAAAGCCACGGGCAAAACCTTCGCTGCTCGATTTGCACACGTTTGGACCTTGCAGGGCGGCAGGATCGTCCGATTGCAACAGTGTGCAGATACCATTCAGCTCGCTCGTGCCTTGGCCGCGTGAAATGGCCTGACCGCCGGCACCGCCACCCGGTCGTGCGGGTCATCACCGTGCCCACGAAGACCGTCGCGGCGTTGCGCTGCGCCACACACAGGACGATGCACCGCGCCACCGAAGGGGTCCGCTCGCGTCCTTGACAGGAGCGGCCTGCTCGTCAAAAATTCCTGCCGCCGGACGTAAGTCGAAATCCTGCATTGACTGCCGTTTGAAGTCCAAAATTTACAAGTCATAGGTTGGGAGGATGCCATGACGGTTTCACGTCGAAATGTCTTACTTCACGGTTGCGCCATCGGAGCAGGCGTCATTGCGACGCAGATACCGGGCGTCGTTGCGCTCGCGCAAGGGCAGCCGCCGCAGCGGCGTTCGCTCGGCGATCTGCAATTGAATGATCCAATCGTTCAGGCTTGGCGAGACGGCGTCAAGCGATTGAAGCAGAATCCGGCGAGGGGGCCGATCAGCTGGGCGAAGTTCGCCGCCATTCACGGGAACGCCAACGCCTTCAACCTGTGTCCGCACGGCAACTGGTATTTTCTCCCCTGGCACCGGGCATTTCTGCTCATGTACGAGCGGACGGTGCGGCAGCTGACCGGGCACAACGACTTCGCGCTGCCCTATTGGGATTGGACTGCCGATCGTCAGCTGCCCGCGGCTTTCAGTCAGCCGACGTGGAATGGCCAACCCAATCCGCTGTACGAATCGCGGAGGTCGATGTCGCCAACCGATTCGCTCCCCGACGAGATCGTCGGTCAAGGTGTCATCGCCACGATCCTCGGCGAGACGCCCTTTGAGACTTTCGGAACGAGCCGGCCGAGCGGACAGGACTCGCTCGACCAGTCCTGGATTAACTGCGAAGGCTGCGGCGTTTCCGGCACACTTGAAGCAACGCCGCATAATAACGTGCACAACATGGTGGGCGGGCTCATGGGCGGCACCCAGTCGGCGCTGGATCCGATCTTCATGATGCATCATTGCAACATCGACCGGATCTGGGCGGTGTGGAACGTCAACAACCAGAATTCCAACGACCCGCTCTGGACCAATATGACATTCCAAAACAATTTCTACAATCCGGATGGATCACCCTATTCTCCGAAGGTCTCGGACCTGTATACCCCTGAAACTCTCGGCTACACCTACGGGCTAGCGCCCCCGCCCGCCGCGGCGGTGGCGCCTGCGATCGTGGCGCTAGGGGACAAGATGAAGACCCTGTACGCGACGCCTAACGTGAGCAACGCCGCCGGTATCAACACCTTCATAGCGCCGAACGTCCAGCAAGCGGCCGCAACGGCAAACAAGCCTCTCGACATTGCGGTCGAGGTCGATCGCAATCTGTTGGTCGCGGTCGCCCGGCGCGCGCCGGCCGGAGCCGGCAGTGAGCTGCTCGATTTCAACACGGCTCGGGAACGGGCCGCCTCGGGCCCGCGAGCGCTTGCCTTCATTCGCGACATCGCGGTCACGCAGCACAAGAACACGCTGTACAGGGTGTTCATCGACTGCGACTATCTCTCACAGGGGACGCCGATTTCCGATCCTCACTACATAGGCACGTTCGGAATTTTCGGGGATCATGAAAGCCGTGGCGGCAAGGCGGCTGCAAAGCCGTCGATCGTCGTCGATCTGACACGCGCGATAAAGCGCGTTTACGGCAGCGCGACGGAGCTTACCGGCCGCATCCGGATTCAAATCCTGCCAGTGCCGAACACATCAACCGCCGGTCCACCCGGTACCGCCGCGCCGGGGCGTATCGAAGTTGCGTTCGTATCCGCTTGAGCCCATATCAGGCCATCCGGCAACGAGGGGGGACGAACGCTATGGGTGATCGCCGGTCGGCTGTAATGGGCTCGGCGTGTGCATGCATGGTTGCGCTAATGTCTCAAAGCTTCGTTGCGGCGCAGGATAGTCCACCGGTTGCGACGGTCGTCCGCCCGGCGATGATCACTGCCGCGGGGGCGCCTGCGGCTGACCAGGGCGTGGCGAGCCAGTCCTCACGCGTGATAATCAGTGTGACCGGCTTTCGGCCGCCTCACGATGGCGCTGTCCAAGCTGTCGTGAAGGTCCAAAGGGATGGCGGCCGAACGGAACAGGAGATCGGCCGCTTCGGTATGTTCCCGAATACCGAATTTAAAGCAGCTGCCCCATCCAAGGCGCAGCGCTTCGGCCTTCCGCTGCCCAGGGAGCTGGCCAGTGGCGGAACCGTCAAATTGAAAGTGTATCTGGTTCCGTTCAAGGGAGACGGGAGCGGCGCGCTCTTGGAGATCGGCGGCGCCGAAATCCGCTGACCGAGGCGCAAAGCGTCAAGCTCCATCGTTCTCTCGTAAAGCGCCATCATGGTGCGCCAGCTCAGGGTCGCTCGGACCCGTTCAGAAAGGGTCGAGCCGCTATTCTGATCCAGAGCCGCCGAAGTGTCGAATATCGCCAGCACCAAGGCCTCAACAATCGGGTTGATCGAAGAAACGTGCCACTAGAGCGCCGGACGCTCAGCTGAATCCATATCCGGCGGCGGTGAAGTAGTTTTGGCATTCTGCAGGCTCGAAGAGATCGCAGATGCGGCCGATCTCCTGCCAGAGGGCATCGATGGTCCTGACG
>JALZAY010000316.1:0-2472 GCA_030948025.1 Pseudomonadota bacterium
CGGATTGTCAGGCGGGTCGCTGGGCGGTCGATCGCAAGCCCGAGGCCCCCGAAACGGCGGCCAAGTCCGCCATTCATATCGAGAAATCCGAGGTGAAGACGGGCGGCGGCCGCCACCGTGACGCTGTCGAACATGACCCGTCCTTTCCGGAGCATCTTCTCCACCCCTTGGCGAAGGCGCTCGCGTTTTGGAGCATGACCGTCGAAGAGTCGCAGATTTTCTGAACAATATCATGCCGCGGGCAAAAACCAGAAAGAGCGGATTGTTTCACTTGAAACAATCGCGTCCCAGAGCATTTCCGAGCGAGGGGAATACCGGTTCGCGTCACGAAAAGCGATCAATCAAGGGTTCGGGATGAGTCGAGCGAGCTTGCCTGTTTGGCGTGCCGTCAAATACAAAATGCGCGGCAAGCCTGCGGGCTCGCCGGCCATGGCGCGGATCGCGGCGTAAAGCTTGCCTTCACTTTACCCCGGAACGTTTCAAGGCCTTGGCGACATCCGTCACCCGGCGGCCTTGAAAACGTGCGACTTCGAGGTCATCGCCGCTAGGCGGCGATGCCTGATTGTTGGAGACCGAGCTCGCGCCGTAAGGCGTCCCGGCTTTGTACAAGGAAGCATCCGCATAGCCTGTCGGCACAATGATAAAGCCGAGATGCGCCAACGGATTATACATCGAGAGCAAGGTCGATTCATTGCCGCCGTGTATCGTCGAGGTGGAGCAAAACACCGCGCCCGCCTTGCCGTTCAATTTGCCCTGGACCCAGAGACCGCCGAGACTGTCGATATAGGCCTTGAGCTCGGACGAGACCGAGCCGAAGCGCGTCGGCGTCCCGAACACGATCGCGTCGGCCCATTCGGCGTCCGCAGCACTCGGCGCGGGGTGGCGCTCATTCATCGCATCGGCGGCTTCCGCCCATCCCGTGGCCTTCGCCATGATCTCCGGACTCACGAATTCTCGCGCGCGGCGCAGGCGAACCTCGGCGCCTTGTCGCTCCGCCCCCTCGGCAATGGCCTTGGCGAGCGCTTCGGTCACGCCGGTGCGGGAATAAAAAGCGATCAAGACGTTGACGTCGGCCATATGTCTCAAACTTCAATATATGCGCCGATCCTTTAAACAAACGACCAATAATTTACAAGCGTCGTGGCGCCGGCCCAACATCGGTGATTGATCCAGGATAACGCGTTCCTTGCGCCCGGCCGCGCTGACGTCGATCCAATCGATCCTTCGACTATATGCGCCTTGTCTGAAGGCGCGGTGCGCACGACCGGCAGCCTCCGGAAATCACCCGGCCGCGGCGATCTCCGCGCCCGGCGGCTCTTTGGGCAATAGGGCCAAACGGGCGATGAGCGCTTGATCCAGCAAAATCGCCATGCGTTCCTCCGGCCGGAGCCAGGAAATCGCCTCATCGATGGTTCCGGCGTCCGAGAGCTTCGCATCGGCAAGCGCCCATTCCGGCGAAATATCGCCGTTGCGGCGTTTTTGACGGCGCGGCAAACAGGCCACATGGAACGCGCGGAACTGCGGATCGGCATAAAGCGCGTGAAGGCCTTTCAGGGCTTCGCTGGCGAGCCGGGCGGGCTCATTTGCCAAGAAATTGGCACGCGCGACGACGGGCGGCGTTATCTGCTCTTCCGGAGTGATCAAGAGGCCGGCGCCGCGCAAGGCGAGGCCGACGCTAAGAAGGCCAGTGCCCCAAGACAAGAAAATCGCCAGGAGAAGGCCGAGGATCGTTGGGGACATCCAGGCAACCAGCGAGGGCGAGATCGAAAGGCCGGCTACCAGGGTCACAAGGCCCATCGCGACATGCGAGCGGTGGCGCGCGACAATGGCGGCAAATGGAATCGAGCCATCGTCGCGCCGTTGCGGGTCCCAGCCGGTATCGAAGCCGAATACGAAATGCATGACGTGACCTGACTGGATCAGCATCATGATCGGAGCGAGCAGCGCCGACATGAGGATTTCGAAGGCCGTCGACACAACGAGCTTGATCGCGTCGCCGGCGCCGCGCCGCGCCGCGCCTTGGATCAAGGCAAGCGTCAAACCGAATATCTTTGGCAACAGGAGAATCGTCATGGTAAGTGCGAAAAGTTCGAGCGATCTTTGCGGATCGAACCTCGGCCACGTTGGGAACAAGGTGAAGTCGCTCGTGAAATATTCCGGCCTGATGTAGCTTGCCTGGAGGACGAGCACGATACCGACGATGAGCTGCGCCATCCAAAGCGGCGACGCGACATAGGCCATGATGCCGGTCACGAAATGCTGCCGCGATAGCGGATGCAGGCCTTTCGCGGGCAGCATCCGCAAATGCTGGAGATTGCCCTGACACCAGCGCCGGTCGCGCGTCGAAACATCGATGAGCGAGGGTGGACACTCTTCGTAGCTGCCGCCAAGGTTTGGCAGCATATAGACGGCATAACCGGCGCGCCGGATCAATGCCGCCTCGACAAAATCATGGCTGAGGATATGGCCGCC
>JALZAY010000316.1:2482-2702 GCA_030948025.1 Pseudomonadota bacterium
GCGGACGCCCGCGCAACACCGGCAAGCCGCAATGCGCGGCGAACGCCTTGGTGCGAATGATCGCGTTATGGCCCCAGTAATTGCCGTCGCGCCCCATGGAGACCGCGACGCCGGCGGCGATCACCGGCCCATAGATGCGCGCCGCGAATTGCTGGAGGCGAGCGAATAAAGTGTTGCGATTGACGATCAGCGGGAGCGTTTGGATAATGCCCGCGTCGGG
>JALZAY010000135.1 GCA_030948025.1 Pseudomonadota bacterium
GGTCCGGTTTGACCGCAGTGTAGACGAGGGCCGTCACTTCCTGATTTGGGGCAACCTCGATGCGCATCTTGTCAGGCATGGTGCGCCCTCACGTCCGGGATCAAGATCGCCCTGTTGCTTCTGCCGGCTCGGCGGCCGTCGATGCCGCGCTTGCCATCTCCATTTCGCAATATTTCAATGCGCGTTTCGCGCGCTCGGCCCATGGCGAGGTGCGGTCGCGTTCAAGATACTGCGTCCACCACATCGCAGCTTCCGCGTGATTCTCAAGCCGCTGCAAGTAGAGCGCCAAGTTGAACATCGCATCGGCGTAGTGGGGATCGGCAGTGAGAGCACGCCTTTCGCAATCAACCGCTTCGGTTAGTCGCCCACTTTCATCAAGTAAGTCTGCGAGGTTATGCCAAGCCGGAGGGAAGTTTGGATCGGCCTTCACGGCCCATCGATAGGCAGCTTCCGCCTCCACCGTACGGTGCTGAACCCGCAGGAGATTGCCGAGATTGAGCCCGGCTGCCGGATCGTGCGGATCGAGCTTCATGACACGGCGGTAGAGGCTTTCAGCCGACTGGAGGTCACCGGCCTCCTCAGCGGATTGCGCCTGCACAAATGCTTCGTCGGCATCGAGATGATTAGTCTTTTCGACCGGCAGCACAAACTGCCCTTTTGAATCCGTGTGGCCTCGGGCTTGTTCGACGAGGATCCTATCCTTTGATTCCGGAAACAGCCGCAGGTTCGAAAGCTGCGCATCGGGAAGCCATTTCCGGATCTCTCGCAGGCTCTTTGTGATCACCGAAAGCCCTATCCCAGAACCAAGGAGCTGCGCGGCCTGACGAGCGGCGGCGAGATCGCGAAAGCCGTAACGGCCATCCCGGACTTCGATCAATCCAAACATCGAAAGTTGCTCAACAACGTCCGTGGGCAGTTTGCTCAATGCGGCGAGCTCGTCCGTGGTATAGGCTTTGGCCTGTTCCTCCGGCGAGATTTTGCCGACCCATTCGAGGAACCGGCGTTCGCTGACAATCGGGACACCATAGGATTTCGCTTGGGTCAGGCTCTTCGAGGGCCGTCCGTCTTCCTGGAGCGGCCAACCGAGCTCGCCGACGATCACGACGCTTGTATCCTTGGTGACCCTCTCGCAGGGCTTTCCCCCATGCTGGCTGACGAGCGCGAAGGCGTGCGCCCGCTTCATTGACGCAAGCCGTCCCGTGAAGGCGATGATCCCGCACTCGAGCGATGATGCGTCCAGTTCCCGCTTTGGCTTCAGCGTCCCGTCTTCCTTTTGGCAGTTTTTCCGACTGCACCGGCTCGGGCTTTCGTGCTTGCCGCGGCCGGCTTCTTCTTTGTGTCAGTGCCGATACTCGCCCGTAAAGCGTCCATGAGATTGATGACGCGGTGGGGTGCCGGCTCCTCCTTGGGCGTCTCGGTGACGCGGCCGGCCTGCTTGGCCCGGAGCAAATTAACCAGTGCGGTCTCGTAATGGTCCACGAATGTCGGCGGATCAAAATGGGATGTCTTGCTATCCACAATATGGGCGGCCAGCTCTTTCATATCAGCCGGCAATTTCAAGTCCGATATATCCTCGAAATAGGGAGCTTGATCGCGGACCTCGTATGGGTAGCGCAAGGTCGTCGCGAGCAGGCCCTTGTCGAACGCCTCCAGCATCACGACATGCTCGCGCCGCGATAGAACGACACGACCCAAAGCAACCATCTCCTTGTCACGGATCGCGTCGCGGATGACGGCGAATGCCTCTTGTCCGACCTTGTCTGTGGGCGCGATGTAATAAGGGTCATCGATATAGCGATCGTCGATCTCAGTTCTGGGCACGAACGTATCGATCGAGATGGTGTGGGAACTTTCGATCCTAATCTTCTCGATTTCCTCGTCCTCGACCTGGAGATGGCCCTTGCCAATCTCGTAGCCGCGGCCAATGTCCTCCTTTTCGACCGTCTCGCCGGTTTCGGCGTCGACGAGCTGCTGCTTCAGCCTATTTCCTGTCTTTTTGTTGATCCGGTTGAACGAAACTCGCTCCGAGCTCGATGCGGCCGGATAAAGCGCGATCGGACACGAAACCAAGGACAGCTTGAGATAACCCTTCCAGGAGGCACGCGGGCCCATGGGACGCTCCTGACACGAACAGATACTTCCGGACCGGATCCGCTCCGGGCCGCACGATTGCTATTATAACAAATTCTTGCGGCTATGCAGAGAACTCCTTGAACCGTGAGAACGGCCCAGGAACACGGGGTGGGGCTAATACGCCGTCGAGTGTCAAATCTCGGGCAGACTCAGTGCGATCGCTTCGTCCGCGGCCTCGATACCGGTCAGATAGGCGCCGTGCGCCGTCGTGAAATCGCGCCGTGAGCAGGCTTCTCCGGCAAAAAAGAGTCTTGCATCCACAGGCGCGGCGAGCGCCGCACGCGCGTCCGCATGGCCGGGAAGCGCGTAAGAATAGGATCCCAGCGCGAAAGGATCGCGCCCCCAGCCGCTTTCGACGAGCAGGCGCAAGCGAGCGCGAATGCCGCTGCCGAACAAGCTTGTCAGCTCGGTAGCGGCGAAGTCAAAAAAGGCGCAGCGTCCCGCAGCCTCGAGCTCATGCGCTAGTCGGCCGCCGAAAAATCCTTCGATGAGAGGCCTGCCGAAAGGACGCAAATGATAGCTGCCGGTCGCAGTCCTGTTCGGGTTGCCTATCAGATGACCGTCCACGGGCAGGAACTCCGGCGCTTCGACCGCCATGACGAGCTTGTCAGCGAGGCCGAGCGGCAACACCGAGGCAGCAGCGACTTTATCCGTCAGTTCCGGCCGGAACCTGATCCCTTGCGCGGCGATGAGTGGCGACGGGACGGTCACGATGACGGCATCGGCCATCACCGTGCCGAGCCCGGTTTCGATCGCAAGGCGTTTTCCGCGATGATCGATAAGCGTGACCGGGCAGTCGAACCGAATCGGCAAGCCTGCTGCCCGCGCCGCGATTACGGTTCCGTATCCTTCAGCAACCCGCCAGTTGACGCCACTGTCGGCATAACGGTTACTGTCTTGCACGGAGATAAAATCGAGTTCGACACCGTTGACGTAGTTGCTGACCGCGTTGAGGAGCGGGTTGAAACGGCAATCGGGTTCGAGGAGCTCTGCCGCGCTGCAGTCAGTGTCGTTGGGGCCGATCGCTTCGCGGCGCTCGTGGAAACGCCGGGAGGCCAAAGCAAATGCGTCCTGATCCTCGGCGCTAAACCCGAGGTCGAAGCTCTGAGTACCCCAGGCGGGATGAGTCCTGTCAATTGTGAACCCGGTGTCGGCCGCAATCCGGGTCCATGGATTACGATCGGCCGAATGCAGCCAGCCGCACCCGAGATCGAGCGGAAACGGCGCATCGGCAATCGTATGGGCCCGGCCGCCGACCCTGTCTCGAGCTTCAAAGACGGCGAAAGAGACCCTCGCCGCTGCAAGTCGCATGGCGGCGCCGATTCCGGCGGCGCCCGCCCCGACGACCACGACCTCGAGATCGTCTTCGCCGCTGCAAGGCATGAGTGCTCCTTTCGATTGGTCAGGCATGCCAACTTTAAGACGCGATACGCAAGGGCCGAAAGAGCACATGTCACACACGTAAAGCTGCTGAGACGGCGAGCCGATCCTGTTATGAAGCCCGACTGCTCCCCCGCTTAGGACTTGAGCGGGTAGGCTACCCCAGTGCTGTCTATGGAAGGCACAGCCGGGTCAGCCCCGGTGCGAGTTTTCACGAAGGACGCTATGGGATCATGTGTCTGAAACTGAGATTGACCCGCGGCGCTGCGGCCGCGGCCGTCTTCGGCACTTGATGAACCCAGAAGCGCTGGGTTTCGCCGGCCATGATGAGCCAGTGCCCCATCCTTAATCCAAGCGCGATAGTTTGCTTCGTTCCCCTATGTCGGAATTGCAACTGGCGTTCTCCCCTAGTGACAAGCTGGCTATGGTTGGGCGGTTCCCAAGCCCGGCCTGGTTATCGCTGTGCCACCCCACACTGTCGCGACCAGACCTATAGAGATTGGCCAAAGCGGCATTGAATGAGGCACCCGATAGCGCTTCGGCACGTTCACGCAGGCGCTCGATGATCGCGGGGAATGGGGCTGGTAGATGACGGATGCCGCTGTAGGAATAAGCACCGTCACCGAACCAAGCGGTCATTCGCGGAATGGGCATCTCTCGACCAAAAATCCGAGCTGTTTCGACCTGCCACGGAATCGTGTCGATGAGCGTCCGCGTGATTGCCGGCCACTGAATAACTACCGGCTGACGCCGGTAGGTTCGTGCTCCTGAAGATACTGAAGTATGACATCGTCCGTAATGTTGCCGCTCGTGGTGGAGAAGTAGCCCCGCGCCCAGAAATGCCGCCCCCAGTAGCGCTTACGCAAGTCCGGGGAAATCGGTGGCGGGCATAGGAGATGGGCTGCATGACCCAACCTAGCACATGCGATGGCTCGTTGGTTGTTAACGTGTCAATGTCAGTCAGCGGGTGCGAATGGAGCATCATCAATCCGATGCTCCCGAACGAACAAGCAGGCGAGCTGGCGTCTAAGACCAAATCATGGCTGCGCTGGCCGCAGTTTATGATGTGGCGATGCAGACGATCGATACGTCTATCGTGTGCGCGCGCATCGCGCCCCGAGTACAACGAACTCGCGGCCAACGACGTCGTTGCTGCGGCGTGAGTTTGAATGAACCGGATATTTCGCCGCGTCTTATTTTCAATAATGGGACAACTCTGGTAAAGTGCGACAGGTAACGACCGCTACCGAATGACACGTTGGCTCCGCCGGAGAGGGACGAAGCGGGAGTGAAGCGGGAGAACGAAAAATAACCCAGATTGAAGAGGTCAAAGCTGCCTGCGCTCGGCTCGCAGGCGTGGGATGGCAGAGCCTGCTCAAGCAGCACGATCTCGATATCGCGAAGGCCGATCTTGCAGCGGAGCTGGCGCGCAAGCTCGCCATTGACCGCAGCGTTCCTGGGTTCGAGGACTTCAGCCTGGTGGGCACACGCGACGTCGAGCCGGGGTTACCGGCTGCCAGCCTCCTCTATCACGCATTCGCCAGTCGCGACGTCCATCCGACAGCATCCGGTGACCCGGCGACGTCGGCGGCGCGTTATGCGGCATTTCTCGCCGAGGCACGGCGGCCGTTGGCGGCGGACCCGATCATGGGCCGGCGTGATGAGCGCAATGATCCGCACCGTACATTCGTCTTTCCGGTCCACAAACTTTTTTCGGGGAAGTCATGCGTTGCGGGCGCCACGATTATGCTCGACTTCAGCGAATATCATCGCAATGAGAAACTCAAACGCATCCACTCGGCTGGCGGCGTGAAAGTCGCTAGGGGCTTCGATATCGAAAAGCCGCCATTTGTCCGCGACTCAAAAAACAGCGACGATCTCGTTGCGTTGCGTCGCGTAGGTGCCTCGGTGCTCATCGCGGCACAACCGCACGATCAACTCGTGCGGACGGCTGAACAGAAGAACTCCGTGTCCCGCAAGAACGATGTCGTGCGTTTCATCGTGCCGCCGGGAACAACCGCCAACCGCTTTTCTTCCTCGCTGCAATTGCCGACGAGCGGTGTTGCCCGCATTGCACCGGAGTTTGTCAACATTCGTCATCGGGTCGTCCAAGCGGGCACGGGAGCAGACGTTACGATCGATGACATGCAGCTGCTACCGGAAGCAAAATTCAACGTTGTGTTGAAGGCCGGAAAATATGAAGCGGTTCACTTTATCGACGACACGTGCGACGGCGTGGTCGTCGCGGTTGTGGGCGGCCTCTCCGAGCGCCGCCAGAACTTTCCTGCATATTCGTTAGTCGCCGCTCCCGATTTCTTTCCGTTGGCCGATCAGCTCGAAGTGGCCAATTGGGTTCGCCGCGATCTAAAGAATCGCCAGGAGCAGTTCGCCCAAGGTGCGCCTTGGCCTCTCTGCGAAGGGCGACGGCCGGCGAACCTCGAACTTCCCAGGCCAGGTGCGCCGTCAAGGAAGGCGTTCGACCGCAACGATGAAACCGTCGTTGCGGTCGTAGGGCCTCGGCCACTGGCCACGCACACCCATGCTCCGGACCGCAAGAAGCGCTTCGCGAGTTTCCTCCCCGATGCCGCTTCGAACGAGTTCGAGCCAGGCTGGGACGTCTCCCTTGTGCGAGACGACTTAGGACTCTATTACGCCGCCTACGGTCTTGGGAGCCCTTTTCCCGAGGATGCGAAACTTTGCGCCGCGCTCAATTCGTTCTGGCCTGCGGTCGCGCCCGACGCGTCCCGCACCTTTCACATGGGTCTGAAGAGCACATTCGCGAGCCCGACCGCGATCCCGCTCATGGATAATGAACTCGGCTACCATCCAGATCATCCCCTTGTCACAGCTGGCAAGGTTCAAACCAAACCTGGGTGGGACGGCGAATATGGCCCCTTCTTCGAAAGACTGCGCGGCAAGGAGTATGTCAATTCAGTGAGCCTCGATCGCTCGGATTATGTGAGCAATAGTCTTTGCAATGCATTCGATATCCGTCTGATTTCATGGATCGACGCCACCGAGTTGATCCGGCGCATGCAGGCCCTGCGTGCCTGCATCGCGGCACTCTCACCGGCGAATGATCGCGTCAGCGACACCGACCTCTGGCTCGTCACCGCGGAATCGATCGCCGATTGGGCGATGGAGGCCTCGCGCGCCAACGCCGCGCTCGTTGGGCCTGGGTTCAACTATGTGTTTGTTTCGACCTCGGGGAGCGAACAGCTGGCGGAGGATGCCCGGCGTCGCCGCACGCGCGTCGCAAAGAAATTCGACTGTGAGATCTCTGACACCATGCTCTTCTGGCGCGCGGACCAGGGCGCGTGGCGGCGGGCATAGCGGGCTATGCAACCGATTGTAAAGACCGACCTTGTCATTGTTGGCGGCGGCCCTGCCGGCGCCGCTGCCGCAATCGCCGCGCGTTCCTATGCGCTCCGCGTCGTTGTGCTCGAGCGCCACGCCGCTGCGAGGATGCGACCGGGCGAGGCGGCACATCCCGGCATCGAACCTCTCCTCATACGTCTCGGTGTGATGGACGCCGTCCGGAAGGCGGGTTTTCTCCGCTACGAAGGCCATTGGATCACCTGGGGCAGGGAGCCGCTCCGTTTCGTGTCTTTCGGCCGGGATGAGCGAGGCCCGTGGAAAGGGTTTCAACTGTGGCGGCCAGACTTCGATGCGATCCTGCTGGACGGCGCGGGCCGGGCCGGCGCACTGATCGTTCGGCCCTGCGGCGAACTGCATCCAATCGTCCGAGGCTATCGCGTTGCTGGCGTCGAGACGAAAGCGGGAACTTGGCGCTGCGCATTCGTCATCGATGCTACCGGACGCCAGCGCTGGCTCGCGCGGGCGCTCAACTTGCAGACCGAGCGCCATGGCCCGCCGCAGGTCGCCTGGTTCGGCTATGCCGAGGGACATCGCCCGGCGCTCGATCCGAACCCGATGATTGCATCCGACGCCAGCGGGTGGACATGGATGGCGCGCATACGCCCAAGCGTCTACCAATGGGTCCGCCTGCCGCTGCACGGAGCGCGGCCCCCTAACGACTGGCGTCCGGTCGAATTCGCCGGTCTGCAACCGATGCGGCGGCGACGCGGCATCGACGTCAGCTGGACTATCGCAAATCCTACAGCCGGGCCGGGATATTTTCTTACAGGCGATGCGGCGTCGATCGTCGACCCGTTGTCGTCACATGGCATCTTGAAGGCTGTGATGTCGGGCATGAAGGCGGCGCATCATTCGGCGGCGGTCTTGCGATGCGGCGTGAGTCCAGAAGCGGCCGCGAACGGCTACCACGACTGGCTCGCGCGGTGGTTCTTGCAGGACCACTCTCGTCTCGGCGAACTCTATCGCCCTATTGGCCCGGTGCCTGTGTCATGATTGGGAGTGGTGAACACTTTGGCGTAACAAGTCGTGGCGTGCCGTTGCAGTCTGTTCTGCCAGACTTCACATGCAAGGCACCAGACTTAATGTCGATTGCCAAAGATTGACCAGACGGTCGTCGGCGGTCTCATTTTCGCGACGACGCGCGCGCGACTTTTGCGTCGCGTCATACATAGGCACGATGGCTCGCAGCGGTGCTGATCGGTGCCACGCTGAGAAAAGCGGATTTCACAGCGGCACAGCTCCAGGATGCGCAGCTCAATGGCTCAGACTTGCGGGGTGCAAAGTTCGAGTGCGCCGAGCTTGCACAACAATGCGCGCAGCTCCAGGGCGCGTCGCTCCATGGCGCGCAGCTCCAGGGCGCGGTTGAAATGGCGGCTGCGATCACAGAACTCATTGTCCTAGGGAAATGTCGAGAGGGATAGTCCGCGTGCAATCAGGACAGGCGCCTTTCGTCGGCCCGAGATTACATGTCTCCTTCGGGTCGATGCCGTTGATAAAACCGACGAGGAGAGGAGTGAGGCTCACTTTTTGGCGCTTTGAAGGTCGGTTTTGCCCTTGGTTGCTCACCGCTGCGCCGCGGAGAGGCAGCTGTGAGACTCTTGAAGCAACTTGGACGCTGATGCTTACGCGGCACGCGCAGCCTCCTTGTCGGGCGGTGGATGCCAGGCGTGGTTTGCGAGTGTCTTAAGATTTGCACGATGGCCGCAAGGTGGAACTCGTCGCGGGCACCGGTGAGACCCCGAAGACGCGTGCGCTCGAAGCGATGGTTGATCTTGAGGTGTGCGAAGCGCATCTCCACTTTCTTGCGCTCATTCCTTGACTGTTCAAATTCGGGGGTGCCCTTTAGTGAGCGCGCATAATCGCGCGCGTCTTCGTTGATGTCCCGTACGATCTTCCTGAATGGCGCGCGCGTGCACCGTTCCTTAAGATTGCAAACGCGGCATTCTCGGGCTCGTGGCAAGTAATTTCTGACACGACCATCATGTATTGTTCCCGAGGTTCTCAAAGCTTTGCCGTTCGGACAGAGATAGATGTCGCGCTCGGCGTCGTAGGTGAAGTCGGTGCAAGGGAACATTCCGTCAGTTCGTTGGTACCTCTCCCATACGGGAATATGCGGTATAATGCCTTTGTCCAAGAGCCAGGCAAGCATCTTACCGGTTCCATAGGCGGTATCGGCGGCGAGCCGTTCAGGCTTCGCACTGAACACCTTTTCAGTCCGATCGATCATGGTTCTGGTTGCGGCCACCTCGTAATAGGTGCGCGCAGGCGTTGCCTCGACATCGACGATGACAGCGTGCTCGACATCAATCATGTAGTTGAGGCCATAGCCAAACTGGACGCGTTTGTTCGCCTTCGCCGTCCACGCAGAGCAGGGATCCGTCGGCGAGATCACCTTGGGCAGCTTGCGATCCTCGTTGGGATCTTCGCCGTCGAGACCGGACAGGAACTCGGCGACCGCACGCGTCTGACGCTCGGGTGCCGACCAATCGATCTCGCCTGGCGCTTGGCCGTGATAGCGGCTGGCATCAGCTTCCATGACGCTCGCATCGATCGCGAACCCTTCGCCCTTGACGAGCCCAGCATCTATGCACGCCTTAACCACCGCTTCGAACAGTTGCCGAAAGATGTCGCTATCGCGGAAGCGGCCGTGACGATTGACCGAGAACGTCGAATGATCGGGCACCTTATCATCGAGACCGAGGCGGCAGAACCAACGATATGCGAGGTTTAACTCGACCTCTTCGCACAACTTGCGCTCAAAGCGGATGCCGTAGCAGTAGCCGACCATGAGCATCCGCATCATGAGTTCGGGATCGATCGAGGGCCGCCCCATCTCGCTGTAGAAGGGCTGCAGCTTCCCGCGAAGATCGCCCAACACGCGCGTAGCAATCGGATTGATGCGACGCAGAAGATGACGCGCCGGAATCCGCTCTTCGAGGTTGAACAAGTAAAATAGCTGGCTCTGATCGCCGGCCTGCCGCCCCATCATCGCGAATCACCCCTGCTGACTCCCACAGCACGGAATCACCATTCGCTGTTCACCGCGAGGGTTTTTCAACATCATCGGTCATCCTGAGA
>JALZAY010000317.1 GCA_030948025.1 Pseudomonadota bacterium
ATCGCCGGCTGGTTCATCGGTGTCAATACCATCCCGGGGGCGATGTTGTTCACGTTAATCCTATCCGGCGCCAACTCCAGCGCCAGTGTGCGCGTCAGGTTGCGCAGCCCGCCCTTCGAGGCGTCGTATCCGGCCGCGCCGGCGCGCGGAATCTCCTGATGCACGGAGGTGATGTTGATGATCTTGCCTTTACCACCGGCAGCCCTGCGCGCGGATAAAGAGCTGGCAGCAGTAGAACGGACCATAAAGGTTGGTGCGGATCATTTCGTCCCAGTCGGCGATCGACATGTCCGCCACCTGCTTGCCGGTTGCGTCCTTCCCCGCGTCGTTGACAAGGACAAAAGGTGTGCCGAAGCTCCGCGCCACCTCCTCGAAAAGCCGGGCGACCTGCTCCGGGTCGCGCTGGTCGAGCCGGACGCCGATGGCGCGCCGGCCTTGCGCTTCAACCTGCCGGCGGGTTTCCTCCGCTCCATCCCCGTCCTGGAACCAAGTCAGTGCCACGTCCGCACCTTCCTTGGCGAACTCGACGGCCGTGGCCCGCCCGATTCCGGAATCCGATCCGGTCACGATCGCGATCTTTGCATCTAGGCTCTTGGTCATGATCACTCCTTCTGTTTTGCAGTTTCCGATGCCTGAAGGCGTGCAAGTGCGTGCTTCAGGTCGATGACGGCGCCGATGAATGCCGCGTGCACGAAGCTTTGCGGGATGTTGCCGAGCATCCGCCCGCCGCCTTCCTCCCGCGGCTCCGCTTCCTCGGCAAACAGGCCGAGATCGTTCGCGTAGCCGAGGCCAGCGTCGAGGATGCGCCGTGCGCGCTCCAGATCCCCCTGCAAGACCCAGTACTGGGCGACCCAGAAGGCGCCCGCGAGGAAGGTTCCCTCCAAGCGCGCATCGGCGCATTCCAGATGACGCCAGTAGAGCAGGCCATTCCAGGAATGGTCCCGCTCCAGCGCCGCAATCGTCGCCCGCATCTCCGGTGCGCCCGCCTCGGTATAGCCCCAGGCTGGGAACAGCGCCGCCGAGACGTCGACCGCCTCGCCGCCAGCAACCGCGGCGTAGGCGCCTTCCTTGGTCAGGCAGTTTCCGGAGACGAAATCGCGTATCTCGCCGACGGCCGCGCGCCAGCGCCTCGCCTGCGGCGCGTCATCCGAGAACTCGGCCACCGAGGCAAGGGCACACGCGACGATCACCTTGTTCGCGGTGTATTGGTATTTCCCCTCCTCCTCCCAAATGCCGTGGTCCGGCTCCCGCCAGTGCCGGACAAGGAACTCCGCGATCTCCTCGACCGCATCCCAGTGCGGCCGATGGTCGGTTCGCTGGTAGAGCAGCTTGGCTGCCAGCAGCACATTTGCGAAGCCGTCGAGCTGTAGCTGGTCCCCGGCATTATTGCCGATCCTTACCGGCCGGCTGTGGTCGAAGCCCGCATGGTCCAGTATCTCTTCCGTGGGTGCGGCCTCGCCGTCGAGAGTAGTAAGGATGGCCATTGGATATTTCGACGAGCTGCCGCGCGAACTGCACATGAAATCGAGGTAGCGGTCGGCTTCCGCCAGATCGCCGCCGAGGCGTGTCAGGGCACTGACGATCATGCCTGCATCGCGTAGCCAGGCATAGCGGTAGTCCCAGTTCCGCGAACCGCCCGGCATCTCAGGCAGCGAGGTGGTGGCCGCGGCAACGATGCCGCCACTCACTTCATGGCTTAGGAGGCGTATCGCCCGCAGCGAGGCGGCGACCTCGCGCTTGTAGGGCCCTTCGTAGTCGAAGAGGGCTGCAAGCTCGTTCCAGTGCGCCAGCGTGACCTCAAGCCACCGATCGAGATCGAGGCGCGCAGGCGGTACCTCCAACGCCGCGTCGGAGAGGACGGCCCACCCGGTCTCGCCCTCAGGCAGGGTGAAGACAACGGCGTCGCCCTCGACAACCATCTGATGCGAGGCATAAAGGTGGTGGCCGCCGCCACCGATGCGCACCGAATCGTCGAGGCGGACGAGGTCGGGGGCGGCCCGCGCGTAGTCCGGGCGGGGCATGAGAGAGACGCGAGCCTCGCACGGCGCCGCTGAGAAAAGGCGGCAGATCAAGCCGCTTGGCGCATTCGGTCCCGCCGGCATCCAGTCCGTTACCGCCCATTCGCTGGCACCCACGCGAAGCCTCGTCTCGAGCACCCCGCTCTCCACAAGGTAACCGCGCCCAGCCGCAGTGGCACCAGGTAGGTCGATCCGCCACGCGCCGCCGTTCGGATCGAGCAGACCCGCGAGAAGGCTCGGGCGGTCGAAGCGCCCTGGGCAGTACCAAAGGATGGTGCCGTCGCGCGTGAGCACAGCCGCGGTGCGCCGGTCGCCGATAACCGCGAGGTCTCGGATAGCGATATCGGTCGAAGTCGCGGCCGGCCGCAGGATGTGGGATCGAATCATAGCGTTGGCCCGGCATCCGCAATCGAAAATCCAGCGATCGATCGGTCGCTGATCGGTCCGGTGATTTCGTCGCGCACTGGCTCGCATAAAGCTGCAGAAGGTATTGAACGCATGATCATTCAGGCTCCTGTTCAAGCGCGAAGCGCTCTCGCGAGCTCCGCAAGGGCTTGGCGCATCGAGTTCGGACGATGTGACCGTCTTGCGGAAATTGCGCGGGTCAGCCCCATAGGCATCCCGGAATGCACGCGAGAAATGGCTGCGGCTCGCAAAGCCGATGCTAGC
>JALZAY010000136.1 GCA_030948025.1 Pseudomonadota bacterium
CCGCCACGACAGGAAGGCCGACAAAAGGCGCAACGTCATCGAGCGCTGTTTCGGAAGGCTCAAGGATTTCCGGCGCATCGCAACGCGCTATGACAAGCTCGCTGGAAACTTCTTCTCCGCGCTCTGCGTCGTTGCCATCGTTGCCTATTGGCTTTGAATTAATTGAGTCCGGACCCTAGGGTGATTGTCGAGCGGAGACGAGTTTTCGGAGTTCTGCTTAGGCCGAGACGGGGAGTGTGGCTTGAAAGCGGCACCTGACCGTTTTCTCGGCGCCAACCGGGGTTGGCTTTGGTGTCGCCGCATTATGTTGCTAGTTTTCTCGAAAATCCGTTATCGATGACCAACTGGCCGAAGGGATCGAACGGCGGTGTCCGGAGTAACTGCATCCAATGGGGCCAGTGCGAAAGCGCCAATCGAAAGCTTGGCCGGGCTTTACGGCCACTATGTTCGCTCTCGGTCTGGCCGCCTGCAGCGTGGGACCCGACTATCTGCGCCCGTCCGCGCCTGAACCTGTGATCTACAAAGAGCTGAAAGGCTGGAAACGCGCTACTCCGCGCGACGACATCGACCGCGGCCCCTGGTGGGCGGTGTTCCGGGATCCAAAGCTCGATGCATTTGAGCCGCAAGTCGAAATCTCCAACCAAAACGTCGCCGCCGCCGAGGCGGCCTACCGGCAAACGCTCGCCGTCATCAAGGAGGCGCAGGCTGGCCTGTTTCCGTCCGTCACCGTTAGTTATAACGAAACCAGGTCGCATTTCGGGCAGCTGGCAATTGGGAGCGCGCTAGGCTCTGGGGTAACTAGAACGATCTTCACTCTGGCCTCCAATGGCACTTGGGATCTAGATTTATGGGGCAAGATCCGGCGCACGGTGGAAAGCGACGTCGCCGGCGCCCAAGTCTCCGCCGCCGATCTCGCCAATGCCAAGCTCTCCGCCCAGGCCATGCTCGCCACCGCCTATTACAATCTCCGCGCGGCGGATGCGCTGCAGGCGCTACTCGATCGCTCGGTCGTGGCGTTCAAGCGGACGCTGGCGATTACCCAGCATCAATATGCCGCCGGCACGGTCTCGAAAGCCGATGTCGCCACCGCACTGGCGCAGGTCTTGACTACGCAGGCCCAGGCAATCAATGTCGGCATAACGCGGGCGCAGTTCGAACATGCGATCGCGGCATTGATGGGCAAGCCGCCGGCGGAGCTGACGATCGCGGCCACGCCGCTTGGCTTCAAGCTTCCCGATATCCCGGTGAGGGTGCCTTCGACGCTGTTGGAAAGGCGCCCGGATATCGCCTCGACCGAGCGAAAAATGCAACAGCAAAATGCACTTATTGGCGCAAACGTTGCCCTCTTCTATCCCGATGTCACCCTAACCGGCATGCTCGGTTTCACGGGGAAGGGAGGGCTTGCCCTCGCGCTTGCCAACGAATTCTGGAGGCTCAGCGCTACGGCCACCCAAACTATCTTCAACGCGGGCCTGTTCAGCGCCCAAGTCGAGGCAGCGATAGCAACCTACGATCAAAGCGTGGCAACTTACCGGCAGACGGTGCTGACGGCCTTTCAGCAGGTGGAAGACCAGCTCGCCGCGATTCGCATATTGGCGCGCCAGCAGAAGGTCGCCGACGACGCGGTCAAGGCGGCGCAAGAGGAGTTCGATGTTCTGCTCAATCAATATCAGGCAGGCACGGTTGCCTTCACCGCCGTCGTCGTCGCGCAAGCAACCTTGCTTACCAACGAGCAGTCCGCGCTGACGGTAAGACAGAATCGCTTTCTTGCCGCCGTCGCGTTAATCCAAGCGCTTGGCGGCGGATGGGATAGCGGAGTTCTGCCAAGCAGCGATGAGTTGGAAAGCAGGAACAATCCTCTCATTCCTCCAATTTAGGGAGAATTGAGCCGCCATCCCTGTGAAAATCAAGCCGGGTAAAACAGGTCGTCTCGCGCGTGTAGCGATTTCCATGGTCTCCATCTATTGATTGGAGCCTATGCCACACCGACACTATATGCCGGCCGGGTGTGGAAGTGGGAACATTACGAAACGTTCATGCCACGGAACAGCGGCCGTAACACGCTTGGGAAGAATGATCGGCCATTATTCCCAAGAGCTAGATGCATGAAATGGCAAGGCACTGGATGCTAAAACATGGATGACCGGACCCGTGGGGCCAAGATAGAGGCTTCCGATGACATGCTTCTCCGCGACGACGGCACCGGCCTTCGCGAAGACAGGATCATGCCGCCCGGTACCAAAGCAAAGCCGGGATCGCGGCTACGGCCGATCTTTCTTCTGGGCGTCGCCGTCCTGCTTGGGCTCGGCATTTACCGGATCACGGGGACGTTGCGGGCTCCAAGAGATTCGGGCCGTGGTCAGGAAACCGCGCCGCAACCGGTCGACGTGGCCACGATCGGCACCGGCGACATCAAGGTCGTCGTGACTGCCCTCGGCACGGTGACGCCGATCGCGACCGTGACGGTGAAGACCCAGGTCAACGGTCAACTGCTCGAAGTCGGCTTCCAGGAAGGCCAAACGGTCAAGAAAGGCGACTTCCTGGCGCAGATCGACCCGCGCCCGTTTCAATTGACGGAGGCCCAATTCGAGGGCCAGCTCGTCCACGATCAGGGGCTTCTCGACCAGGCGCGCAAGAATTTGGCGCGGTTTCAGACTCTCTTGAAACAAGATTCGATTGCCCGCCAACAGGCCGAGGACCAAGCATTTATCGTCAAGCAGGACGAGGGTTTGGTCAAAACCGATCAAGCCGAGATCGACATGCAGAAGCTGAACTTGATCTATGCCCACATCGTTTCGCCGATCGATGGCAGAGTCGGGCTGCGCCTGGTCGATGCCGGAAATTATGTTCAGACAACCGACAGCGGACTCGCGGTCATTACCCAGTTGCATCCGATCTCGGTAATTTTCGTGGTGCCGGAGGACGATATTCCGTCCATCGAGGCCGCAATTCGCGCTGGAACGGCGCTCGAGGTCACCGCCTACGATCGCGCCAATGTCACTCCCCTTTCGGTTGGTAAAGTCGCAACGCTCGACACTCAGATTGATACGACGACCGGCACGGTGAAGTTGCGCGCCGATTTCGATAATCTGGACGACAAGCTTTTTCCGAACCAGTTCGTCAATGCGCGGCTCTTGATCAAATCCTTGCGTGGCGCCGTGACCGTGCCTTCGAGCGCGGTCCAGCACGGCGCCCCCGGCACTTATGTCTACGTCGTCGGCGCGGACGATACGGTGGCGGCGCGAGCCGTCGCGCTTGGACCTCTGGACGGAGCGATGTTCGCGGTCAACGCGGGCCTTTCGCCTGGCGAAAGAGTTGTCGTCGATGGCGCCGATCGTTTGCGGGATGGAGCAAAGGTGCTGGTCTCCGCCGCCGAGGGGTCCAATGGCGGCGGGACGCCGCCGCCGGCGGACGCCGCGGCGCCCGGCAAAAAACGCCTCCCAAGCCAGCATCCAAGCGAGCACGGCGGGCAGTTCGGGGGCCCGCCATGACTTGGCACGAACCGCCGTCCCGCGCCAGGGCCGGCCGATGAATCCATCGCGCGTTTTCATCCTGCGCCCGGTCGCGACCACGCTTTTTATGGCGGCAATCATGCTCGCCGGCGGCGTTGCTTACAGGTTCCTGCCTCTCTCCGCCCTCCCCGAAGTGGACTATCCGACGATAGAGGTGCAAACGTTTCTTCCCGGCGCAAGTCCCGAGGTGATGACGTCTTCGGTGACGGCGCCGCTCGAGCGGCAACTCGGGCAAATGCCCGGCCTTAACCAGATGACGTCGGCAAGCTCGGCCGGCGCTTCGGTCGTCACTTTGCAGTTCAGCCTGAACCTGAGTCTCGATGTCGCCGAGCAGGAAGTTCAGGCCGCGATCAACGCCGCCAACAATTTGCTGCCGAGCGGCCTGCCGGCGCCGCCGATCTACGCCAAGGTGAACCCGGCCGACGCGCCGGTCATGACTCTTGCGGTCACCTCCAAGACGTTGCCGTTGACCAAGCTCGAGGACATCAGCGAGACGCGGCTCGCGCAAAAACTTTCGCAACAGCCGGGCGTCGGACTGGTAAGCATCGGCGGCGGTCAAAGGCCGGCCGTGCGGATCAAATTCAATCCCGCCGCGCTCGCTGCCTATGGCCTCAATATCGACGATCTTCGCACCACGATTGCCAATGCCAACGTCAATACGCCGAAGGGGAGTTTCGACGGCCCGGCGCAAGCCTCGACGATCAACGCCAACGACCAAATCACCAGCGCCGCCGGCTACGGCACGCTCGTCATCGCCTACCGCAATGGCGGTCCGGTCCGCCTCTCGGACGTCGCCAGCGTCGGCCCAGGCCCTGAAAATACGAAGCTCGGCGCCTTGGACAATACTACGCCGGCGATCATCCTCAGCATCCGCCGCCAGCCGGGGGCGAATGTGATCGAGGTCGTCGACACGATCAAACGCCTGCTGCCGGCGATCATGGCGAACCTCCCGGCCGCGGTTAACGTCGACGTGCTGAGCGACCGCACGACGACCATTCGCGCGTCTGTGGCGGATGTCGAGTTCGAACTGGCGCTGGCGGTGGCACTTGTCGTCGTCGTGATCTTTTTGTTCCTGCGGACTCTTCCGGCGACCATCATCCCCAGTCTTTCGGTGCCCTTGTCGCTGGTCGGCACCTTTGTCGCAATGTACCTCGCGGGTTTCAGCCTCGACAACCTTTCGCTGATGGCACTGACGATCTCGACCGGGTTCGTTGTGGACGACGCGATCGTGATGATCGAGAACATTGCCCGCTACGTCGAAGCGGGCGATCCGCCTTTGCAGGCCGCGCTCAAAGGTTCGGAGCAGATCGGCTTCACCATTATTTCGCTCACCGTGTCCTTGATAGCTGTTCTTATTCCGCTTTTGTTCATGGGCGACGTGGTCGGCCGTCTGTTCCACGAGTTCGCGATCACCCTCGCGGTCACGATCGTGATTTCGGCGATCGTTTCGCTCACGCTCGTACCGATGCTTAGCGCGCGGCTGATCCGGCATCGCCCCGAGGCCCAGCGCAACCGCTTCGATCGCATGGGGGAGAGAGCATTCAACGGATTAGTCGCGCGCTACGGCCGGGCGCTCGACATCGTGCTGCGGCACCAGCCGCTCACTTTGTTCGTTGCAATTGCAACGCTTGGCCTCACAATCGTGCTCTATGTCGTGATTCCGAAGGGATTTTTCCCGGTCCAAGATACCGGCATGATCCAGGCGATCTCAGAAGCCCCGCAAAGCGTTTCCTTCGAGGCGATGGCCGGCCTTCAGCGGCAACTCGCCGATGCGATCTTGCGCGATCCGGCGGTCGACAATGTGAGTTCGTTCATCGGCGTCGACGGCGAAAACACCACGCTGAACAGCGGCCGGTTCTTGATCAATCTCAAGCCTAGGAGCGAGCGGGCGCTCGGTGCCGGCGAAATCGTCCGCCGCCTGCAGAACGAGGTTTCCGCGCTCGTTAGCATCTCGCTCTACATGCAGCCCGTTCAGGATCTCACGATCGATTCAAGCGTCAGCCGCGCGCAATATCATTTTATCTTGCAAGACCCGGATCCCGGCGCATTTAAAATCTGGGTGCCAAAGCTGATGCAACGGCTCGGGCAACTGCCGGAGCTCAGCGACGTCGCCAGCGATATGCAGAGCCAAGGGCTAGCGGTCGATCTCGTCATCGACCGGGCGACCGCGGCCCGGTTCGGGATTACCCCGGCCAGCGTCGACAATGCGCTCTACGACGCATTCGGCCAGCGCATCATCTCGACCATCTACACGCAATCGAACCAGTACCGGGTCATCCTGGAAGCCGACCCATCCGTGCAGCGCGCGCTGTCCAGTCTTTCCTCGTTCTACTTGCCATCATCGTCATCGGGCAGCAACGGGCAAGTTCCGCTCTCCGCGATTGTCCACGTGAACCAGCGCCAAGGGCCGTTGTTGATTACCCATCTCGGGCAGTTTCCGGCCACCGCCATTTCGTTCAATGTCGCGCGAGGCGGCTCGCTCGGCGCCGCCGTGGAGGCAATCGAAAAGGCCGAGCAAGAGATCGGTCTGCCGGGCAGCTTCATCACGTCCTTTCAAGGCGCGACCGCGGCATTTCGCGCCTCGGCAACCAACGAGCTGTTTTTGATTATCGCCGCCGTGATCACGATGTATATCGTTCTCGGTGTGCTCTACGAGAGCTTTATCCATCCGGTAACGATCCTCTCGACACTGCCCTCGGCTGGCGTCGGCGCGCTGCTCGCGTTGATGGTGTCGGGCCATGAGCTCGATGTGATCGCAATCATCGGCATCATCTTGCTGATCGGCATCGTCAAGAAGAATGCGATCATGATGATCGATTTCGCCCTCGACGCCGAACGCTCCGAGGGGTTGGCCCCGCGCGAGGCCATTTTCCAAGCTTGTCTCCTGCGCTTTCGCCCGATTCTGATGACGACTTTCGCCGCGATCCTCGCCGCGCTGCCCTTGATGCTCGGGACCGGTACCGGCTCGGAACTCCGCAATCCGCTCGGCATCGCCATCGTCGGCGGCCTCATCGTGAGCCAAGTCCTAACGCTCTTCACGACGCCGGTGATCTACCTCTATTTCGATCGCTTGGCGGTACGGCTGGCCGGCGGACGAACTCCGCTGGCCGCCGGTGAGGCTCAGGGATGAACCTCGGCGCGCCTTGCATCGCGCTTCCGGTGGCGGCTTTTATTGGGCCGGACCGGCCGAAGCGACACCCGTTTAACGATTCGCCAATGAGCCGATCAGCCGCCGCAAGGTCGTGATGGTCGAACGATCCGCGATCCCATCAACGCGGGCCGGCCGGAAATGGCGCTGGAAGGCGGTGATCGCGGATTCGGTCTTGGTGTCATAAAGGCCGGTTATATCGAGGCCGTAGCCGTAGCCGGAGAGAATCGCTTGCAGGGCCTCGACTTCCGCGCCTTTGGCGCCGGGTTCCAGGCGCGGGCCATCCTCGATGGCGGAGGGCGTCACGTAATGGCCGATTCCGGCCTTGGCCAATTGCCCCCAGGGGAAATGTTCGCCGGGATCGATCTTGCGGCCGTGCGAGACGTCCGCATGCGCCAGCACCCGCTCGGGCCGGATACGCCAGCGCGCGATAATATCTTGGCAGAGCGCGATGACGGTTTCGATCTGCGCCGATGGATAGGCTGGCGAGCCCCCCCGATAGCCAGAATTGGCGATTTCGATTCCGATCGAAACATCGTTCATGTCGCTCTCGCCGGCCCAAATGCCGCGGCCCGCGTGCCAGGCGCGGCGTGCCTCCGGCACGAGCTGGGAGAGGCGTCCATCCTCCCACACGAGATAGTGCGAAGACACTTCCGTCGCCGGATCACAAAGCTGCCGCAAGGCGGCCTCTCCGGGCGGCAGGCCGGTGTAATGCAGGAGGATCGAGTCTGGTGTCCGGCCGCCCTTACGCTCGCCGTGGTTGGGCGAGGGAACGAGCGTCGCGGGAAAAGAGCTGTCGGGTTTCAATAGCCGTAATAAGCCGTGCAAACTCGATTGCCGTAGGCGTCGTAACCGACCCGTGCGCAGCGTGGCGGTGGCCCGTAATAGCCAGGAGGCGGTGGCGGTGGAGCCGTGGCTGCGCCGACAATCGCGCCGGACGCCGCGCCAAGCGCGCCGCCCGCGAGAGCCGCGCCGACCCCGCCACCGGTGGCCGCGCCGATTGCCGCGCCGGTCGCGCCGCCAAGAGCCGCGCCACTTACGCCACGTTGTTCAGGCGTATAGCCGCAGCCCGCAAGCGCGATCGACGAGATGATCAGTAAAGTCAAAGGGAAAATCTTCCGCATGCCTCTTCCTAGCGTTTCCTGCGCCAATCCCCAATTCCTTCAGACACCCTAGCCGGTGCTCCGGGTCAAGCGGGAAATCGAGTCTTGGGTGGGGAAATTTATCTCCGCGCGGCATTTGTGCCACCCGGACCTTGTTAATTGTCCGTTCTTTGGATTTAAACCCCCGTCTTCAGACGGGAAAAGGCTTTAGCCGTTTTTTTGTTCATAGACTGACTCCTTAAAATGGGCGTCCCGCGAGGGGGAAACGCCCATTTTAAGGAGTCAGTCTATGAACCACCAGGATCACGCCCGCGGGAACATCTGGGCGTGGCTGGGCGAGACGGCCGTCCGGCGCCCGCCGTGGCTTCTTGAAGCACAAGCCAAATCGACAAACACAACAATTTCTCCGCCGGCGGGCTTGCGACCCTATTCGTCTGCTATAGTCCTACCGGCTTGCGGGAGGACGTGATCTTGATCGACGCTTGGCTATCACTACCGCTCCCGGCGTTGATTTTGATCTTGGCGGCCTTTTACGGCGCCTCCGCCTTGGTATTGATCCGCCTTTCGTTCGGTGCTTTGGTGGGACCCTGGGTTCGAAGCTTTCGAGGCGTCGTGGCGCCATTCGCCGGTGCGATCGTCATCATATTCAGCATTCTCGTCGGCTTTCTCGCGAACGACGTCTGGGATCGCAACGAGCGCGCGGCGGCAACGGTGCGCGGGGAAGGCGCCAGTCTTATCTCCCTCCATGCCCTGGCCGCCGCCTTGGGTGCGCCGCACGTTGCGATCGACCGCGCCATCCGGGCCTATGCCATCGCCGTTATCGACAAGGAATGGCCGCGCATGGAAAACGGCGAAGCGTCGCCTGAGGCCGAGGCGGCACAAGACGAATTGTTGCAAACCGTCGTGCAATCGGACATTGCCCTTGGCAACGCGGCGCTCGACCGTCTATTGCTCGACACCGCCTTGAGGGTTAGGGAGGCGCGCGGCGATCGGCTGGCGTTAAGCTCCGATTTTTCGGAAAGTGCTAAGTGGACTTGCGTTCTTTTGATGGCCCTGATGGCGCAGATCAGCCTTGCCGCGGTGCATCTCAACGAGGCGCGCGCCCAAATCGCCGCCATGGTCATTTTCACCGCCAGCATCGTCCTCGTGATCGGTTTGATCGCGACCCACGAAGGGCCTTTCCAACTGCCGCTCGGCATCAGGCCGGCGCCGATCGCCAAGCTTCTCGACATCGTGCCAGATAGTTAAGGTCTCGCCGGATTGTTTGCACCGGCGAGCGAATTCCTCGACCGCTAGCGTTCTGGAGTGAGCACTCCCGCCAGCCGGATCGGATCAAAAAAGCCACGGCCACGTTTCAAGAGCGCCGGGTCAGCGCAAAGATTTCTCTCCTTTCATGCAGCAGTCCACAACACCTTCAACGTCCACTGCCATCTCACCTCAGCAAGAACCCATCGGGCCTTCAGGGCATCGGCCCTGCAGACGTGGCGTGAAGTCGTCGCTGCGGCATGTGCCCGACGTGCCAGAAGATTTGTTACGTGCTCCATGGCAATGTGACAAAGCCCTTCGGCACGATCACCATAAATCCCCTCTTCCCATCGTCATTTGTGAGAATGACCGTGGGCAGTCGTGGTATGTTTGTGGGCAAGCTCGCTATGGTCGAGAGCCGCAGCTGCGTGCTCCTTCGCCTCTTTGTGCTCGCCGCGTTCGTGATGATGGGCCGCCTGATGGTGATGATGCGCGGCGGCGTGGTGGTGAGCGGCGGCGTGGTGGTGGTGCTCACCGGCCGGATGCTTCGGTGACTGTGCCATTTACGTTACTCCTCCCTGAGAGTGAACAATCGTAAGAGTATAGGCTATTTTCCCCACATGACGGGAGAATGACGGCTCAATAATATGAAAAGGTGGAGCGGTCAACATTCCAACCTAGCAAGCCGTCCAGGTGGTTCCGCTTCCCGGGTGCATTTCAAGGGTTGGCATTCACGCCAGCGGCGGCGGACGGTTCGCCGGCTGCGCCGGACGCGAAAGTCGGCACCGGCGCGCTCGGCGAACTCCCGGCTTTGGCGCGCGATGGCAACTAGGCTGAAAACAGCCCGCCGCATTCGCATTATCCATAATCCCGTCGCGGATTTTGGGATCGGCTTGCGCCGCCACGGATGACCCGGTATAC
>JALZAY010000318.1 GCA_030948025.1 Pseudomonadota bacterium
CTTTAAGATTGATCGTCATCGTCTGGCCTCTCGACGTTGGAGCGCCGGTCAAGGACGCTCGGGTTTTCAGTCACGTTGTTCGCGGCAAAATCGAATGAATCGCCGCGCTTACTCTCGCCGCACGCACCGCTAAAAACTATTCTTGAGCCATCGCCCGACCCGTCCGATGTATCCATTCGATTGCGACTCCGGAGCCGCGTCGCGCCGCGAAGGGCGGAAATGCTCGATGCCGCTCACTTGCGGATAGATCAGAAGCCCGACAGCTGCGGCAAAAGCCGGGCTTTTCGCGGATTCGGGCAGCCCCTTTATGCCGAGCGGCAGGCCCATCCGTACCTGCCCGGAGACGATGCGCTTCACCGCCGCCTGCATGCCGGTGAGCTGGCAGGCACCACCCGAGAGAACGAGTCTTCGCCCCGCATGCGCGGGAAGGCCCGCGTTCTTGAGCCGATCGCGCACGAGCTCGAGGATTTCCTCCACCCGAGGCTTGATGATGGAGACGAGCTGCGCCTTCGGCAAATGCGCCGGACGCTCGCCTTCCGCGCCCACCTGAACCACCGCGATCGTTTCGCTTTCATCGGAAACCGAAGTGAGACAGCCGCCATAAAGCGTCTTCAACCGTTCGGCATCGGCGAGCGTGATCCCGAGGCCGCGCGCGACATCCATCGTGACATGATGGCCGCCGACGGCGAACCCGTCGACATGGGTCAGATGGCCGCCGGAAAAGACGCTCACGGACGTTGTCCCCCCGCCCATGTCGATCAAGGCGGCGCCGAGTTCGGCTTCATCGTCGGCCAAGGCCGCAAGACCCGCCGCGTAAGGCGTGGCGACCATCGCGTCGACCGTCAGATGGCAGCGTTCGACCGCGAGCATCAGGTTGCGCGCGGCGGCGGCGTCGCAGCTCAGCACGTGCATATCCGCGCCGAGTTCATCGCCGACCATCCCCCTCGGATCTTGAATGTGACGGGTTTCGCCCAATGCAAAGCCGATTGGCAGGGCGTGCAGCACCGCCCTGTCCTCTTGCCCACCGCGCATTGTGCAAGCCTCCAGCACGCGGTGAACGTCGGCTTGCGTGACGGCCCGCCCGGCGATCGCGACCTTGGCATCGTAGAGCCGCGAGGAAAGCCTGCCGCCGGTCGCGTTCACGATCACGCTTTCGACCTGCACCCCAGCCATGCGCTCCGCCGCGTCGACGGCGAAACGGATGGCTCCTTCCGCCGCGTCCATATCGACGACGGCGCCGCCCTTGATCCCGCGCGAGCGTTGATGTCCGATGCCAAGAATGCGGCAACGATGGGTGCGCCCGCGCGGCGGCTCGGAAGGATCGCTTGGGTTCAGCCGCGCGACAAGACAGACGATTTTCGACGTTCCGATGTCGAGCACGGAAAGGACCGCGCTTTTGCGGGCCGGCAAGGACGGCAAGCGCGGCGGCACTACCTTCGAATTCATGTCCGGCCGCCTTTCGCCTTGGTCTTGCTCGGGACCATCGCGGCGCGTTCGGCCGCCGCTTCCTGGGTGAGACGCGCGACAACCCGGCCGGGTTGACGAAAGTCGAGCGAAAGGATGTCCTTGTCGAGCACATGCGAAGTTCGCTGAAGGTCAACGAGCCTTGCCAGCGCCGCCTCGGGCTCCACTTCCGGCAAGAGAACGTCGATCCCGTTTGCCGTTTTCAACGTCCAGCGGCGTCCCGCGACCAGCACACCCGCCACGATCCGTTCGCGCAAATCTCCCGCCGTTTCGAGAAACGCCAAATATTGGTCGAGTTTCTCGTTGGCCCCCGCGCCCACGACGAGCGGCAGATGAATGAAGCGCTGGTCGCGCATGGCGGCGACGGGAACGCCGTCGGCGGCCACGATTTGCACTTGCCCGTCGCATTGCCACAGGGCGAAGGGTTGGCGCTCCTCGATCTCGATCAGGAGCCGGTCCGGGTAGAGCTTGGTGACCGCCGCTTCCTTGACGAGCGGAAGCTGTTTCAGCCTCTCTCTTATTTTCGCTACCTCGAGAAACAGAAGCGAATTGCGCGGACCTATCCCGGCGACAGCGAGGATGTCTTGCTCCTTGAGTTCGCGCTCGCCCGCGATGGTCACGGCCTTGATGGAGAAACCCAGCGCCTTGGCAAGGATGTCGGCTGGTTCGCCTTGCGCGGCTATGAGGGCGGCATAGTGGCCGCCTTTCACCGCACCATAGGCGCCGGCGGCCGCCAACAGCGCCAGGGAAAAGCAAGCGCCCGTGCCCGGCCCAGCCAGCCGGGCGAGGATTTTATGCCGCAAGCCCTGGCGCGGCGGGCGCGCGGGCGGCATGATTTTTCGCGTGGATTCGACTTCGACCACCGGCAAAGCCCCGGCATAGGCCATCGCTGCCGGCGCGAGGCCAATGGTCATCGCTCTTAACGATCGCAGGAGGCGTCCTCGACCATCCATCGAACAAGTTCACCGAATTTGAGGCCGGCATGGCCAGCGAGTTCCGGCACAAGCGAAGTCTCGGTCATCCCAGGCTGGGTGTTGACTTCCAAAACCACGAGCTCCCCCGTCCCGCCGGGGGAATCGTCGTACCGGAAATCCGTCCGGCTCACGCCGCGACAACCGAGCGTCCTATGCGCCACTAAGGCCAACTCTTGAACATTTTGGTAAATATTTCCTTTAAGTTTCGCCGGAAGGACGTGGATGGAACCGCCTTTCGC
>JALZAY010000319.1 GCA_030948025.1 Pseudomonadota bacterium
CCAAAACGGTCAATCGTTTCTGGCTCATGAGCGCGTTTACGCCGCGTCTTCGTTTTTTTTGTTGGGGCGTCACTTATCGTTTCAGGTTTCCCGCTCATGTGCTGAGCCTCAAAATCGTTCAGCGGCTCACATTGTAAGAGCGCGCAATCTCGCCAAGCGTCTCCTTAGCGGCCTTGAGGTGCTTGACCGCCTCTAGCTGCTGGTGATGGGTGAGGGTCGGCTTGCGGCCAAGCCGGACGCGTTCGCCACGCCGCGCGCGCGGGCAGACAATTTACTGCGTAGTTTGTTCAAATTCTATCCGCGCGCATGAGTTGGATCAGCATGCCCTCGCGCAAACCCCGGTCGGCGATACGGACGCGATCGGCCGGGAATGCCCGGCGGATCGCCTCGAGAATGGCGCAGCCGGCGAGAACAAGGTCGGCGCGGCCGTGCCCAATACAACCATTGGCGGCGCGCTCTTCGTAAGTCATCTTGCGCAAGCTCGCCACCGCATGATCCACTTGCCGGCTCGACATCCACAAACCGTCGACGCGGCGGCGATCGTACCGGGCCAGTCCAAGAAACACCCCGGCGATCGTCGTCACCGTTCCGGAGGTGCCAAGCAAATGAAAATGCCGGCCGCGCCGCTCGCCGTCCGCCATCGCGACAAAGCTCTCGAGTTCCCGCGCGGCATGAGCGATCATCGCCTCGAACATTGCGCCGGAAACCTCGATGCCGCCGAATTCTTCCGCCAAGGTGACGACGCCCATCTTCAGGGAAACCCAAAAACGGATGCGCTCGCCGAGCGCCACATCGATCGATTGCGCGCTGGGGCGCGCGGCCGCGGCAAGCCAGACAAGCTCTGAAGACCCCCCCCCGATATCGAACAAAATTACGCCTTCGGCGGCGGAATCGGCAAGCGGGGCGGAGCCGGCGGCGGCCAGCCGCGCTTCGGTCTCACGATCCACGATCTCGAGTTCGAGCCCGGTCGCCGCGCGCACTTTGGCCAGGAATTCGGCGCCGTTGCTTGCCGACCGGCAGGCCTCCGTCGCAATCAACCGCCTGCGGGTTACGCCGCGTGCCCGCATTTTGTCGCGGCATATTTCGAGCGCGCAAAGGGTCCGCTCGATCGCCGCCTCGCCGAGTTCGCCGGTTCGCGACAGACCTTCGCCCAGCCTGACAATCCGGGAAAATGAGTCGATGACGCGAAAGCCGTCTTGGCCGCTCCCCGCGGGCGCCGCCCAGGCGATCAAGAGCCGGCAGTTATTGGTGCCGAGATCCAGCGCGGCATAGGTGTGTTCTGGCCTTTGCCAGTCCGCCAGGGCGCGAACGGAGGCACCGGCGACGGCTTTCGCCGTGCCGCGTCGGGGTGAGTCCGCGCCTTGAACGGCAGCCGCTCCGGCGGGCGGACTCGCCCCTCGCGCGCGCATCGCGAGGCCTCCGATTCCGGCGCCATCCACTGGTTCCACGTTACACCCCGAAGCCGCGTGCAAGCGCTCCCCTTCAATCGCGGGCGAGCGTAGCAAGCCGAACCCTAAACACCAAATGCCGGGCGCGCCAAGCAATCCGGGCGGCGAGGGTGCCCCGGAAGCCCCCTGACCGGCTGGGGCGGCGCAGTTGACCTTGTAACCGGCCGGTTGCGAAGCATCGGGCGCGTCAGGAGATCGCGCGCGCAACTTCGGCCCGCAACGCCGGCAAAACCTCCTGCTCGAACCAAGGATTGCGTTTGATCCAGCCGCTGTTGCGCCAGGAGGGGTGCGGCAGGGCGATGATTTTCGGCCTCTCGCCCGCGAATTCGCGCCAACGGCGAACGATATCGTCAACCTTCAGGACTTTCGGCAATGGCCTTCCGGCCCTTGCGAAATGATAGTTGTGCGCAAAGCGCCCGATCGCGAGAATGCAGTCGATCTGAGGCAAAATCGAATACAATTCATCATGCCATGTCTCGCGGCATTCGCGGCGCGGCGGCAGATCGCCCTTGTTCGCATCGTGGCCCGGAAAACAAAAACCCATCGGCACGATCGCGATCCTTGCTTCATCGTAGAACGCTTCGCGCGAAACGCTCATCCATTGCCGCAGACGATCGCCGGAGGCATCGTCGAAAGGCAGCCCGCTGACATGCACTTTCATGCCGGGCGCCTGGCTGGCGATGAGCAGCCGCGCGGTCGAAGACAACCGCAACACGGGACGCGGCTCGTGCGGGAGCGGCGCGCCACGCGGCGTCTCAACGCAGATACGGCAGGCCCTGATGCGCCCGGCCAGCGCCGTGAGCCTGGAAATCGAATGTCTGTCCGTCATGGCAATCGCTAGTCCCGCCGGTTCCATTCCGGGGTGCCCGCCAGGCCGATTCGCGCGGCGACAGTCCGCTTCGCCGGAAAGACGGCGATTCAAGGCTAATCCCTTGCTTTTCGCAAGCGCCCCGGACCGTCTCGGGCGATTCCGGATTAACTTCGAGCTGCTTGCCGCGCGCCGGTACGGCCGTTAACGCACAACGAGTTCCATCCCGGCGGAATCATGCCGGCCGCCTCTGTGAAAAGCGCCGCGGTTCTGACCGTCAGGCCCAGACCAGTCTTAGTTGCGAACAAATCGAATGATCGCTTGAGCGGCTCATTAATCTTTTTCCGGCATCGTCGCCGCAATCTTTCGCGCGAAGCGAGAATTGAACGGATCTTTCAAAGGATGACCGACGTC
>JALZAY010000137.1 GCA_030948025.1 Pseudomonadota bacterium
AAATGTTTCACGAGGGATTGGCCAGAGGCGCCTTACGAATGACCAGCACCGAGCCAATGGGCTGCTTCGTCGCATCGGCGATCATACTGACGACCCTGTTCGTGCTCATAGTGGCGGCGACGAAGCCGCCGGAGAAAAATAAGATGCGCGCCCTACTATCCAACAGGGATTGGCGGTAGCGACACGACGTGCTTGCCAGAACCTCCATCTGGCGGGGCGCGCCATCGATACATGCATCGAAGAGCGAGCGGCGGAGGCGGCCAGCCCAATTTTGGTTGGATAAGCGGGCAAGTGCCATTGCCCTTTGCGCGACGGTTGAGATGCCTGCTCGTCCCCCAAAATGTTTCACGTGAAATATTTTGGTACGATTGACTCGCGCGCCAAAAATACCTTCGCAAGACGAGACGAGATAAGAAGCAGAGATTTGGTTCGGGCGAAATTTTGCGATAGGGTTTACGTTTTGAGCCTCGCGCTTTTAGAAAAGGGCCGTACTCACCGCGCAAAATTGCCCTGCTAAGGGGATGACCGTGGAAGTATATCTATAGTTGTACCGAGTCCGGCTATTACCCCCCATCGTCCGCGACGCGGTTGGAGAAGGCATTGAGATGATTCATAAAGGCTGTTCTTTATCCGTGCGAGAAGGATCGCCTCCATGCAACCCTTATTCGCGAACGCTCTATCCAAGGCCGGAGAAAACCACATCAAATGGTCGGACGCAAGGCGTGCGATACTGGCCTGGCCGGGACTCCTGATGATGCCGCAAGGCACGATCCGCTTGGCGCGGTTGGCGGCTCCTGTCGCGCGCCCGGCGCGAACGGTTTCCGCGTGGCGGCGGCCTATCCCGGTCAAAAAGCACGGCCGCCGGGGGTGGTCGCCGTTTGCCCTCGGCCTATCCGCGTCGCGGAAATCTTCACCGCCGCAAATCCTTCCCAAGTAAGCCCTTTCCCCAGCCAACTCCTGTCCCCGAAATTCCCCCCAACTCATTGAAATCTCTGGCACACTAAAGGAGAGTCCAGGGCGATGGCGGTCGGGTACCTAAAATTCCTCTGGATAAGTTCTCGCCGTTCCCAGGATTCTTCGGGCGGCCTGGGAGGCGTGGAAGATGCCAAGGAATTGGCCTTGGACGCCGCCGCCGGGATTCCAAAAACGCACGCTGTCTGATCTACGCCAAGAGGTTGGAATAATCGTTATTTAGGACTCGCCTTTTTCAAGCTGACCCACTATCCGCGCAAGAGTATGTTTCCATCGCAATGGAAGATGCTTTAATCTGACGAAGTTTCCGGCATCCGTAGGCCGGCGTGTGTTGGAGTTACAAATTTGTTCGATGATATGCGATCGTCGGGTCTTCGCCAGAAAATCGCGCGGGCTTTGCTTGCCATTGATGCGTTTGTCGATACCTCGCTCAATGCGAGCCGGGAACGCGCGCGCGCGAATTACGCCTCCTTTTCGGCCTTCATGGATGGATTCCACCTTGTGGGCTGGCGGTACGTCCTCAACGAATTCGCCTGCGAGGCGCTCACCCTCGGAATAGGCTTTGGCCTGCTGGCCCTCACCCTTGCCGGTCCGGCCTTCCTGGAAACCTCCGACGATTGGCTGAAGAAAACCGACCTCGCGGTGACCTTTCTCGACCGCTATGGCCAGGAGATCGGGCGGCGTGGCATCAGGCACGACGACAAGGTCTCGTTCGACGAACTGCCGCAACATCTGATCCACGCGGTGATCGCGACCGAGGACCGCCGGTTCTTCGATCACTTCGGGATCGACTTCATCGGCACGCTGCGGGCGTTGACCGTCAACGCGCGGGCCGACACGGTGGTCCAGGGCGGCTCTTCCATCACCCAGCAATTGGCAAAAAATCTATTTCTTTCAAACCAGCGGACGCTGGAGCGCAAGATCAAGGAAGCCTATCTCGCGGTCTGGCTCGAGGCCCGCCTGCCAAAACGCGAGATATTGCGGCTTTATCTCGATCGCGCCTATCTCGGCGGCGGCGCCTTTGGGGTGCAGGCGGCGGCGGAATTTTACTTCGGCAAATCCGTGCGTGACCTCTCGCTTGCCGAAGCCGCCATGATTGCCGGTCTTTTCAAGGCGCCAACCAAATTCGCGCCGCATATCAATCTGCCCGCGGCCCGCGCCCGGGCAGCCTATGTCTTGAACAACATGGTCGAGGCCGGCTATGTCACCGAGGGGCAGATTTATGCGGCGCTGCGCAACCCGGCGACGCCGGTCGATCGCAGCCGGGACCTCACCCCGGATTGGTATCTCGATTATGCCTTTGACGAGGTGAAAAAACTCGCCGAGGAAAAGAAACTCGGCGACGAGCGTGTGCTCTCCGTGCGCACCGCCCTTGACAGCAATCTGCAGAAACACGCTGACGCGATCATCGAGGATCAATTGCGCCAGCACGGGCCGGCCTATCACGCCAAACAAAGCGCGACGGTGATTCTCGAACCGCTCGGCGCGCTCCGGGCAATGATCGGCGGCCGCGACTATGGCGAGAGCCAGTTCAACCGCGCCACGGACGCGCTGCGCCAGCCGGGCTCTTCGTTCAAGCCTTTCGTCTATGTGACTGCGCTCATGACCGGCAAATTCACGCCGTCGACGATTGTCGTCGACGGGCCGATTTGCATCGGCAACTGGTGCCCGCGTAATTACAAGAACTCCTACGCGGGTCGCGTACCGCTCGTCACCGCTCTCGCGCGGTCTCTGAACACTGTCGCGGTTCGTTTGTCAATCGACATTGGCAAGGCATATCCGGTGGCAGGGCACAACAATACCTGGGATGAGGCCAAGCGCGGCCGCGCGAAGATCGTCGAAACTGCCCGGCTGATGGGTCTGACGACGCCGCTCATCGATACCGTCTCTCTGCCGATAGGTGCGGACGAAGTCACGGTCATCGATATGGCTTCCGCCTATAGCACATTCGCGAATGGCGGCTTGCGCGCGCCTCCTTATGCGGCGGTGGAGATCACCAACAGCCGCGGCGAAGTGATCTACCGCCACGACCGCGACGCGCCACCGGCCAAGCAAATCATCGATCATGACACAATCGTCACCATGGTTTCGATGATGACGCAGGTGGTCGAGGCCGGAACCGGGAGGCGCGCACATCTCGACAATACGGAGGTTGCAGGCAAGACCGGGACGACGAATGGTTACACGAATGCCTGGTTCATTGGCTACACCGGCAATTACGTTTGCGCCGTTTGGTATGGTAATGATGACACCACGCCGATGGAGAATATGACCGGCGGCACACTGCCCGCGCAAACTTGGCACGAGGTCATGGAATATGCCCATCAGGGCATTGAATTGAAGCCGTTGCCCGGCAGGCCAGCCCCAGCGGGGACACCGCCACCGGGCGCCGCTACCTCTGCCGCCGAAGCGCCACGCCGGCCAGCTAGTTTGCCGGCGGCCACGGCTTCGGTGCTCGCCGTCATCGAAGCCGCGATGGCGAACATGCAAAGGCAGCGCGGGGACGCGGGCATCGCGGCGAACGGTCGTGCCGGCGGCGACACCGGACGGGACATCCCAGCGGCGGCGGGCAACGCACCAGCCGGGGGCGGCGGATGAGCCTCGGAACGGCCATTGCGAAGAAAAGAGGCTACCAGCCGCACGGCACAATTCTCGGCAAGTTCCTGTCGGCCGGCTGCATTGGTGTTCTTCTCGGACTATTCGTTACCTTCGTTGTGGTCGAGCGCGGAAAGGGCTTTGGGGCCATCACGGCGGGTCCATGGACCGGCTGGCCGCGCAACGGGACTTCGGATACCGATCCCTACACCCGCGCCATTCTTGCCTATTCGGGCGAAATGTCCTTGAGCGAATCGGAAGGAATGAGCTTCGTCGCCCATGGAGACAGCAACGGTGCCGAATTCGACTCGGCCTGCGATTATGCGTTGAAGGGCGAAATACCATCTGCCCGCTATTGGACATTGACGCTGCTCTCTCCAGCGGGCGCTCCGATCGCGAACACGGCGGGCCGGCCTGGCTTCACCTCAAGCGAGGTTCTCCGCGCGAGCGACGGCCAATTCGAAATCACCCTCTCTCGCCTTGCCCGGTCGGGTAATTGGCTGCCGATCGGCGCCACCTCGAAATTCATTCTCGTTCTGCGTCTCTATGATAGCGAACTCGGTGCCCTCGCCGCAGCTCTCGACGCCGCGAGTATGCCGGACCTCGTTAAGAGCCGTTGCGAATGAACCAGATCGATCGCCTCCTCGCGGCGCTTCTCTGGCTCCTTGGCGTTCTAGCCATTGCCGGAATTACGCACATTGTCGCCGTTTTCGCGCTGCCGGAAATCGCGGCGAAAGATACATATGCGCGGATTTTGGGGCTGGCAAAACCTGGACAGCTGACCATCTTGCCGCCGTCGCGCCCGGGTAAGCTAGTCATGCCTTTCGCGGACCCCGCGATGGTCCAATCCGTTTGTCCCTTCGACCTCTCGCAAGGCGGTTTGCGGTTGCATGCGGACGTCGAAGGCGGCAGGCTTCTCACTTTTTCGTTTCGCACTTCCGCCGGACAAGCCTTTTATTCGATGACGGACCTTGCGGCGCAACAAGGCAAGATCGACGTCGTCGTGCTAACCGCCGCACAGTTGGAAATCGTCGAGACCGAGGACGACGAAGACGATCCATCGCAGGACTTGCGGCTCGTTGCGCCGGAACCGCAAGGATTTGTGATCGTCAGCGCCCTGGCCGTCTATCAGAGCGACAGGGCGGATGCGGAAGAGCGCGTCAAGTCGGTCGTCTGCGCGGTCGAGCAAGTCGCGCAGGATTGAAAGCCAATCATCGAACTCGATCCTCGAACGCGAGCCGGCGGTAATGCTCGACCGCGCCGTAATCGACTCGAGTGAAATACCCTATTTTTGCGGACTACCCCCCGGCTTGCCGCCGCTTTTCCCCGATCGCCTTCCCGCAACGCGGCGCGCGCGTTTTGTTTCGCTGCCCTTGTCTTTATAGCGTTCTCGCCAAACACCGGTGAAAACGACGACCGTACCGTGGTCAATCGGTGCCGCCCCCACGCGCGCGCCGACACTCGCTGGTTTGAAAGCAATAAGGTCACCCATTGGCTTTTGCTCCGGATAATATCTGCGCGCGTCCCCGCGGAGAACAGGATTCTCCTCCTGCAGCGAAACCCTACCGTGCGGTCCTTGATAAGGTTTAGCGGGATGACGAAAAATGAAAGACGCTGTTTCAATAGGTTGCAAACCAGTTTCATCGGGAGCCTTACCCGAAGCTGGTCATGGTCATCAAACCAAAAGGTTATTCCAAAGACCGGCATGATCTGGTCCGGTTGCTGGTACCGACGAGATCCTTAAAAGCCCTTGCTACAATCTTACGCAAATCCTGGGCGAGATATCCGCGCAAAAAAGCCGCGCCGTTTTATGATTCTAGAGAAATTGGGCAAGACCGGGGATCGCCGCGGCAACTTGGCCGACAAGTTCGTCTCCAGCCTTCTCGCGGACATAGGCGAAGACTTGCCGCCCGATTGTCTGCATCTCGCCCATGCCGAGGCCAAGATTAGTGAGCCGGCCAGCCAAGCCCATGAGGCCGCCGCCCATCGCGCCGGTCAGTCCATTGAGGGCGCCTCCGCCGCTTTCCCCGGATGCTGCGTCGGCAGCCTCGGCCGCGCCTGGTACGGCCGCGAACAAGGCATCGACCTCGGCTTGAGGTCCCTCCTTGCGAAGGAACGCGAGAATCGTCTCGACCGATTTTTTCGCAATCTCGGGTTCAACACCAGCGGCGGCGGCAATGCGGACGATCAAATCTTCCATCTGAAACCTCCTCGGTGCGCATGAATCGCCCGCACTTGTCACCCTGCCGGAGATAAAATCAAGGCGTTCGCCGCCGTTTCAGGATTTGCTGGCCTAACGATCTTACATTGTCCCATAATGGCCATGTAAGGCGCGCCGCGAATCCGCGCCGCGCGCCGCCGTTCGAGGAACCACCCATGGCCGACGATCCCCCGCATGAACCTGGCCGCATTCTGGTCGGCAAAAGCGACATTTACCAATATTTGACTCTTGCACTTGGCAACCGGCACGGACTCGTCGCGGGCGCCACCGGCACCGGCAAGACCGTAACCTTGCAAGTTCTCGCCGAAGGGTTTTCGCGCGCGGGAACCGCGGTTTTCGCCGCCGATATCAAAGCCCACGTCGCGAGGGACGCGGTGATCGTTTCCGAATATATGGGTAAATATATGAGTCTACGGCAGGACAAACTTGCAACACGTTGAAATAACACGATGTTTTTCAAATAAATGGCGGGCCACGCTCGACGAAGATAAGCACTATGTCTACGCCGTGGCGCTACGAATGCCACAAGGCGAGGTCGAAGCATGACGATTCTGGCAACCGCTCTGTGGCGACGGCTCGACACGCCGGGGCATGACACTTGTCGACTGCAACGGCGCACAGATGGTTGGCGGGTCAAGGGCGCAGCCGTCTTTCGGCACGACGCAGGCCCTTCCAGTATCGACTATTGCGTCGATTGTGACGCCGACTGGAAGACTGTGCGCGGTGAGATCCGAGGCTTCCTTGGAGATCGATGGGTCGAATTTGTCGTCGTCCGGCGACCTTCTGGTACGAAGCGCCGAGCGTCGGCTATGAGGGTTTGCTCGAACTCGCTCCCGATGGGTTCATTCGTCGTTACCCGAACCTCTGGGAGGCGGAGCCCGCGGCGTAACGGGCGGCCGTGCCGTCGCGCGCTGGCGTACGAATGGCGGGCCATGTCCGACGATTATGGGCACTATGTCTACGCTATAGCACTCTGATACCCTGTAGCGGCGGTCGCAATCGTTTTGCCGACGTACTCCAAACCAATCACGGTTCTGGCTGGTGAGCGGCAGTTCGAGCTTTAGTCCGCGGACAGGCCCCATCTTCGCTCGGACTTCGCCCAGTCGCCGCGAGCCAGAGCCCAATCAACTTCTTGCCACCCTCGCGCCTCCATCCATTCCGGGCCAGTCCGATATGCTATGATGTTTTGCGCCGAACCAGCGGGCGAGCCTCTCGACCCGCTTGTTACCGCTGCCCGTTTGCCCGATGATAGTATGGAGATTGAGATCGCGAAACCCATGCTCAATCAGCGCGGTCGCTACCTCGATCGCCAAGCGGTAGCGTCCCCAGTCATCGGGGGTCAGTTCGATTCCAAGGACGGCAGTTCCCCCATCTCGTTCTGCCTTGCGAAGACCGGCGGACCCACATAGCCGCCCCGTGTTTCGCTCGAAGATCCCCACTTGAGTGTTCTGGCGCGGATCGTCTTGCTGCCAAGTGATGAAGCGATCGAAGAGTTCTTGCGCCCTTTGATAATCGGTATTGTCGAAATCGTAGAGGCGCAGATAGCGCGGGTCCATCTGATACGAGATGAACGCGAAACGATCCGACTCCAGAAAATCGCGTAAGACGAACCGAGAGGTATGGATAAGTATGGTGGTGACTAGCAAATCTGCACGCCCGTCGCCTGCAACTCGGCGAGAATCGCATCGCCCATTTGGGATGTCGAAAGAATCTTCGCCGCCCCGCCCGCGATATCCGCGGTGCGGAGCCCCTTTTCGAGCACATTCGAAATCGCCTTTTCGAGCCGATCGGCAAGCTCGCCAAGATTGAACGAGTAACGCAAGGCCATGCCGAAAGACCCAATCATGGCGATCGGATTGGCAATGCCCTTGCCCGCGATGGCGGGGGCGGAGCCATGCACCGGCTCATAAAGGGCCTTGCGTGTTTCGCCCTTTACGTTCCTTTCGCCGAGCGATGCCGAGGGCAGCATGCCAAGTGACCCGGTCAGCATGGCGGCAACGTCGGACAGCATGTCGCCGAAAAGATTATCGGTGACGATGACATCGAATTGCTTCGGGCGCCGAACCAACTGCATGCCGAGCGCGTCGGCAAGCTGGTGCTCAAGTTCGACGCCGGGATATTCGCGCGCGTGCAGGCTCGTTATTACTTCGTGCCAGAGCACGCCCGATTTCATCACATTGCGCTTGTCGGCGGAGGTCACCTTGTTGCGGCGCTTGCGCGCGAGTTCGAAAGCAACGCGCCCGATCCGCTCGATCTCATAGGTGTCGTAAACCTGCGTGTCGATGCCGCGTTTCTGGCCGTTGCCGAGATCGATGATTTGCTTCGGTTCGCCAAAATAGACGCCGCCAGTCAGTTCGCGAACGATCATGAGATCGAGTCCATCGACGAGTTCGCGCTTCAGTGACGAGGCATCGGCGAGCGCCGGATAGCAGATTGCCGGGCGCAGATTGGCAAACAGGTTCATGTCCTTGCGCAGCCGCAGAAGACCCGCCTCGGGGCGGACTTCGTAAGGGACGCCATCCCATTTCGGCCCGCCGACCGCAGCGAGAAGCACGGCGTCCGCGGCGTGCGCGCGACCCATGTCGGCATCGCTGATCGCCGTGCCATGCGCGTCATAGGCCGCGCCGCCGGCAAGGCCTTTCTCGATTTCGAAATGGACCATGCCCTCGCGCGTAAGCCAAGCCGCGATTTTCTCGACTTCGGCCATGACCTCGGGGCCAATACCGTCGCCTGGAAGGACGAAGAGATTGTAGCGAGTCATGTTCGATTGCCCCTGAATGGCGGACCGCAATTGGGAGCGCTAGCAGGGCTCCCGCCGCGCGCAAGGGCGGTTGGAAAACCTAGGCGGCCGCGAGCTGGCGCAGCACAAAGGGAAGAATGCCGCCGTTGTTGAAATATTCGAGTTCGTCGAGCGTCGCTATGCGGCAGAGCAGCGGCACTTTCTCCATCCTGCCGTCGGAATATTTAATGCCGGCCTCCATCGTCTGGCGGGGCCTCAGCGTGCCGCCAAGTCCATGGATGGTCACCTCTTCGTCGCCCTTAAGCCCAAGGGTTTTCCAGCTTGTGTCCGGTTCGAAGGTGAGCGGCAGGACGCCCATGCCGACGAGGTTCGAACGGTGAATGCGCTCGAAGGATTCGGCGATGACCGCGCGGACCCCAAGCAATTTGGTGCCCTTAGCCGCCCAGTCGCGCGAGGAACCATTGCCATATTCGGCGCCGGCGAAGACGACCAGCGGAACGCCTTCAGCCTGATATTTCATCGCCGCCTCGAAGATCGGCATTTCGCCGCCGTCCGGCCAATGCTTGGTTAGGCCGCCCTCCGGCACGGCGCCATTGTCTTGTTGCAGGATGAAATTCTTGATCCTGATATTGGCGAAGGTGCCGCGCATCATGATTTCATGGTTACCCCGGCGCGTGCCATATTGATTGAAATCGGCCTTCAAAACTTGCCGTTCGACGAGATATTGACCGGCGGGCGAAGCCTCCTTGATCGCGCCCGCGGGCGAAATATGGTCTGTAGTTATTTTGTCGCCGAAAAGCGCCAGAATGCGAGCGTTCAGAATGTCCCGCACCGGCTCCGGCTGCATCTTCAGTGCATCGAAATAGGGTGGATTTCGCACATAGGTCGAGCCGAAATCCCATTGGTAGGTTTCTCCCGCCGGGGTCTTCACCTTGCGCCAATGCGTGTCGCCGTTAAAAACATCGGCGTACCGCGCCTTGAACACCTTCCTGGTCACGAATTCATCGATAATTCCGGCAATTTCGTCCTGGTCAGGCCAGATGTCCTTGAGAAACACCGGATGGCCTTTCTTGTCGTGGCCAAGCGGCTCCGTCTCAAGGTCCGTCGCGACCGTGCCGGCGAGCGCATGGGCGACGACGAGGGGCGGCGAGGCGAGGTAATTCGCCTGCACATCGGGGCTGATGCGGCCCTCGAAATTCCGATTGCCGGAGAGGACCGCCGCG
>JALZAY010000320.1 GCA_030948025.1 Pseudomonadota bacterium
AATAGCTGGCTCTGATCGCCGGCCTGCCGCCCCATCATCGCGAATCACCCCTGCTGACTCCCACAGCACGGAATCACCATTCGCTGTTCACCGCGAGGGTTTTTCAACATCATCGGTCATCCTGAGACTAACCACCACGTCGGCGGTACGTCGGCTCTTCATCCAACTCCTGAAGAATCGGCGCATTGCCGGCACCGCGGCATTGTGCCATGAGCCGTCATTCGCCGAGCTCATTTCGACCCCCATAGGCGACATTGGACGGTCGGTCGCTACTTGTCTGCGCGTCTTCGACACCTACCTATCTGGGACTTATCTGGTCTAACCCGTAGCAGAGCCCGCCATGTCGAAGATGCGCGCAATGATCGTTCCGGAACCTGGCGGGCGCTTCCGTATGGAGGGGCGCGACCTTCCCGAGCCCGGCCGTCGCGAGGTCCGCATCCGCGTACACGCCTGCGGGGTTTGCCATAGTGACTCCATCATCGTTGAAGGCCACATGCCGGCGCTCAGCTATCCACGCATTCCCGGCCATGAAGTGATCGGCGTCATCGACGCCGTGGGTCCGGACGTAGAAGGCTGGGACGTGGGCGCGCGGGTCGGGGTGGGCTGGTTCGGCGGTTCATGCGGTTACTGTGGCCATTGTCGGGCGTCGATCTCTCTGAGATTGTAATAGTCGGTGGTCAACCGCCGTACGATAAAGTCATCGCCGAGGCGGGCCCTTTCTTCCAACCCGCGCTCGCGTTCCTCTTGAAACGCCGGGTTAGTCGTACTCAGCAGTATGGTTCGCAAGCCGGCCCATCGGACGGCCAAAGCCAGGATGCGGTCAAAATCCGGCCCCAAACGCGCGCGGCTCTGCATCGCGCGGGATAGCGTAAGCGCGGTAGTACCGTGGTGGAACGCCATGACCGACGCGGCGACCAACCGCCTTGCCAGGAGATCGTTGTTGTCTTCAGCGATCAGCAACACCCCGCACTCGGCGGCGAACGCATCCTATCGGTAGCTTCCGACCGCCCCTTCGCTGTCGAACGGCATCGGCGCGGGAGGGTTGTCGAAAATCAGCCCCAGCTGTTGCCGGCACCAAGTCATTCGGGCCGAATCTTCCAACAGCCAAGCGTGGTGAAATGTGAGCAGCACGGCGATGCCGGCGCACAAGATATCCGCACCGACCAGCAGAGCACCGCCGTCATCCGTCAGCAGCGCCGCTTCGCCGGCTTCGACCGTTTGCAGCAAATTCCAGAGCACCAGGGCCTGTTCGGCGAAGGAGCCCTTTGTGCGTCGAGAACCTGGCGGCAGCGCGTCGGCAGGAATGAAAGGTTTCGCCGGCAGGCAAGGTCGGCCAGGCTTTCATCGGCCTCTTTTCTCAGCTCCTCAGGCCACTGAAAACCGACGACGACCCGCTCGCCGTCCCGTTCCTCGAAGGTGTAATTCTGCGGATTGATCCGCTCGATGAGATATCGAAGACGGTCGGGCTCGCCTTGCTCGTCCAGAAGCGACGACCATTCCATACGCAATTCGTCGAAGAATTGGTGACACTCGTCGCGGATGATCATCGCGCCGATAACCGGGCCATCGGCGGCCATCAGCATTCCCCAGCGATGCGGCATCGCGTACCAATCTCGAGCAAGTGTCACTAACTGTGGCGGCTCCAGCGCCCAGGAACCGAACGCCACCGCACCGCTCAGCCGTTGCGTCACCAACTGAGAATCCAGATCCCATAATTCCCAGGTAGGTAGCAGCGGCTTCAAGACGCCGCCGAACAGCGAGGGGAGCCGCTTGCCGACCTCGAGCAAGAGGCTCGCGAAAGCAAGCGACTCGCTTTCCCGCATAATGCGGCTGACCCACGAGTCGATCGTCAGGCCCTGGTCGATCAACTCATAGAACCACCGTTCCAAGGCCATGAGCGCACATTCGACCAATGAGCCGTCGAAAAGGGGCCAGCCCTGGGGCCATTGAAATACGCGCGCGTCACCGAGCCACTTGCGGGTCGTGCCCTCGACCGTAATCATCAGTCCCCGATCTTCGCCGGCGAAGCGGCGGGTGGCGAAGTTGGTCAGCTTTACGACGAAGGAAATCCCGTGTTCCGGTGAGGTCCGCAGGAACGACAAAAACGGCCCTCGGAAATACATCGGCGGATTGCCCTCCCGCCAATGGGTAAGGTCGCAGTCGTCCATGGAACGCTGACTGAAGATATCGTCTTCCTTCGAGTCCTCGATGCTGATGGCGAGCAGGACCTCCAACGCGACGGCCGGATCGGCGCGTACCAGCGCCCCACAACGGGTTCTCAATACTCATTCTTCGGATCAGATCGCACATCTCTTTGCCGATCCGTAGCCGGCCACCGCGCGGACGGGATTTCCATCGCCAGTACGCGGCGAAGCCCATTCGATGCCAACGCACGACAGTCTCGGGCCTGACGATGGTTACCGCGTCAAGAATGCGAGGACAGCGACGATAGAGCCAAATGAACAGGGCGCGGCCGGCCCAACGCAAATGCACCGCGTGGTGCGCGCTGCCGCTGGACATTGAGCTGATGCCGCAATACCAGGATTTCGGCTTCCAGCCGCCGCGACTTGAAGCAGTCGCACAGGACGCGAACGAAAAGGAAGGCTATTGCAATCATGCGACGATCACGTCCT
>JALZAY010000138.1 GCA_030948025.1 Pseudomonadota bacterium
GCAGCGGCGAAATCACCGACCACTCGACATCCGTCAAATCAAAACGAGCCATTCCAACCTCCATGATCTGAAGGTTGAATCATTCTCTTGCCGATTCGGGAATCCCCTTTATGAGATCATGACCTAGTGCCCGCTTGGGGGATGGTCCGGTCATGGACTAGCTAGGCTGGAACGCGTCGAATCTTCACGATCCCGTCGATTGATCGGCGTGGGGCAACGAGATGAACGGTGGACGCCTCCAAGGTGTAACCCAGGCGCGCAGGCCATTGCAGGCTTCATCAAGGCGTAGTCGCCACGGTTCCGGATTCGATTGTAAAGCCTGACACGGAATGACTCCTGGAGCTTTTAAGCTTTTCCACCGCCCTGACTGATGGCGTCCTGGATAAACTGAATCAAGGCTTTCCCATTGAATGGCTTGTGTAGAAAACCAACGGCCCCGGCATCCATCGCACGCCGCCTAACCGATTCATCCTGGAAGGCCGTCATGAAGATCGTAGGGATCCGAAATCCGCGGTTAGCCAAGTCGGCCTGCAGCTCGGCTCCGCTCATATTTGGCATCTGCACATCCGAAATCAAACATGCGGTTTCGGCCTCGCGATGCGACTGGAGAAATTCCTGCGCGGACGCGAATGCGTACACGTCGAAGCCGAGCGACTTCACAAGGTTCTCCGTTGCAGCCCGAACGGCCGCGTCGTCCTCCACGATCGATATTACCGGACCCTTGCTCAACCGACATTCTCCATTACCCGGGCGCGAGGCGCCGATGTGGCGGCGGGGTCACGTCGAACGGTTGTGGAGAATATAGTGTTTCGGTCGCCTGTGAATATCATACATAAGTCTTAACTCCACCGCGAAGCCTCGCCTCGCACACCCAACACTTCCGCCATTCGCACCAGCTCGGCCAGCGACTTCGCTTCCATCTTCTTCATGAGGTTGCCACGGTGGATCTTGACCGTGATCTCGCTGATTCCGATTTTGCCAGCAGCCTGCTTGTTCATGAGCCCATCGGTAATCAAGGCCATTACTTGCCGCTCACGGCAGGTCAGTGAATCGAACAGGGCCTTTAGGTCCGCCACGGCCTTCTCGTCATTGCGCCTTTTTCGATCCCGATCGAGCGCCAATGCCACCGCATCGATGATCTCTTGATCGCGAAACGGCTTCGTCAGAAAATCGATTGCCCCCGCCTTCATCGCCCTCACCGACATCGGGATATCGCCATATCCGGTCATGAAAATGACTGGAATCCGGATGCCGGCATCGGCCAACTCGGTCTGGAGATCCAGGCCGCTCAATCCCGGCAATCGGACATCGACGACGATACAGCTGACAATATCCGGAAGTTTGCTTTGCAGCAGATCCGACGCCGCAGAAAAAACCTCAACACGATGACCCACCGATCGAAGGAGGCTACCCAATGCGTCGCGCATCCCCTGGTCGTCGTCCACAATGAAGACGAGGGAGCTATCATGTGACCCGGAACGCTGCGATTTGGGCGGACGATTCGTATCGACAGACATGCTTTGCAACCCACCATTCACAGGCTCCATGTAGCTGCCGCGCGCCAATGGGCGAGCCGGGCCGCATCGGACATGGCACAATACCATGTAAGTCGCTCAATCCATGATTAGGCGACCCTCATCCTTTGCCGTCCGTGTAGCTGTGGCGGAGCCGTGCATCTCACGCTGTTCATCACAAAGCCAAGCCCTGGGTCGTTGATGGCCGCCCCAGCCCCTGCGTGCCGTTGCATGGTGCCATTCGTCCCATGGTATTATCCTGGATGAAAGTCTTTCTGCCCATATCAAGGACCCCGCGCCGGTAGAGCCAAGCGACTACCGCAGGGCAGGCGAAAGAGAGCACAACTGTGACGAATCGTACCTACCCTACCTCGGCACTCAGCAACTGGCCAGCTTCGCCTTTCATTGCCGGAGCACTCGCGATCATAATCTTTGTAATTGACACTTTTACCCCGTCGGACATCGCGATTGCCGTCCTCTACGTCATTGTTGTGCTGATGGCTGCCAATTTTCTCCGGCGGCGTGGTGTCATTCTTGTCTCGCTGGCCTGTGCCGGCTTGACCGTTTTGAGCTTCATACTGCAGCACGAGTGGGACACAAGCGATTCAATCGGCAGAAATCTCGTAAGCCTTACTGCAATCGGCGTCACGGCCATTCTCGCCCTCAATAGGCAACGGGCAGAAGATGCATGGCGCCGGAGTGAGACCTATTTGACGGAAGCTCAGCGCCTTAGTCGAACCGGCAGCTTCAGCTGGAAGATCGCCACCGAAGAACAATATTGGTCGGAAGAAATATTCCGCATCTATGAGTATGACTTTGCAACGAAGCCAACGCTTGATCTTGTGCGCCGGCGCAGCCATCCTGATGATGCATCAATTCTGCAGCAAGCCTTTGAACGGGCGTCCAGCGGGGCACAAAACATCGATATAACGCATCGCTTGCTCATGCCGGACGGCTCGGTCAAGCACGTAAAAGTGCTGGCTCATCCGGCGCGAGACGTGGCAGACAATCGAGACGTGGCAGACAATGTAGAGTATGTCGGCGTCCTGATGGACATCACCGCAGCAAAGCAGGCTGAAGAGGCATTGCACGAGGCGCAGGCTTCACTCGCCCATGTGACGCGAGTGACCGCCTTGGGAGAACTGACCGCATCCATAGCACACGAAGTGAACCAGCCGCTCGCCGCAATTGTCACCAACGGTGATGCCGGCCTGAGGTGGCTTAATCGTGAGGTTCCGCAACTCGATGAGGTGCGCAGCGCGATCGAGCGGATGATCGATTGTGCAAAGCTCGCAAGCGAAGTGATCGCTCGGCTTCGGGCACTTTCCAGGAAATCGACGTTGAAAAAGATCCGCCTCGACATCAACGAAGTCGTCAATGAGGTCCTCGCCTTGATTCGGCGGGAAATCTCCGTTCACCAAGTGTTGGTGAGGTTGGATCTTGCCTCCTTATTGCCTTCCGTATTCGGCGATCGAGTCCAGCTACAACAGGTAATTTTGAACCTACTCGTCAACAGCATTCAGGCCATGGCTCTCGTCGACGATCGACCCCGCGAACTTCTGATCCGATCCCGGACGAACAACGCCGAACAGGTACTGGTTGAGGTCGGTGATTCCGGTATCGGCATCGACCCGGAGCACGCCGGTCGGCTGTTCAACGCCTTCTTCACAACGAAGGCCGATGGCATGGGCATGGGCCTATCGATCTGCCGTTCGATTATCGAGGCCCATGGCGGCAGGATATGGACATCACCCAATGCCGGCCCCGGGACAACCCTTCATTTTACCCTGCACGCGCACCGCGCTATCGCGCCACGACCAGAGGAGACGCCGCGGGACGCCGCGGTATAAACCGATATCCCAGCCGCACGCTAGCATGTGGACGCGGTCTTCATGGAGAATCAAACATCAACTTCGATTCGGTATCGCCCATCGTTACGCACAAGCTGCGAAACGACATCAGCGTACTCGAGGGCTCCGGCGGAAACATCGCCGTCCTGACCGGCCCCGATGGCAAACTGCTTATCGATGCCGGTATTGGCGTTTCGCGTCCTCAAATCACCAGAGCTCTTGCCGGTCTTGGCGCCGATCCCATCACGCACCTGATCAACACGCACTGGCATTTCGATCATGCCGACGGCAACGTATGGCTGAATTCCGTCGGGGCAAAGATCATTGCTCATGAAAACACCCGCAAGCATCTTTCCGAGGTGCAACGCGTCGAGGATTGGGACTATAATTTTCTTCCGCTGCAAACAGGCGGGCTTCCAGGCGAAGTTTTTTCAAGCGAGCACAAACTAAAGCTCAACGGCTCGTCCATCAGCCTGAAATATTATGGCCGCGCTCACACTGACGGCGATATTTCCGTCACTTTTGGTGACGCGGATATCCTGCATGCGGCCGACACATATTGGAACGGTATCTATCCGTTCATCGACTCTTCGACGGGCGGCGGCATCGACGGCATGATCGCGGCATCCGACGCTAACCTTGCGGCGACGACGGACAAGACTATCATCATTCCGGGGCACGGGAAGCCCGTCAGCAACAGAGCCGAACTCAAGGAATTCCGCGACATGCTGGTCGCAATCCGGGAGAGCGTTGCGGCGCTCAAGAAGCAAGGACGATCGCGAGACGAGACGGTCGCGGCAAAGCCGACCGCTGCCTTTGATGCCAAGTGGGGCAACTTCGTCATCGACCCCGGCTTCTTCACCAGGTTGGTCTATGAAGGCGTGTGATCATGGCGGTCGTCCCGCGGTAGCATCTGAGCAGCGGGCGCTCTTAGTCAATAGTGGCAACAGCACAGGCAAGGAATGTGTCACAATGGGTACAATTACAACCAAAGACGGGACGGAGATCTACTACAAGGACTGGGGCAAAGGTCAGCCCATTGTGTTCAGCCATGGCTGGCCGCTGTCGGCCGATGACTGGGACACGCAGATGCTGTTCTTCCTCAAACACGGCTATCGCGTCATAGCGCATGACCGCCGAGGCCACGGCCGGTCCACTCAGGTGAGCGACGGTCACGACATGGATCACTATGCCGATGACCTGGCGGCGCTGACCGCGCATCTTGACCTGAAGAACGCGATTCATGTTGGCCATTCCACCGGCGGCGGCGAGGTGGCCCGCTATCTAGGACGGCATGGCGAGAGCCGGGTGGCGAAAGCGGCCCTGATCAGTGCGGTGCCGCCGCTGATGGTGAAAACGGCGGCCAATCCGGGCGGCCTTCCCAAGAAAGTGTTCGACGGATTGCAGGCCCAGCTCGCGGCCAATCGCTCGCAATTTTATCGCGACCTGCCGGACGGGCCTTTCTATGGCTTCAACCGGCCGGGCGTGAAAGCCTCGGAGGCGATCATCCAGAACTGGTGGAGGCAGGGCATGATGGGCGGCGCGAAGGCGCATTACGACGGCATCGTCGCCTTCTCGCAGACCGATTTCACCGACGACCTCAATAAGATCACAGTGCCGGTGCTGGTGATGCACGGCGACGACGATCAGATCGTTCCCTATGCCGACGCCGGACCATTGTCGGCAAAGCTGCTGAAGAACGGGACGCTGAAGACCTACAAGGGCTTCCCGCACGGCATGCCGACCACGCAGGCAGACACGATCAATGCCGACCTGCTAGCGTTCCTGAAAGCCTGACGCTGAGGCGATGGCACAGGCGACAAAGCAACGTCTGTCCTAGGGACTAAAATAGGCATCGTTATTTGATGTCGTCACGTCTGCTTGTGTGAAGGTTTTCGGATGCCGGCCCTTCATTGACCATTGCTGTCCGCCGAGACAGGGCCGGCGTTCGAAAACCTCCAAGGAAGGAAACCGCGAGTGGGAAGGGCGTCGCCGCCGCTGCGACCTATGGGGATTTGAGAGTCGCTTGCGTCTTTTGTCGAGCGGTCGGAATGACTATCAAAGATGATTTCGAAGGATAGAGCGTAGCGAGGGAGTGTTCTCTGTCGGCAATGGGATCATATTTTTCGCGGCGGCCGTGTTCACGAGAAGCGCCCGGAGCATCATTGGGCGAGCGCCGCCGGCGCGGCGGCAAAAGAGAGCTGGGTTGCGGCGTGGCGGGTGACGCGATCTCAATCATGACGTGTCGATCCTGTCATTGCGTTCCAGGCATCGAGGGTGCTGGAGGACCGTTGCAATCTTTTCCCCCGCAGCGAACTTAATAGTACCGCGGGATTGGTCCGTTATGCGGCGTCGTGCGGCCGCCAAGGTCCAGACTAATTTCATCGACATAGCACCATCCCCACCCTTCCGGCGGATCGTAGCCTTCGATGATGGGATGGCAGGTCTTGCGAAAATGCTTGGTGGCGTGACGGTTTGGCGAGCTGTCGCAGCAGCCGACATGGCCGCACGTCCGGCAGAGGCGCAGATGCACCCACGCCGAACCAAGTTTCAGACATTCCTCGCATCCGAGCGCGCTCGGCGTTACGTTACGGATGCTTCTGGCGTGCGCACATTCGTCGGGCATTAAGCTCTCGCGATCTCAGCAGCAGACGTGGCGGCACTACCGCTCCGGGCCAGATAGGCATGAAGCGCCGACACCACCTGCGCGCCCTCTCCGACGGCGGCGGCGACGCGCTTGACCGAACCCGAGCGTACGTCGCCGATGGCGAACACGCCAGAGCGATTCGTTTCCAGTGCGTGACGTTTTTCGCCGCCAACTTCGCCCGTGCGGACAAACCCCTTTTCATCTAGCGCCACATCGCATTGCGCAAGCCAGTCTGTATTCGGTTCGGCGCCGATGAAAAGGAAAAGGTGACTTATAGCACGCGTCGTTTCTTCGTTCGGCGAGCAGTGGCGCCAACGCAGACTGGCCGCTGGAGACCAGTGCTCGCAAGATCCAGCCATCCGCATCATAGATCGTGACCCGCTGATTGCTGAGCGAGACAATCGCCATGATGGGCTCCCCCGCGGGACGGGCCGCCACAGTCTCGATCCGCTCGGTATCCCAACGGCGCATGGCGCCTGCGGGCTCAGCTAGGCCCGTCGCGAGCACCGCCGCGAGGCCAATGATCCCGTGCCTGACGCAAAGCGGCATTGTCGCGCGCCTCATACGAGAGCAATAGGAGATCATACAGGAACCAAGAAAGCGAAATTATGTCCCACGTCGTCACAGCCGTCCAGCATTTGAGAAGCATGGGCGGAGACCCGCAAACTGCTACCAATCCGATTGAATTGGAAAGTTCTTCCGCGTCCCCATCTTGCCGCGTATTCCGGAAGCCCACCGCTTGCCGCCGCCACCCTGGGGAGCTGTTCGCTCACTGCTATTAGCTGTGCGGGCTTTGGTATCGACCGCCAATTTGCGCCAGCATTGCGTCGTGCCCTGATCCGGGACCGTTCCAAACTCCGAGCGTGGAGCGGGACCGGGTTGCACAGCGACACCCCAGGCCGCATTGCGCCCGAGAGACGTGGCGGCAGTTCGATGATGCCCGATCCGACCGAACGGGGCCTAGCCATGCAGCATACCTTTGAGCGGGCGCTGGAAGGACCAGATCACCACGCCGGCGCTCGCCGCGACGGCGGAGATCATGGTGAAGAAGCTCAGACAAAGGAATTTGCTCAATGACGGAGAGTCAGGGTCATCGTAAAGCTGCACTCGAATCGTAATAGGCTCAGTCGAGCCATACTCTTTCACGATCGGAGACTCGATTTCGGTGTTAATGAAACCAATGACTGGAGCGGCCCTCGTTGCCGCCGTTCTCGCGGGAGCCACGCCGGCCGAGGCGCAGTCGTTTCAGAACCTCGTCACGACCTTTTACGACAACGAATTTCGAGCTCACCCGATCGCCGCGACAAGCATTGGCGTGCATGATTACGATGCCGAGGTCGATGATCTGAGCCGAGACGGCCAGACTCCGCGCGGCTGCACACGGCGCTCGATGCGCTCACCGCAATCGATCCGGCGACGCTAACGGCCGGCGATCGTGACGATCGGGAGATGCTGATCAATAGCATTAAGGGGACGCTTCTCGACGTCGAGTCGATCCGGTACTGGCAGAAGGATCCGGACGCTTACGTGCGCAGCGCGACCTCGGCGGTCTTCAATCTCATCCATCGTGATTTCGCGCCGCTCGCGGATCGCTTGCGGTCGGTCATCGCCCGCGAGCGGCAGATCCCAATGCTGCTCTCGACCGGCAAGGCCAATATCGAGCATCCGCCGCGGGCGTTCGTCGACATCGCGATCCGCAATGTCGCGGGCTCGATCACTTTCCTAAAGATTGGCGCCCCCGCGACCTTCGCCGCCGTGGAGGATCAGCAGCTCAAGCGCGAATTCACGGCATCCAACGATTCCGCGATCGCCGCCTTCGAGAATTATAAGACCTATCTCGAACAGGAGCTGAAACCCAAGGCGGATGGCGATTTCGCGCTCGGCTCCGACCTGTTCGCCCAGCGCATCGCCTATAACGAGATGGTCGATATTCCGCCGGACAGACTGCTCGATATTGCTTATGCGCAGCTGCATAAGGATCAAGCCGCACTGTCCGAGGCGGCTCGGCGGGTCAATCCGACAGCGTCGATCGAGGACGTGCTGAAGGAGATCCGCGCGCAGCATCCGACTGTCGACACGCTGATCCCGACCGCGAGAGACGATCTCGCCGGCCTGCGCGCCTTCGTTCTGGACCATCACATCGCGACCATTCCGAGCGATCTCCTGCCAAAGGTCGAGGAGACTCCGGGCTTCCGGCGCACGACGACCTCGGCCGCAATGGACCCGCCCGGCCCTTTGGAGCGGCGCGCGACGCAAGCCTTCTACTACGTCACGCCACCCGATGCCGGGCTCGCGCCGGACAAGCTCGAACAATATCTCGAAGCCTATTACTTCCCCGCGCTCGAGATCATATCGGTGCATGAGGTTTGGCCGGGATGCAACGAAGCGGACGGTCAATGCCGGCTCGATGCTGGCGAAGAGGCGAGAGATCTCGAGAAGGGCAGAAACGCCGCTCGCGTTGTCATTGGCGCCAGGGCTGCCGGTGACCGTGTCGTAGTGCGCGCCGATCAGAAGGATTTCACGATCACGTGCGCCGCCGCTTCGGGTGATTTCGAGGTTCAGGCAACGAACTCCCGAGACGTCATAGGCAAGCCGCTCGACGGCATAGCCCTGCTGCTCCCATTCGTGCTCGATGTATGACGCAGTCGCGTGCAGCGATGCCGGGCTGAAAACATTGCGCTCGCCGATCTCACCTGCGAGCTGCTCGACGTGCATTCGAAGATGCCGCGCTTGCTCGTCGAGGTCCATGATCGACCCAAGTGGTCCCTCGGCGCAGGCGCTTGTGCCCGCCGAGATGCATGTCTCTGTAGCCTCTTGTGGGGGAGGAGACAATGAGTGATGGCATCGGCTCCTCAGACTCCAACGGCTCGCGGCCGTCAAGCTCGTCGACGTCGATGAAATCCTCTTTCGAATTGGCCGCTCGATGAGGTTGGAGGAATCTGATGGAATCGAAGGGTTGTCATTCACGGCCGGCTGCGCAGCTGGCGGAAAATCTGGCCGCGAACCGCCTTTTCAGTTCGATCAGTTCCGATGTACCACTGCGGCGAGGATTGAATCGAGGGCGTCGGTCAGGGCCGCGGGTCCCGGCTGCAAGAACAGTGCAGCACCTCCGTCACGTTCTCCGGTTTAATTTCCGACAGGGACAACCATTCGCTCATCACTGAGCGAAAGCAAATCTGCAACCACGAACTGCGTCAGGCAACGGGCCGGTAGGCCCCAAGGAAGGTGCAGACCGCAATGCTGACCACGTGGTCGATCCGCTCGTCGCTAGGTGCCTCGCTGGCATTAAAGAGGAGCGGCTTTAGAATCGTGGCCACGCAAGAATCGAGGAACTGGGCTGCTGCGACCTCGCAATCCTTGATCGTCAAAATCCCGGCAGCGACCTGACTCGCAAGATAATGACAAAGCTTCGTCACCCCCTCCGCAGGACCCGTTTCGTAGAACTCCCTGCCGATCTCCGGCATACGGTCCGAGATGGCAATGACCGTGCGCAGCGGCGACATGGCTCCTGGGCGGCACAGAAATTTGACAAAGCTCCGGCCAAGCCGGGTGAGCACGGCTTCGACGTCGTGATCTGCCGGATCGAGGGAAAACACGGTTTCCGCCTGCGCCCCGCACTCCTCATGAGCAATGGCCTCGAATAATCGCTCCTTGCTGTCGAAGTAGACGTAAAGCGTCCCTTTCGAGACCCCAGCCTTACGCGCGATCT
>JALZAY010000139.1 GCA_030948025.1 Pseudomonadota bacterium
AGTCAATATTGCTCGATCGATTATCAGGCTGGGCTGCGCCGGCACGGTATCGCCATCTCGATGTCAGGCACGGGCAACGGCTACGGCAACGCGATGGCCGAGACGTTCTTCAAGACGTTGAAATCCGAGCTTGTCTGGCGGACCGTCTTCGCCACCCGCAACGAAGCCGGACGTGCCATTGCCCGCTCCATCGACGGGTTCTACAATCCCGTCAGGCGACACTCGGCGCTCGGCCTCAGCCCAACCCAGTTCGAAAAACTGGCGTCAGGCTGAGCAAATGCCTCTCCACTTTTTCGAGGCAAGTCCAGTGGGGTTTTTCGCGCTTGAAGGCGACGATCAGGCTCTCGATCTGGGGCGACAGTTGGTTGGCGTAGCGCACCGCCGCCGCGAGCGGGTCGGTCAGCGCCTCGAGCCCGTGCTCCTTGTAGCGGCCATAAATCTTGTAGCCGGTTTTGCGCGAAATGCCGAACTCGCGGCACAAGACCGTCATCCCCTCGCGTTCGATGAGGCGAGCCACGAAGCGCAGGCGTTCGTCCATGACCGAACTCTCCTTCCACGGCATCGACACCTCCTGCTTGCCAGAGCAACCAAAAAGTGTAACCCATGTGTCCGGTACGAAACGTCCACCTATGTCTCAGGTCGCACAAAGGAAATCTGGAGCGGGCGAAGGGATTCGAACCCTCGACCCCAACCTTGGCAAGGTTGTGCTCTACCCCTGAGCTACACCCGCATCCGTGCCGGGCCCAGCAGGCCAATGTGGCGGCTCGCCTATTTGCCGCAAATATCGCTTGAATGCAACAAAATGGTGGAAGACCATACCAGCAAATGATTTGTCCGGTCCAGCTAGTGGCTCGATTTAGCCAGCTTGACGGGTGGGGATGCTTGAGTTTGATACGGGCGTCCGCCATGGTGCATTGCCAGGCGGCCGTGGTGTGGTTGATATTTCGATCGTCCTCCCGAGCTGCGATCTCAATGATGAGGGTTTGTTTGCCGGGGATGCGGCGATCGAGGCACTAGGTTGAGAGGATGCCGAGCTCGGATTCCGCCATCGGCGAGCCAACGGCCGTGTATTGGCGGATTGGCCACTCGATACGCTCGACGAGTCGGCTTGCTTCGGCGGCGAGGAAAGCTTCGGAGAGCGAAGTTGGCGGGGTGTCCCCGCAACGGCGAAGGTGAAGCCTTCCAGTATGTGTTTACAACGTTCCAAACGCTGAAAATTTGATCGCGTTGATCGTCGAAGCAGCTTCGCGAATTGCAAATCCTGTGGCACACTCCTAAATCTATGTGGACCTTGATAAGGAGTTCTGCATGTCGCGTGAAACCCATTTGGCCGCGCTCGGACAGCGTCACGATGCGCTCGACAAGGAAATTGCGAAGGAATTGGTGCATCCCGCCAAGGACGAGTTGAAACTGACCGAAATGAAACGGCGAAAGCTGCAACTCAAGGATGAAATCGCCAAATTGCAGTGCGACCGTCCTTTTCCTGGCATGCATTGAATTTCGCGGTCGCCTGACCGCGGGCGGGGTATCCGGCGTGCGGTCAGGAGGCTACCGTCCCTCGCCCTCTCGTGGCGCTCATTTTCGAGCCTATCCGGACTACCCGGGGCGGCAAAAACCGCAACTCTCCGTGCGGCGAAATCGCGTTGCCGCCGGGCGGGGGCGGCATGGCGCTTGGCGTGCAACGCCAACATCGGCTAGGATCGCGCTGTTTGGAAGCACCCGTAGCTCAGCTGGATAGAGCGCTGCCCTCCGAAGGCAGAGGCCAGGGGTTCGAATCCCTTCGGGTGCGCCAAACTAATCTATTGATTATATTGGAGAATATGGACTCGCTGCGTTGTAAAATTCTCGAAGAAATTTGTCAGGGTAACACCGGAGTAACACCCAGCCGCTGCGGTCAAGTCCGGCCGCTTTGAAATGACCACTGGCCCCCGCGGCAACTCGCGTCCTTTGGAAATCGGATCCTCGAGGCCCCAAAGTTTTTCGATCCGCAAATAATGGACCCAATCCGTCATCATTTGCCGGATATCGTTCCCTACCGGGAAAAAGTAGGTGGCGAAGGTCTTGCGGAATTTCGTCTTCAAGCTCGCGGTCCGCGCCTTGCCAAGCACCGCTCGTGGCGCAATTATTCTGCTTGGCGACATGCCGCGAATTGGGCCAAGCCTGATTGACCGGCTCATTGACGCTTTCGATGCGGCGCCGGTCGAGCCGCTCGCGGATCGGCGAACCGAATGGCAGCCCGAGCGTACGGGGCGGCGATCACTTGGTTTCCCGGCGTCGCGTGCGCTGACGCAAGCGTTCCGCGGTTATGTAGAGCAGCGGAATAAGGAAAATCCCGAAGACGGATGCAGCGATCATGCCGCCGAACACCGGCGTGCCCACCGCTTGGCGCGTGATGGCCCCGGCCCCCCGCGCAATAACCAGGGGCAATAGTCCGAGGATGAACGCGAAACTGGTCATCATCACCGGGCGGAACCTCAGGCCCGCCGCTTCAATGGCGCTAGCGTCGATGGCCTTGCCGAGCCGCCGCTGCTCCACCGCAAACGCAACGATCAGAATGCCGTTCTTCGCGGCAAGCGCGATCAGCACGACGAGTCCGATCTGCGCGTAGACGTCGAAACTCAGTCCAGCTAGCATCACCGCGACGATGGCGCCGAGTACCCCGACGCTGACCGACAGTAAAGCGGGAACCGGAATGTTCCAGCTCTCGTAAAGCGCAACGAGAAACAGGTAAGCGAAGAGAACGGCGAATCCGAGCACGATGGCCGTGCGTCCGCTCGCCGCCTTTTCCTGGAGCGCGGTCCCGGTCCATTCAAAGCTGTAGCCCGCCGGAAGGGTTGCGGCGGAAATGCGCTCCATCGCGGCGAGCGCTTGGCCGGAACTGTAGCCGGGCTTCGCCGCGCCGTTCACGATCGCGGCGCGGAATCCGTTGTAACGCACCACCGTTTGCGGCCCTTGCACGAGCTTCGCCTCGGCCAAGGCACGGATCGGGACCATCGCCCCCTGGGCGTTGCGCACATAGATCCGGTAGATGTCGTCCACTTTATCGCGAAATGGCGTCTCGGCCTGGACGTTGACCTGCCATGTGCGGCCGAACACATTGAAGTCGTTGATGTAGTAGCTGCCCAGCGTCGATTGCAAGGCATTGAAGATATCGGTGATCTTGACGCCGAGCACCTGCGCCTTGTCGCGGTCGATATCGAGATAGATCTGGGGCGTGTCCGCGGCATAGGTGCTGAATACGCCGGCGAGCTCGGGCTGCCCATTGGCCGCCACGAGCAGGCCACGGAGCGCCGCCGCGAGGTCGGAAGGCGGCTGGCCCTGCAGCGCCTCCAGGACGTATTGGAAGCCGCCCGTGCTGCCCAGTCCGAGAATGGGTGGGAGGTTGAACGGGAACGCGATGGCGCCCTTGATGGACGCCATCTGGGGACGCAGACGCGCAATGATCGCGCCGGCGCTCTGCGCCGGATCGGTGCGCGCCTCATAGGGCTTGAGCCGGATGACGAAGAAGGCCTGGTTCGACGATGCGATGTAGTCGATAAAGTTCAGCCCGACCACCGACAACACGCCTTCGACGCCGGGGATCGGTGTGACGATGTCTTCGACCTCTTTGACCACCGCCTCGGTGCGGTTGATCGAGGCGCCTTCGGGAAGCCGCAGGGCGGCGAAGATCGCGCCCTGGTCCTCTTCCGGCAGAAAGCTCTGCGGGATCCTGCTGAACAGCCCTGCCGACGCCGCTAGCACGCCGGCGACGACCGCGACGCCGGCGATCGCCACGCGCGCCAGCCGGCGCACCACCGCCACATAGCCGTCGCGGACCCTGTCGATCGCACCCAGGACGTAGCGCATCAGGCCGCGGCTCGTCTGGCCGCGCTTCAAGAGCACCGCGCAAAGCGCCGGACTCAAGGTCAAGGCATTGAGCGCCGAGATCAGCATTGATACCGACACCGCCACCGCGAATTGGCGGAAAAGCTGGCCGCTGATGCCGGGGATAAAGGCCACGGGAACGAACACCGACAACAAGACGAGGGTGATGGCTAGAATCGGACCGGTAATCTCGGCCATGGCTTTCTTGCAGGCCTCCGGCACGGACAACTCGGGTTCCTCGTCGATTACCCGCTCCACGTTCTCGACGACGACGATGGCGTCATCAACCACGATGCCGATGGCAAGCACGAGCGCCAGCAAGGAGACGGTGTTGGCCGAATAGCCGATGGCCAGCATCACGGCGAACGTGCCGACGATCGACACCGGCACGGCAACCAGCGGGATCAGCGTCGTCCTCAACTTGCCGAGGAACAAGAACACCACCAGAGCCACGAGGATGATTGCCTCGGCCAGCGTGCGAATGACCTCGTTGATCGTCGAGGTGACGAAGACCGTGGTGTCGAAGAATACAGTGTAGGCGAGATCATTGGGGAAGCGCGCCGCCAGGGTGCTCATGGTTTCACGAACACGACGGGTCACGTCGACGGCATTGGACCCCGGCGTCTGGTAGATACCGATCGAGGCGGTGGGTGCGCCATTGAAACGGCTATGGCGGTCCTGCGATTTTGCGCCCATTTCGACGCGGGCGACGTCTTTCACCCGGACAACCGAACCGCCGGGATTTGTGCGCAGGACGATGGCGGCGAATTCCTCCGGCCGCGACAGCCGGCCCTTGGTCTTGATGGTGATCTGAAACTGCTGCTCGTTCGTGATCGGCGCCGCGCCCACCCGGCCGAGGGCCGCCTGAATATTCTGGTTCTGCACCGCCGAGATGACGTCGTTCGGCGTCAGATTGAGCTCGGTCAGCCGGCCAGGGTCGAGCCAGATTCGTAACGAATAGTCGAGCGGTCCGAAGAGACTCGCCTGGCCGACGCCATTGATCCTCGCCAGCGGATCGATGACGTTGATGGTCGCATAGTTGCTCAGATAAAGGGCATCGTAGGTGCTCTTCGGCGAGTAGATGTTTATGACCTGCAGCAGGGCGGCGGATTTCTTGCGGATGCTCAGGCCATTGCGTGACACCTCCTGGGGCAGCTGCGGCGTGGCGAGACTGGCGCGGTTCTGCACGTTGACGGTGTTGATGTCGGGATCAGTGCCCAGCGCGAAGGTCACATTGAGGGTGTAGCTGCCGTCGGCACCGCTGGCGGACTGATAGTAGAGCGCATTGTCGATGCCGTTGACCTGCTCCTCGATTGGCTGAGCCACCGTGGTCTCGACCACTTCGGCATCCGCGCCGGGGTAGGTCGCGGACAGCGTTACCTGCGGCGGCACGATATCCGGGAACTGCGCGATCGGAATCACGGTGATGGCGATGATGCCGGCCAACGTGATGACGATGGCGATGACGAAGGCGAGTCGCGGCCGGTCGATGAAGATGCTGGAAAACATTGTCTCAGTTTCCCGGCACGACGCTCGCCGTCACGACTTGACCAGGACGCACCTTCTGTATCCCCTCGACAATCACCAGTTCTCCCTCCTTGAGACCGTCAGTCACGACAACGTCTCTACCTTGCTCGACGCCGGTCGTCACCCGGCGCAACTCGACCTTCTTCGCCTCGTCGACCACCAGGACATAGCGGCCAGCCTGATCGAGCTGGACGGCGGATTGCGGAACCATCAGCGCCGGTCGCGGTGCGCCCCGTTCCGTGATGACGCCAACGACCCCACCGGGGACCAGAAGACCCTCCGGGTTCGGCACTTGCGCCCGCACCGCCACGGTGTCCGTGGTGGCCTCGGCCTGGACGTCGAGCAAGTTGGTGAGGCCGGGATGCGGATAGGTGCTGCCATCGGGCAGCTGGATGTGAACGGTCGCTTGCGGGTTCTTGACGCCCGGTTTGACGAACCTGCGCTTGTAGTTGATTACATCGCGCTCGCTTGGCTGAAAGATGACATAGACGGGGTCCTCCCTGACGATCGTCGCAAGCGTCCCGGACGACGGGCCGACTAGATTGCCCAAGGTGAAATAGGCAAGCCCGATCCGTCCATCGATCGGTGAACGGATTTCCGTGTAACCGAGATTGATTTCCGCCTGGTCGAGCAGTGCCTGCGCTGCCAACACATTGGCCTGCGCCACCCCCGCGTCGGCGGCGCGCTGGTCGACCGTGGCTTGTGAAATGCTCTGCTTGCCGACAAGTTCCTTGCCGCGCGCTAGTTGCAGCGCGGTGTTAACCTCTGTTGCCTTTGCATTGGCGAGATTGGCGCGCTGCTGCTCGACCGCCGCCTTATAGGTCGCTTGTTCGATGCGGAACAGCAGGTCGCCTGTCTTGACCTGCTGCCCTTCGGTAAAAGTGCGCTCCTCGATGAACCCGGTGACCCGCGCGACAATGTCGACCTTGTCGATTGCCGTCACACGGCCGATGAAAGCGCCTGTCTCCGTCACCTGACGGCTCACCACCGGGGTCACCGAGACCGCTGGCGGCGGGGGTGCGCCTTGGGCGGCGGCGGTGCCACAGCGAGCAATGAAGCTCAGTGCGGCAATGGCGAGTCTCCAATCGAGGGAGCTATTGCGGCCAAGCATCAAGGTTGCTCCTGACTTCGAGGTTGATTTCCGTTCCAACCATATGACCTCCGCCTCCCTTTGAGAACCGCTTTGGGCTCCTTGGGGAGCGCCAGCAACGGGATCAATCCCGCCACTGAGCCGGTCACGCTCCGGGTCGGTACCTTCACCACCGCCATCCTGCCCGGCTCCTGCAAGGGAATCGGGCAAGGGATATTCGTCTGGGGTGATCGGCGGCGTGAGGCTAGAGGTGCTGATCGCGCCGACAGGCAGCTTGCGCTACGCGTTAGTGCCGGCGCAGGACGCCAATTTGACCGGGACTGTGAACCCGGTGCCAGTGACTTTGACGATCGGCGACGACTGCGGCACTGCGTCGGTCACGGCCCTCATTTTCCATTAAAAACGCGCGCTTCCGGGCGTGATCCGATCCAATTGGACCGGATCACCCGCAAAAGCCCGCCCGCCGATGTCGCGGCGGGAGAAACCGCCGCGCGGCGGCGTCACCGTTCGTAATGATCGGCAATAAGCCGGTCGAGCAGCCGGACGCCGAACCCGGAACCCCAGCTTTGATTGATCTCGCTTGCCGGCGAACCCATCCCCGTGCCCGCGATATCGAGATGCGCCCATGGCGTGCCATTCACGAAGCGCTGGAGGAATTGCGCGGCGGTGATCGACCCTGCATGCCGGCCGCCGGTGTTTTTCATGTCGGCGAACTTCGAGTCGATCATTTTGTCGTAGGCCGCCCCGAGCGGCAAACGCCATAGTTTTTCGCCGGTGGCCTTGCCCGCGGCGATGAGCCGCTCGCCCAGCTCGTCGTCATTGGTGAAAAGACCCGCGTGTTCCTGGCCGAGCGCGACAAGGATCGCGCCGGTCAGGGTCGCGAGATCGACAATGAATTTTGGTTTGAATTTGTCCTGAACATACCAAAGCAGATCGGCGAGGACGAGGCGGCCTTCGGCATCCGTGTTGATGACTTCGATCGTCTGGCCGGACATGGATTTCACGATGTCGCCCGGACGCTGCGCTTGCGGACCCGGCATGTTTTCGACAAGACCGATGACGCCGAGGACATCCACATTGGCCTTGCGTCCGGCGAGAGCCTGCACGAGGCCCACGACACAGGCGGCTCCGGCCATGTCACCCTTCATATCCTCCATCCCGGCGGCGGGTTTGATCGAAATGCCGCCGGTGTCGAAGCATACGCCCTTGCCGACGAAAGCAATCGGCTTCGCCTTGCTTTTGGCACTGTCCTTGGCGCTTTTCGCGCCGCGCCAGCACATGATGACGGTGCGGCTTCCGTGAACCGATCCCTGCCCGACCCCGAGAAGCGCGCCCATGCCGAGTTCGCGCATGGCGGCTTCGTCGAGGACCGTCACCTCGACGCCGAGCTTCTTAAGCGCCATGACGCGATTGGCGAACTCTTCCGGGTGGAGGATGTTCGCGGGTTCGTTGACAAGCGAGCGAGCGGTCAGCACACCGGCCACTACGGCCTCCCCGCCTTTCGCTTCGCGGCGGACGGCCGCCGGCTCGCCGGCGGCAAGTACGATATCGGCGCGGCCGTTGATCTCCCCATCTTCGTTCTTCTTGGTCTTGTAGTGGTCGAACCGGTAATCGCGGAGCCGCATCCCAAGCGTGAATTCGGTGGCCGCGCGGGCCGGATCCTTGGCGGGGCGGGGCGGATCGAAGGCGACAATCGCGCTTGCGGCATGACCAAGCTTGCCCATGACAAAGCCGCCGAGGCCGGCGTAGTCAAAGGGCTGTGGCGTCACATTCTTTTTGATTTGGCCCTCCCCATCCTCGCCGTCGCCATCGCCGCCGGTCCCAACCACGACCAGCCGTTCGGCGGCAAGCCCGGCGGGCGCGACGAGATCGAGCGCGGTCAAAGCCTTCCCCTTAAACTTGACGGCCGCGGCCGCCTTCTTGATCAGCGCTTGTCCTCGATCGCCAATGAGGCGACGGGTCGCCGCGCCGAAAGCGAAATCCTTGCCCATGAAAATGACCAGAGTCCGCGCCTGTCCGGCTTCGCCGCCGGCCCGTTCGGGCGAGGCCCGCGTTTGAACCGGCAACGCAGCGAGCGCGACAAATTCGATTTTCATTGTTTCGGTCATCTGTTCCTCTGCCGCGCCGGGCGAGCGTTTACGCCGGCGTGTTACTCTGTTGGCGCGCTTCCCAATCAGTCGTTTGTTCGAGCTTACCCTTCGCGATTTCGCAAAACCGTCGACGCGCCTGGCCGTTGGGACCATCGGTTCGATCCTATCATGACAAACCTCCGCCTGGATAAGCAGGCGCGAGGGCTTCCCCCAGAGATGACTTTCGCACTTTTTCTTGCCGCCGCCGGGGCAGGCCGCGTCCCAAGACGATCAAACAACCCGCGCCTTGGCGCGCGGTCCCGGAACCCGCCCCGGTTGCCGCCACAAAATCATGAGCAAACAACAAGTTTGGCGTCCGATCAACTTTAACCCTAAATCGGAATCACGCTCGAAAGTCCCTTTTGCCCGCCAAAAAACCGCCACTCCTTATTGTTTGAAGTTCTTCCCAAATGCGCAAATCCTTGCAACGGCGGAGCCAAAAGGAACGAGGGAGAAGCGCGTAGGCGCCCAACGACAACGGCAAGCGCCCGGGAGGAATTGTCGCAGCGCGTCATAACGGCATGCGCGACGAAGTCCAGTTTCGGAGCCGGTTTCCAGCAAAATGGCGAACATGATCCTTCATGAAAACTATTGCGATGGGACTAGTCGCGCGTCCGCCAAACACCGCACGTGCCTTTTGGCGGGATGCGCATTGGATACGGCGGCACCCGTCCGCGCGGCGTTGACGGACGCCGGCCTGGATTTCCTTGCCTTTCCCGGCTCTGGCCTCGCCAAACCCAGCGCTGGATTCACGCGATGATCGGTTGGACGCTAGGCCTCTACCTGTCGGCGCGATTCCTGCAGACCATCGCGGCGGTATTTCTGATGATTTCCGGCATGATCTATGTCGTCGATTTTGTCGAGCTTTTGCGGCGTGCCGGAAACATTCAGGGCGTCTCTGCTGGAGATATCGCCTACCTCTCCTTTCTGCGTGTCCCTTCGGTATCCGAGCAGATCATGCCGTTTTGCGTGTTGTTCGGCACGATGGCGACGTTTGTTAACCTGACCCGCAAATTGGAACTGCTGGTTGCCAGAGCCATCGGCGTCTCGGCCTGGGGATTTCTGGTTCCTCCGCTCGCCATCGCGACCGCGGCCGGA
>JALZAY010000140.1 GCA_030948025.1 Pseudomonadota bacterium
AAAGCGAGGTCGCGCTCAAGAATCCGGACCTCGTTCTTTGGCAGTTGGGAACCAATGACGCGCTTGCCCGGATCCCGCCGCAAGATTTCGAGGACACGGTGCGCTCCACGATCCGCTGGTTGAAGGACAACCGGATCGACGTCGTGCTCGTCGGGGTGCAATATACCGTGCGCCTCGCCCGGGACGCGAATTATGTCGCGATACGCGACAGCCTGCAGAAAATCGCCGCCGAGGAAAATATTCTCTACGTCCGCCGCTACGATGCGATGCGGTTCATCGCCCAGACCAGGGCCAATTTGCAATTAATGGCGGGCGATAATTTCCATCTTAACGATCTCGGCTATCAGTGCATGGCGGAACACGTCGCGCATGCCCTGATCGTAAGTCTTTTCGTCAAGCGCGTGCGGCCCGTGCACAATTAATTCGGTTTCGCTCAAGTCACTTCGAACCATGTTGCCATCCCGGTTGCCTGGCGCCCCGCCATCAGACATTCGATCACCCATTTCCCCGGATTGTCGGCGACGAAGGCGACGTGTTTGGTCTTGCCTTCGGGAACGAGGACGGCATCGCGCCAATAGGGCTCCCAGCCATCGTCGAGATCGTGCAGGAGCCGCATCGCGTGCCCATGCACATGCATTTGCTGCACGAAGGCCGTATGGTTCACAAAACCGAGCGTCACCGGGGTCCCGCGCTTGACCGAAAACAACGGCGCCGGGGTAAATCCGGTGAATGCCTTCCCATTTAGCTTCCAATATAAGGGGCGATCTTGCGCCGCCGCCGGGATTGGTCCGATCCCCATGCCGGCGATGGACTCGATCAAAGTATCAACTTTATGCGACGCCTGTAGCTTGATCTCGCTGGGCAGGAGCGGATTTTGCGGCAGCGAGGCGACCGGCGGCAAGGGAGGCCGCTTTTCTCCCGCGGTCTTGAAGGCGAGAAGCACACGGTCTGGCTCGTTGTCCCCAAGCAGCGTCACATTCGCATCCGCTCCAGCGTCCCCGGGAAGATCGAGCATGATGTCGAAACGCGCGCCGGGTCCAAGCGGAATCATCTGCCGCACCGGCTCGAAGGCTTCGCACGGCTGACCATCGACCGCGAGGATCAAGGGTCTGACTTCGTTGAATGCGATCAACATCAGCCGCGTATCGACGGCGCTCAGGACCCGCAGCCGCAAACGCGATGACGGCGGCAGGGTTTCCGCGATCGGAACAGCGCGCGAGTTGAGGGTGACGAGCGGCCCGATACGGCCCGCCCCCGTGGCGTCCATGGCGGCGTTGAAACCGGCGAGCTGGCCTTTGTCGTCGAGCTTCCAATCGGCGAGAACGACAAGCATGTCGCGGTCGGCTGCGGGCGGTTCCGGCTCGTCGACGATGAAGATGCCGTAAAGCCCGCGATCGAGCTGCTCGCCGATGAACGGCAAGGCATGCGGATGATACCAATAAAGCCCGCTGTCGGGCGGGGTAAACCGATAATCGAAAGATCCGCCTGGTGGGACCGGCTCTTGCGTCAGACCGGCAACGCCGTCCATCGCATTGACGATCCGCACCCCGTGCCAGTTGAGGCTTGCCGGCTGGGCGAGCTTGTTGACAAGCCTTACTTTGACCTCCTCGCCTTTTTGGAAGCGCAGGAGCGGCCCGGGCACCCCCCCATTATAGCTCCAGACGGCGGTTGGAGAGGCAGGTTCGGGCAGAAGTTGCAAATTGCCCTCCCGCGCTTCAAGGACATGGAAACCGTCCTGCGGGGAGGGCAGCTCCGCCCGGGCGGGCACCGCCAAAACACTGGCTAGCGTATGCCCGAGAAAGAGACGGCGGCTAATCGTTCCGCGCGGCGGCATCAAAAATCCTGCGGGTTGTGAGAGGGCTCGACGCCGGCCAAGGTGAAAGCCGCGAGGCGAGATGTGATTTTAGATCCAGCGCCGGACCTTGGCTTTGTAGCGCAAATATTTGTCGCCAAATTTTTGTTCGAGATAAGCCTCTTCCGGCTCGATCACGCCTTTTTGCAATGTCGCCGCAAGCCCGGCGGAGAGGAGAAGAATCCACAAGGAATTGACGATGCAGCCGATGCCGATATTGAGGAAGATCATGCCGATATATAAGGGATTGCGGCTCACGCTAAAGGGACCCGAGGTCGCGATATCCGTTGCCGGCTTGCGGACGTTGAGATTGGTTTTGACCCGGACCATTTCCCGCACCGCGAAGAGCTTGATGTTGATGGCGGCGAAAATGACAATGAATCCCAGCGGAAAGCCCCAGCCTTCCGGCAGGAATGGAGCGGGCCTCAACATGTCGAGGCCAAACCCCAGCACCAAAACCCCCGCGAAGATCACCGTGGGCGAAGCAATGACATTCGCCCGATCCGCGGTTGCATTTCGCATGGCCGATGGCTCCTCGCGTTGGCCCCCCGCTTTGTCGCGAGCCCCGCAAATCTAGCACAAGCTAACTCTGCGCGTCCATTTTGGCTTACGCGGTCTTTTGCCACGCCTCGGCGGCGCGCTAGCGGAATATCGGATTTATCTATAACCAGCGCGGGACATTGGCTTTGTAGCGTAAATATTTCTCCCCGAATTTTTGTTCGAGATAGGTTTCCTCCGGTTCGATGACGCCCTTTTGCAGAATGACTGCGAGTGGCGCGCAAAGCGCCAGAAACCAGAGCGAATCGAGAAGGAAGGCGGCACCGCGGCAGAGCAAGACCATGCCGAGACGGATTGGATTGCGGCTGAATTGGAAGAAGTCGGGGTCACGATTTGGGTTGCCGGTTTGCGGACGTCGAGTGCTGTTTTCGCCCGGATCATCTCCCGCACCGCCAAAAGAGGCAGGGCGATCCCGCCGAGGATGACAGGGATGCCGATGACCAAGGCCGCGGCGCGCGGCATGAATTTTGCCGGCCACAACAGGTCGAGCACAAAACCCAAGGCGGTGGATATGGTCGACTCAAGCCGCATGGTACCTTATAGCATCGATGGGCGTTAAACTAAAGCACCGACGTCATCCGGCACCAAAGGCTTTATCACGACGGAATTATGACCATAGTCTTTCATTCCTTGGCAACGATCGGACACTTAACATGGCACCAAAGCTCCGTCGTATCTTATTTGGCACCGTAATCGCCTTGCTGGTCGCTACCGGCCCCGTCGCGTTCCTAGTCTACTTCCTTCCACATCATGACGTATTGCGTATTGTTGGATCAGAGACCCGGCGTCCGATCGGCAGCAGCAGATCCGATACAACGACGCACGACGTGTTTTATATCTATGCCGAGGACCTCGAAACAAAAAAACCACGTGTGTTTCATAACGAAGACACCGGCTGGCGTTTCCCCTGGTATTTTAAATTCAATTCGGCCGAACTCCAGGCGGTCGCGCAATCCATTGCGGGCGAGCGTGGCACCGCGCTCATTACCTATTACGGTTGGCGCATCAAAATTTTCTCAATCGTGCCGAATGTGACGAACATCAAACGCGCTGCGCCTGACGAGGAGCCGCCGATTCCATGGTTCAACCTCGGTTTCGCCGCGGTCGTCATCGGTGGGACAGCCTTGCTCGGTTTTTGGCTTCGCGGTGTCTGGAAGCGGCGGCGCTAGTGTTCCGTCACAAACTTTTGAATCTCCTTTCGCCGGTCACTAAATTCGTCTGGTCAACGCGTGCATGAACAAGCTCCGGCAGATGCGCTGGCCGCCACGCGGCGCGCAGAGCGGCTGTGACCGATGGCCGGCTGCGTACCGGCACAATCAGTCTCGCAGCATGACCCCCCGGGGTTTTTCCCGCTCCCAAAACCATCCGGGGCTGTGTATCCCCGGATGGTTCCACGACTCAGAGAGAGCGCAGGAAGTTCAGAAGGTCTTGCTTCGATGGCGAGCTCGGGTCTGTGTCCGGAAGCTTGTTGTATTTGTCGACGATGGCATTTGCTTCGGATGCAATAGTGCCGTCTTCAGGCCGACAGAGTTGTGATAGCCCAAAAAACGATAATAACCGGCAACGAAAATTAATTGTAGAAAGACTATGATGCTCTTCGATAGCCTGCACCAAATCGCGCGTTCGGCCGTCGTGCAGGAAAAAAATGCGTTTCCCGAGACCCCAGAGCGGTGCCGTGCGGAACTCGTCGCGTTCTGCTTGGCCCTGCGTGATGCCGTCATCGAGCTTTGCACCCATGTGGTGAAGCGCAAGATCCGAAAAGAGATTTACATCTTTGTCGCACAGCTGCGGGATCGCGGATTTTTCACACAGTTGCGGGTCCGCGAATTTGACTGTGTGAAGCGTCGGGGTATGGCAAAGGGCGCACCCTACCTCACTGAAAAGCGTATTTCCTTTCGCGATAGAGCCGGAGCCTCCCGGGATGTCGCTGGAAGGTACCGGTGGTGCGAGCAACCGCATGAAGGATGCAAATTTTTCGATATCACTCAAGATATCCAGCCTCTTGACCGGATCCATCTCCGTTATGTGGGAGGGATCGGTCGCGTCGTTGGGCGTTGGTTTGAACTGGCAGTTCGAGGCCTCCTCACGCTCGGTCTGGAATAGTTCGTTGGAGATGCCCATCTCGACGTTATATGCCTCGCCCGAAAAAATAAGCAGAGACTTATCCTGCGCCTTCCATCCAAAGCGTGCGATCGTGCCGTCATTACCGTTTTTGTTCGGCTTTGGCTGTTCTATTTTAGTGTTCTGTGCTGTGATGGTTCCACCAGACACCACGACGTTCACTTTGCGGCTGATTCCCAAAGCCTTCTTCTGATCAGCATCCTTCGGGTTATTGATATTGTCTATAATTGCTTTGTCTGGAATCTGCTCGATCAGGCCGGCGCCAAATACAGGGGTCGGAATCCGGAAGATCACATTGTTGTGACGCAGCTCCTCTTCGAAGTCAGGCTGTTCTAACTTGCAGCCCGTTGCGTCTTGCATTCCGGCAATGGTGAACAGATCGTGGACACCGCCATCGGGGCCGACGGGGGCGCCGTTGCTCGGATCCCTGATTTGCTTGAATCTTGCTTCGCGCGTCGGTCCGTTCACCGTGATGAAGGAGGGCAGTTTATTTGTGCTGTGGTTTACTCCACGTGGAGGTGGAGCATTAAAAAACGCAAATTGCGGGTTGTCTCCTGGGCTCGAACCACCGGGGCCGGGATTGAAATGACAGCTCAAGCAGCTGTCCAGGTTCATTCTCGGTCCAAGCCCACCGTTGTTCGACGTTTGATCATCCTTGACTTTATCCTGCTTCATGAACTCGTCCCGGCCGGCATCGAATAGCTTCTGCAACGGATCCGGCAAGCCCGGAAATTTGTCACCGGCTCCGGCGTCTCCGCCGCGGGGCCCCGGATCTTGAGCCGGTTGTGCCTGCGAGCTAGCGCTGCCGCCAAAGGCAAGCAGCAAAGCGGCAAAGCCTGTCAAGCCGTATCGGATTGTTCTCGATTCCATGTCTTCCTCCCGTTTTTCCCCGCAATTGTTGGGTGTCTCGATCCGTGGACAACGGAACCTTGCGATGAGCTAATTGTTCTATGGTGCGTGCAACAACGAGACTAACCGATTGTGCGGCGAGGTCAATTGGCTCATCGGACGGCTCGTTTGAGTCTTGATCCGCCGTTTGAATTCTTCGTGCAAACTCTCGGGGCGGGCCGATTGAAATCGATGGACGCGCAAGAACCCCGCGGCTTTTTCTACCGCGACGCCATGCGCCGCCATTTGGCCTCGATGCGTTTGGCGATCGCCTTCACTCTTGCGTCATGCGCGGCCCAAAAGGCCCGGCTCACCGCCGCCGTGCGGATTCTTGGCCCACGTTTCGCCGCTGGCGCTACCGGCAAGGCTGGGTCGAAAACGAACGGCACGGAGATTGCGGCCGCGAACGGCGATCCCGCCGCCGCCAAATGCGCGCGCGCGCGGCCGCAATACGTCATGGATAGGGCCGACATGATCTCTTCGCCATGTCCGGCGCGGTATTTCATCAGGGCGCGGCAAAGATCGCCGCCGGCCAGACGCCAAGCCTGGCCGAGATAAGTCACGCCGTAATGAATGTTAACGTCGGGTCTTGCGAGTTCGGCCAGATCGCCCTTGAAACCGAGCATCGCCGCTGTTTCGGGGAGGACCTGCATCAGGCCGATCTCGCCGACGCCGCCAACCGCGCCTGGGTCGTAGCCGCTCTCGATCGCCGCGACGGCGTCGGCGATGTCAGGTGGCAAGCCGTTCTTCTCGGCTTCCCTTTTTATGAGCGCGCGGTAGGTCTTGCTCGCATCCGGCTCCGTAGCCTCCAAGGCTTGCTCCAAGGCAGGAGGCCGCGTTTTGGTTTGCGATGTGTCTTGAACAGAATCGGCCGACGGTGCTGGTCTTGGAACCGGCAAGGGCGGATCGGCCGAAGGCGCGCCCGCTTGGGTGGCAAAACCCGCGCATAAAATGATCGAAGCGGCCTTATGGAACAGCATCCGGTCCCCTTACCCAAACATTGCGACGATGGCACTAAGACGATTGCTGCAAAAAGCTTAAAACCGTCTTCACCCCCAGGTTTGGCTTACCGCTTATTTGCAGGAAGGTCCAACCCCGGCCGTCGCGAAAATGCTCACGCCGGTTCCTTCCGGCCGCGCTTCGGCGTAAAAGCCGAGCTTTTCCGGTCCCCATCGTAACAGGAGCCTGCATGACCGCAATCGTCGACATCGCCGCACGGGAAATTTTGGACAGCCGTGGCAATCCCACTGTCGAGGTCGATGTCACCTTGGAAGATGGGTCGAGCGGGCGTGCGGCGGTGCCTTCGGGGGCCTCCACCGGCGCGCATGAGGCAGTCGAATTGCGCGACGGCGACAAGGCGCGATTTTCCGGCAAGGGCGTTCTCAAAGCGGTCGAGAGCGTCAATCGCGATATTTTCGATGCCTTGAGCGGGTTCGACGCGGAAGATCAAAGCAAGATCGACGCGACCATGATCGCGCTCGATGACACGCCGAACAAGGCGAGGCTCGGCGCCAACGCCATTTTGGGGGTTTCGCTTGCCGTCGCCAAGGCGGCCGCCGCTGTCTGTGGCTTGCCGCTCTATCGCTATGTCGGCGGCGTCCAGGCGCATGTGCTGCCGGTGCCTCAGATGAACATCATCAACGGCGGCGTGCATGCCGACAACCCGATCGACTTTCAGGAATTCATGATACTTCCCCTCGGCGCGCCGTCGCTGAAGGAAGCGGTGCGCTGGGGCGCGGAAGTTTTCCACGTGCTGAAAAGCGCTTTAAAAAAAGCGGGCCACAACACCAATGTCGGCGACGAAGGCGGCTTCGCGCCCAATTTGCCTTCCGCCGAGGCCGTGCTCGATTTTTGCCGGAATGCTATCGAAGGCGCGGGCTTTAAACCTGGCGAAGATATAGCCCTTGGGGTCGATTGCGCCGCGACTGAATTTTTTCACGACGGCAAATATGTCTACGCGGGCGAGGGCAAGACGCGCACGCTGCAAGAGCAGGCGCAGTATCTGGCAAAGCTTCTCGCGGACTATCCGATCCTTTCGATCGAGGACGCGATGTCCGAGGATGATTGGGAAGGCTGGAAGCTCCTCACTGACCTTCTCGGCAAGAAATGCCAGCTCGTCGGCGACGATCTTTTCGTCACCAATGTCGCGCGTCTGTCGCGTGGGATCGCCGATGGCATCGCCAATTCGATTTTGATCAAGGTCAATCAAATCGGCACGCTGACCGAAACGCTTGCCGCTGTCGATATGGCGCAGCGCGCGGGCTACACCGCCGTGATGTCGCACCGCTCCGGCGAGACGGAGGATTCAACCATCAGCGATCTCGCAGTCGCGACCAATTGCGGCCAGATCAAAACTGGCTCGCTCTCGCGCTCGGACCGGCTCGCAAAATATAATCAGCTGATCAGGATCGAAGAGGAACTCGGCACGCAAGCCCGATACGCGGGACGCGGCGCCTTGAAGGCTAGCGCATGATCCCGGAAAGTTGCGTCACGCGCGGTCCTATAGGATTAGGACGAAAATTCTCATACAAGGCGGACACCATTTTTTCGTTGACGATGATCCTATGAGGGACGTCATCGCATTTTGTGATCAAATGCATGATTTTCCAATCCCGAAAAAAATCTACTGCGGCAATCCCATACGGAGCGTTAAATTCGGCACGTAGCGTAAGGATCCCGTTCGGCGGAAGGGCGGTTGTATCAGCGGGGCAAAGCCATCCTGTGTTCGTACCCACTTTCATCACGATCTTTTCACCCGTGTCTCCCGAAATCACGTAGGCATCTTGCAATTGAACTTCTCTCTCAGAAATGTTTTTTGCGCTGATTAGTATGGCCTTTGTAATGATGGTATCATTTTCGGCCGAATAACTGTGCCCAAGATGATCATCCCATTTTAACGGGCCATCGCTTGCAGATAGTTGATTTTAGAATGGTAGTCCGGAAGTCACAGCGGGAGAACGCTCCAATTTAAGTCTCGGCTTACCGCGTTTTTCGCGCCAGGCGTTAATCCAATGCCATAATAGGACAGTGAGCAATAGAGTAGCAATGGCCGTCAGTATCTCTGCTGCAAACGTGCTGTGATAATCGCTCACTGAGGCCGCCAGTGCGAGCAAATAAAAGGCGGCGGAGGCAGCTGAAGCGGCCCACTTTGACATACGCCAGACTCTGCCACCGAGCCGGCGCATACGTCAAGCGGATAGATGCAAAACATTTTCCAAAAGCTGAATAGGCAAAAAATAAACCCTATCACTTTCTTTCGCTTGAACCAAATCCGGGCTTCGTATCACGCCGCGACCGTCAATCGTACCAAAATGTTTCACGTGAAACATTTTTGTCCGATTGGCACGCAAAATCGGACAAAAAACTTGCTCCGCCGGATTGAAGGCCGTCTCTGCGGTCGTGAACAAAGACTAATCGCGCTTCCGCCCGGTCTTGATATGCGCCAGAAAGAGCAAAGGCATGGCGAGGCCGAAGGCGATATGCACGTCGCTCGCCCATGGCCGTAGAACTTCCGAGCCGAGATAATAGAGCCCGAAGGCGGTTGCGATGAGCACTCCGTTGAATGCGAGCATGGCGATGCCGGTGGCGCGGTTTTTCCTGGCGCGCCAGGCGCGGCCAATATGAAGCGGGAAGAGGGCGCCGAGCAACATCAAGGTCAGCATCGCGGCGCCGCCATGGACCATGAGGAGATAGGCGGCGGCCTGCTGCCAGATTTCTCCGGTTGAAGTCTCTTTCAACGGGTTTGCGACGAGCCAAGCCGCGCCGCTCGCGAAAAGCACCGCGAAAGCGCTATAGATCGCGAAGCGGAATGGAGGATCAAGCCGCCAGCCCGGCAGCATCGCGCCACTCCGCGGTGACATAAACCTCGCCTTCGGCCGAGACAAAGAGAGCACCGGCGTCGAATTGGCGGAACATGGACCGAGAGGATTGGCCGCCGGTCATGACCACCTTGGTCAGCGCGTCGGCGAGCAGGCAAGACGGCGCCCTGACCGTTGCTCCGATGACCGCGCAAACCGGCTCGCCGCTCGCAGGGTCGATCACGGCTGCGCCCGACACTTCCAAGAACTGCAAAGGATTGAATTGAGGGCCGCTCGACGCGATCGCCGCGCCGCGCAACTCGATGTGGCACAAGGCACGGCCTGGGCAGCCGGGATCGCGAACAGTAACCATTAGAGCCCTTGGCCCAAAGGCGGCAAGATCACCGCCGGCGTTGACGAGGCCGGATGGCATCCCAAGATCCCGCAAGACGTCG
>JALZAY010000321.1 GCA_030948025.1 Pseudomonadota bacterium
CCGGTACTTCAACGCCATTCAAGTCATTGCCAGCGGCGGACATATTCTCGACAGCTACGACAAGGTGCATCTCGTGCCTTTCGGCGAATATTTGCCGTTTCAGACCGCCTTCGACCGTCTCGGCCTGCGTCAATTCGTGCATCTCCCTGGCGGGTTCGCGGCTGGTGCAAAACGGCGGTTATTGGTTGTGCCTGGATTGCCGGCCGTCGCGCCGCTGATTTGCTACGAGGCGATCTTTCCAGGCGAGGTTGTGCCCTCCGAGGCAGCGCGTCCGGGATTGCTTCTCAACGTCACGAACGACGGATGGTTTGGGACGACCACCGGCCCTTACCAGCATTTTGCGCAAGCGCGGCTGCGCGCGATCGAGGAGGGATTGCCCTTGGTCCGCGCCGCGAACAGCGGAATTTCCGCGATTGTCGATCCTTATGGCCGCGTTTTGGCCGAACTGCCCCTCGGCGCCGAAGGCGTGCTCGATGGCGGTCTACCGCAAACAATCGACCCGCCGGTTTTCGCGCGTTTTCCGTTCGTCAGCGCCTTTTCCGCCTGGATCGCCGTGCTCGCGATCGCGGTGTCCCGTCGCGGGGGAATCGGGGTGAAGCGGCTCGGGCGGTGAGCCAAGGCGCGCAGCCTTGCCGAGAGCTTGGCGTGTGCCCATGTTCCGCGGCTCGCGGCGGAGTGGTTGCTTGGAGACCACGAGACGAAACTCCTCGAACACCCACTGAGCCAGATCGATGAGACGCCAGCGACGGCGGGGATCGGGCCGTATCGTAAATTGTGGGCCAGAGCCATCCTGCGACGGGCTCAGGAGACGACAGGTCCGACCGGCATCGCGCGACCGCGCCAGAAGCCGCGGAGCCGAACCATCGCAATCATCCCGCAACAAAATTGCAGCCGTCGATGTGCTTGCTGTCGACGAGAAAAACCTCAGATCCACCATCCGAGGCGAAAAGAGCCGCATAACCGGCGGCCTATTCTGCCGCCGGCACATCCGGCTGCGCGAGCAAGGGAGTTGTCTCGGATGCCGCCGCGCTCTCCGCTTTTTGCGCGAGAATCATCTCATCCCGGATGTTCGCGACACGCCGGAGTTTGGCCATCGCAGCGCCCGTACCGGCTGGAATGAGCCGGCCGACGATGACGTTTTCCTTCAAGCCTTCCAAGGTATCGGCCTTGCCGTTCACGGCCGCCTCGGTCAACACCCGGGTCGTCTCCTGGAAGGAGGCGGCCGAGATGAACGAGCGCGTCTGCAACGACGCCTTGGTGATCCCGAGGAGAACCGGAGTTCCCGAGGCCGGCTTTTTCCCCGCCTCGATCGCCGCGGCGTTGGCCTCGTCGAGCTCGACTTGATCGACCTGCTCGCCAGGCAAGAACCCGGTGCCGCCGGGCTCGACGATATCGACCTTCTGCAGCATCTGTCGGACAATCACCTCAATATGTTTGTCGTTGATGCTGACCCCTTGCAAACGATAGACCTCCTGAATCTCGTTGACGAGATAGGCGGCAAGTTCCTCGACGCCCTTGATCGCCAAAATGTCATGCGGCGCGGGATTTCCATCGACGATATAATCGCCCTTTTCGACGACGTCGCCGTCCTGGAGATGGATGTGTTTGCCTTTTGGGATTAGATATTCGATTGGTTCCGCGCCCTCTTCATTCGGAACGATCGAAATGCGCGTCTTGTTCTTGTAGTCGCGCCCGAATTGCACGGTGCCGGAGGCTTCGGCGATAATCGCGTGATCCTTCGGCCGGCGCGCCTCGAACAGTTCGGCGACTCGCGGCAAACCGCCGGTGATGTCGCGCGTCTTCGCCGAGTCCATCGAGATACGTGCAACGATGTCGCCAGCCTTGACCAGCGCGCCTGGGTCAACCCCAATGATCGAATCCACCGGCAGCACATAACGGGCATCGCCGCCGCGGTGCAGCTTACCGGTCTTGCCGTCCGCCGCTTTGATCACGATGGCAGGTTTCAATGTCGCGGAGCGCTGATTGAGACGCCAGTCCATAACCAGACGCTTGGCGATGCCCGTTGCCTCGTCGATGGTTTCCGTCATGGAGGCCCCTTCGACCAGATCCTCGAAGCCGATCGTCCCGGCGATCTCGGTCAGAATCGGCCTTGTATAGGGATCCCACTCGGCAATGCGCTGGCCGCGCTTGATATTGTCGCCATCGTCGACTTTGAGCCTGGCGCCATATTGGATCCTGTGGACCGCGCGTTCCCCGCCGTCCGGGCCCTCGACGACGATTGCGACATTGCGCGCCATGACCATCAGGTCGCCCTCGCTATTGCGGGCGAGATGGCGATTGCGGATCTTCACGACTCCATCGAAATTGGATTCGATGAAGGATTGATCGGCGATTTGCGCCGCGCCGCCGATGTGGAAGGTGCGCATCGTGAGCTGCGTGCCCGGCTCGCCGATCGACTGCGCGGCGATGACCCCGACGGCCTCGCCCATATTGACCGGCGTCCCGCGCGCGAGATCGCGGCCGTAGCACTTGCCGCAAACGCCGTTCTTGGCTTCGCAGGTCAAGACGGAACGGATCTTAACTTCCTGGATCCCGGCCGCGTTGATGCGGTCGATATGCCATTCCTGAACCATTTCGCCG
>JALZAY010000141.1 GCA_030948025.1 Pseudomonadota bacterium
GGGCGGCCCGCGGCGAGATCGTCGAGCAATTTCTCGAAATTCCGCGGCGTCAGATCCTCGAAATAATCCTCGTTGATCTGGACCATCGGGGCATTGCAGCAGGCTCCCAGACATTCGACTTCGATCCAGGAGAACATGCCGTCCGCCGTAACTTTTCCTTGCTCGCCAATTCGCCTAAGCAGAATTTCCTTGATCGTGTTGGAGCCGGCGAGCAGGCAAGGCGTCGTGCCGCACATCTGGACATAGAACCTTCCGACCGGCGCGAGATTGAACATCGTGTAAAAAGTGGCGATTTCGAGCACCCGGATAAAAGGCATGCCAAGCTTTTGCGCGACCTTCTCGATCGCGGGTTTCGGCAGCCAATAATCGTTTTGTTTTTGAGCTTGCCACAACAGCGGGATCACGGCGGAAGCCCCGCGGCCTTCCGGGTATTTCCGCAAGATTTCCTCGCACTTTGCCTCGTTTTCGCGGGTGAAGGCGAAGGAGTCCGGCTGGTTCTCGGCGAGACGGCGAACGGACATCGATTCAACCCTTTGGTGTCATGGCTAGACGGCAGGCCTCGTAGTGCACGGCGTTTTGAGTCTCCGGAACGCTGGCGGCGGCATCACCGGTCCACCTCGCCGAAGACGATATCGATCGAACCCAAAATCGCGCTCACATCGGCAAGCATCGATTTGCGGCAGAGAAAATCCATCGCGGCAAGGTGCGCGAAGCCCGGCGCCCTGATCTTGCAGCGATATGGCCTATTGGTGCCATCCGAGACGAGATAAACGCCGAACTCTCCTTTCGGCGCCTCGACCGCGCAATAGACTTCGCCGGCCGGCACATGGAAGCCTTCGGTGTGAAGCTTGAAGAAATTGATCAAAGCTTCCATCGAACGCTTCATTTCCGCGCGGGAGGGGGGCACGACTTTGCCATCCTTCGCCGCGACCGGCCCCTTGCCCTCCGGAGCGGAGACCTTTTCGACGCATTGCTTCATAATTTTGACCGACTGGCGCATCTCTTCCATGCGAATGACTTGCCGGTCGTAATTGTCGCCGTGGCGGCCGACCGGAATATCGAACTCCATCTCCTCGTAGCATTCATAGGGCTGCGCCTTGCGCAGATCCCAGGGCGCGCCGGAGCCGCGCACCATGACGCCGGAAAAGCCGCGGCGCCAGCACTCCTCCAGGCTGACCACGCCGATATCGACATTGCGCTGCTTAAAGATGCGGTTGTCGATGAACAGGGTCTGCAAATCGTCACAGACTTTTAAGAAAGGATCGCACCACGCGCCGATGTCCTCGATGAGCTGGTCTGGAACATCGGTATGCACGCCGCCGGGCCGGAAATAATTGGCGTGCATGCGAGAACCGGACGCGCGCTCGTAGAAAACCATGAGCTTCTCGCGTTCCTCGAAGCCCCACAACGGCGGCGTCAAGGCGCCAACGTCCAGAGCCTGCGTCGTGATACAGAGAAGATGCGACAGAATCCGGCCGATTTCGCAAAACAGAACGCGCAGCAGCTGGCCGCGCCGCGGCACTTCGAGGCCGAGCAATTTCTCGATGGCGAGGCAGAAGGCATGTTCCTGATTCATCGGCGCGACATAATCGAGCCGGTCGAAATAAGGTATATTCTGCAAATAGGTGCGCGCCTCCATCAGCTTCTCGGTGCCACGATGGAGGAACCCGATATGCGGATCGACGCGCTCGACGACTTCGCCGTCGAGTTCGAGAACGAGCCGCAAGACGCCATGCGAGGCCGGATGCTGCGGACCCCAATTAAGCGCAAAATTACGGACCGGAGTTTCGCTCATGTTCGTGGCGTGCCGCTCATGTCATTAAGGTCTAGGGCCATTCATTGCGGGTTGCCCTTGGCTTTCTCGTCGCCAGGCAACACATAGTCGATCGCGCCCTCCCACGGCGACAGAAAATCGAACGAGCGAAATTCCTGGGGGAGGTGGACAGGCTCGTAGACCACTCGCTTTTGCTGGTCGTCGTAGCGCACCTCGACATAGCCAGTCATCGGGAAATCCTTGCGCAAGGGGTGGCCGTCGAAGCCGTAATCGGTCAACAAGCGCCGCAAGTCTGGATGGTCGGCAAAAAGCACGCCGAAAAGATCATAGGCCTCGCGCTCGAACCAATTGGCGGCGGGATAAAGCCTGGCGAGCGAGGCGACCGGCGTGGCCTCGTCGGTCGCGATTTTGATACGGATGCGGCGGTTGTGCTTGGGGGAAAGAAGATGGGTGACGACATCGAAGCGCTTTTCGCGAACCGGATAATCGACGGCGGTGAGATCGATGAAGGACACGAAGAGACAGCTTGGATCGTCGCGGAGATAGGTCACCGTCTCGATGAGGCGGCCGGGGTCGACCGTCAAGGTCAATTCACCATGGGCGGTCGAAATCCCGCTGATGGCGCCGGGCAGAGCAGCCGCTACGGCCTCGCCAAGTTGTTGCAGGCTTCCGTCCATCACGACTCTCACCAATGCGCGTTTAAGACAATGTACTAGCGTCTCGTTCCGGCCCGTTTCTTGCCGCTGGCCGGCATCCGGCTCGCCCGGGCAAAAGTCTTACCGCTCGATCGTGCCGGTGCGGCGGATCTTCTTTTGGAGGAGCAATATGCCATAGAGGAGCGCTTCCGCCGAGGGTGGGCAGCCGGGGACGTAGATATCCACGGGCACGATCCGGTCGCAGCCGCGCACGACCGAATAGGAATAGTGGTAATAGCCGCCGCCATTGGCGCAGGATCCCATCGAGATCACATAACGCGGCTCCGGCATCTGATCGTAGACCTTGCGCAGGGCAGGGGCCATTTTGTTGGTGAGCGTGCCAGCAACGATCATCACGTCGGATTGACGCGGCGAGCCGCGCGGCGCGAAGCCGAAACGCTCGACATCGTAGCGCGGCATCGCGACCTGCATCATTTCGACGGCGCAGCAGGCAAGCCCGAAGGTCATCCACATGAGCGAGCCGGTGCGTGCCCAGTTGATGAGATCGTCCGCCGTGGTGACGAGAAATCCCTTGTCGGCGAGGCGATCGTTGATCGAAAGAAAATAAGGATCCGCCGCCCCCGCGATGTCCGATTGTGGCAAGTTCAATCCCATTCGAGCGCTCCCTTCTTCCATTCGTAGACGAAGCCGATGGTCAGAACGCCAAGGAAGATCATCATCGACCAGAAGCCGAAAGGCCCGGCTTCGCGGAAAGCCGCCGCCCAGGGAAATAAAAACGCAACCTCGAGATCGAAAATGATGAAAAGCAGCGACACGAGATAAAAGCGCACGTCGAATTGCATGCGGGCGTCGTCGAAGGCGTTGAACCCGCATTCATAGGCGGAAAGCTTTTCCGGATCCGGCGCCTTGAAGGCGACAAGGAAGGGGGCAAGCAACAAGGCGCCCGAAATTGCGGCGGCAACCGCCATGAAGACCGCGAGCGGCAAATATTGATCGAGAAGGCTCGGCATGAAGTGGCTCGGGATTGAGTGGGATCGGACGACTTTGAGATAAGGGCCACGGACCCCTGCTTCAAGCGATCCGTACCGCAGTGCAACGAACTGCGCAAGATGGAGTTTGAAATTAGCCGAAGCGGGACTTTTTCCGTCCGCCCTTGAGCGCATTTAATACAATAGCCGCGAATGGCGGCCGCAACAATCATTCTTCGTGATCATTGGCGCCCGGCCAGGATGCCGGCAGGGACGAAACGAGATCGCCGCCGTGCCATTCGATCCGTCCGGCAAGCTTCAGTCCGAGCAAGACCGTCCGCACCTCTCGCGCCGGTGCCTCCGACGCGCGGGCAAGTTCGTCAACCGAAACCGGCACCGGCCCCAAAAGCGCGATAAGACGCCCCTCGATGCCTTCCCGTGGCCGACCGAGCGGCTCCACCACGGGCGCCGCCGCGGCACCGTCGCGCTCGTCTGACGATGCGCCATCCTCCGGATTGGCGGGCGCCGGCCCAAAAGGCGTAGCGCCCACTTCGGGAAGATCGAGCTCGTCCCACAGCGGCTCATACCCCCGGCCTACGAAACCGGGCTCGAAAAAGCCGGTTTCCGGTTGTGCACGCGACAGGTTTTGCTCCGCCAGCGCGTCAATTACATCCTCCGCCCTGGTGCAGAACGTCGCGCCGTCGCGCAAAAGATCGTTGGCGCCTTCCACCCGCGGATCGAGCGGCGAACCCGGCACGGCAAAGATTTCGCGGCCCTCGTCGGCGGCGAATTTCGCGGTGATGAGAGATCCGGATCGGCGCGCCGCCTCGACCACGACGACCGCCCGGCAAAGACCCGCGACAATCCGGTTGCGGCGCGGAAAATCGCGCCCCCGCGCCTCCCAGCCGAAAGGCATTTCGCTGATCACGGCGCCTTGTTCGAGGAGCCGCTCAAGCAGGGCTTCATGTTCGGCCGGATAGATATTCCCCAAACCGCCCGCGAGGACCGCGATCGTCCCGGTCTCGATCGCCGCCTGATGCGCCCGCGCGTCGATCCCGCGAGCGAGGCCGGAGACGATGACATGCCCGGCGCGGGCAATTCCGCGCGCAAGCTGCGATGTGAAGGCGAGCCCGGCCGCCGATGCGTTGCGGGCGCCGACGATCGCGATTTTAGAGCGCCGCAGGCTCAAAATGTTGCCGCGCACGGCGATCAAGGGCGGGGCCGAGGCGGTGGCCCGCAGAAGCGCCGGATAATCCGGCTCGCCAATGCCAATAAAACGCGCGCCCAACCGCTGCGCCGCCTCGATCTCCCGCTCGGTCTCCTCGCTGGTCGCGATGCGGATCGGCCGGCCGGGCTTGCCGCTCGCGATCAAGGCCGGCAATGCCGCAAGCGCCGCTCCCGCGCTCCCATGGCGGTTAAGCAGAACACCAAATGTCCGGGGTCCGATATTTTCACAGCGCAGGAGCCGCAGCCAATCGAAACGCTCGCCGTCGTCGAGGTTGGCGAGCGTTTCCGGGGCAAGCGGGGTTTCCTCCATCAACGCATCCCGATCCGTGATTCCGTGCCCGCCGCGAGCCGCGAAATATTGCCGCGATGTTTGATCCACAACAGGATCGCCATGAACCCGAACATAAGCGTGGCACCGCTCTGTCCCATGATCAATAGAACGATTGGGGTCAGCGCGCTTGCCGCAAGCGCGGCGGCCGAGGAGGTGCGGGTGAGGAAGGCGACCGCGAGCCAGACGATGCCAAAGGCCAGCGCCGCCTGCCAGGCAACGCCGAGAAGGCAGCCGAGGAAGGTCGCGACCCCTTTGCCGCCTCTAAATTTCAGCCAGGCCGGAAGCAAATGGCCAAGAAAAGCGCCGAGCGCGGCGAGGAGCATGGGGTAACCCGGCGCGAAACGAGCAACGATCCAAACCGCGACGGTACCCTTCAAAAGATCGAGGAGAAGGGTCAGCGCGGCCAAATCCTTGCGGCCTGTGCGAAGAACGTTGGTCGCGCCAATATTGCCGGAGCCGATCGCGCGAAGGTCCGGCGTGCCCGCCGCGCGCGTCAAAATGAGGCCGAACGGAATCGCGCCGCAAACATAGCCGAACAGAAATGCGAAAACGCTTTGAAACACCCGGGAACCAATTTGACCGGACGGGAGGTCGCAACCTAGCTTTCCGGCGGCGGCGCGGCAACCCGCCGGTCCGCCAGAAACCGGTTTCGGTATCTCACTGCTTTTTGCCGCGCTGGCGTGACCCCCCAAGGTAGCGCCCCAGTTTGAATTTTAGCAATGGGTGGGGAAGCGGATATTCGCTCAAGCCGCCTGAATGTCGCCCGTGCGCCAAATCGCTGCCGGCGGCGATGTTGGAAGCGATCCTCACCGCTTTTTCTAAGCAATCTATGGGAGCTTAAATGCACGGACAACGCCGCCTTTGCCGTCTAAAGAATTCCCAGAAGTGACGAACAGCATATTTCCCCCGCTTCCGCCGGGTCATGATTGCTTCTTTATGGGACCCACGCAGGCAGCGCGAAGGCATGCACGCCCCCGCCAGACCCATCCGCGGTATTGCCTGTGGTCACGAACAACATCCTTCCAACGGGAACGGCGGCCGAATTTACCTGCCCAGTAATACCGGATGTCTTGTCAAATACTTTGAGCAGAAGTCCGTGCAGCGGGCCGGAGGCGACATAGGCATTCAATGATGGCAGTACTAGAGATCCGGAAAAGACAACGCCGTTGGCAAGCGTGGTTGCGCCGAAACTGTAGTTAAGCGGCCGTTCCCAGTAGCGGCTGCCATTCGCCACATTCAGCGCGTGCATGCTCGGATCTTGCACAAGGGTGTCGCCGGGAGTGCCGGGCATGCAGACCTTGCTTGGCGTTTTGGGATCGAAATCGCCAACCGCGGTTGAACTGAAGATGTGCTTGCCGTCAAAAGCGGCGCCGCCAAAGAAGCCGCCGATCCCGCCGCCGAAGACGACGCGCGTCGCCCAGATGAGTTGCCCAGCCGGATTGTTGGTCAGGCGATTCAGGAGATAATAGGTCCCGTCCTTGCCGCCGAGGCCCAAATAATGGCCGCTCACGCCGAAATCGATGATGTTGGGAGATGCGCCAAAATCAAAGTCACATTTGTCCGTCGGACGGGGACGGAATACCCATTTTGGTGCTCCCGTGATGGAGTCGAGCGCAATGACGGCCTCGTGGTAAGGCGGTGGCGCATCTTGGCCGCAGTCTCCAGTTCCGAAGTAAACAAGATGCGCGGTTGGATCGGGATCGACCGCAGCCGATGACCATACGCTGCCGCAGCCCCGGTTAATGCCGCCGCCTATGGGTTGACCGTTGAAGTTTAATTTCGGATCGGTCTCAAACCGCCAGACCACCTTGCTGCTGGCAGCATCGATGGCCTCAAATCCGCCGCGGTAACCCGCCGCGCCATCGGCGGTATGGCCGACGAATATCGTGCCGCCGGAGACCGCGGGAGAAGAAAATATCCGGGTGGGGTCGTTCGCGTCATTTTCGCAGCCGGGCCCGGGATTGCCGCAAATGACCGTTTTCCAGTTGAGATATCCGTCGCTCGCCCGCAAGCTGTAGAGCGTCTTGCCCGCGCCGAAATAAACATTGCCGCCGATGACCGCCGCCGAGGAGGTGATGATTCCGCCATCGCTTGTGGCGCGCGGCGGCGGCGGGGGCACCGGCTGCGGGCAGCCGGGGGGCACTGGCACGACAGTCTTCTGGCAATCCGCCTTGAATGCCCAGATCTGCTGTCCAGAATGGGCGTCCAGCGCATAGAAAAAGCCATCCCAGGAGCCCACATAGACGACGCCGCCCACGACAGCGGGAGACGCGCTGACCACGTCGCCCGTGCGATGAAACCAAACTTCCTTGAGCGTTAAAACATTGAAGGGATTGATAGCGGACTGCGGGTTGCTGAAGCTGTGCTGAAGGTCCCGGCCATACATCGGCCAGTCCTCGGCATGCAGGCTCCCGCCAGCCAGCAGCAGCAAACCAAGAGCGATCTGCGCCGCAAAAACTGCCGCACGCATGATGTCCTCCCCCCCTGACTGAAGGCTGATCTCCCAATCAGGTCCTCCAGCGGAAAAATGAATTTGACCTATAACGCTTCAATAGTGTGCCGGTTCCAAACTCCTGCGGGGACGGTCGCACTCTCACGTCGGCAAGGTCTTCAAGCATCCGTTTGAGATCACGTACTCCTCCCCTTGTCCGGTGCAGCTCGCCTTTCGGCCGGAAATGCTGAGGTTCAGGAGCATCATCCATCGGTTAAGATGCTCGGCGGCGATCGAGGGTGTCAAAAGCCTGCGCTGGTCCGAGTTTGTCCGCCGGAGAAATCCAAGGGCCGAACTGAAGCTGACGAAGGCCACGTCGAGATCTGATGAGCCGAACTTCCGCAAAGTGTCGGGAGCGGAAGTTCAAACCGAGACGTAACTCCCCCGAACGCGGCTTGACCAAGCTGCCCGCCCGGCGTACCCAACGCCTTGGGACACCTTTCCCCAACGAAAGGCATCCATCTGGGAGGATGGTCATTTATGGTAGCGACGTTTCCCGCCGTGCGGCCCGCGCGGCCAAATTTTTCTTGCGGCCCGTGCGCCAAGCACCCTGGCTGGCAACTCCAAAATCTTCAGGGTGCCCCGTTTGGGCGCTCGCACCGGGCCAAGGCCAGCAAGGCCAAATTAAAACGCGTGATCGATTTGACCCGCGAGGTTTTGCGGGTGCCGCGAGATTACCGGATCGGAATCGTCGCGGGCTCGGATACCGGCGCGGTCGAGACGGCCTTATGGTCCTTGCTCGGCCAACGCGGCGTCGATGTGTTTGCGTGGGAGTCCTTCAGCCAAGGCTGGGTGATCGATATCGTCGAGCATCTGAAGCTCAAGGACGCCCGGGCTTTCGTGGCTGACTACGGCGAGATCCCCGATCTTGGCCGCGCCGATTTCGACAATGACATCGTCTTCGCCTGGAACGGAACGACGTCCGGCGTGCGCGTCCCCAACGCGGATTGGATCGCGGCCGGCCGCAAGGGTCTGACGATCTGCGACGCGACCTCCGCCGCCTTCGCCCAAAAACTCGATTGGGGAAAGCTCGATGTCACCACTTTCTCCTGGCAGAAGGCGCTTGGCGGCGAGGCCGCGCATGGCATGTTGATCCTTTCCCCCCGTGCCGTGGAGAGACTTGAGACCTTTACGCCGCCCTGGCCGTTGCCGAAGCTTTTCCGTTTGACCCATGGCGGCAAATTAATCGAAGCTATTTTCGAGGGCGAAACCATCAACACGCCTTCGCTCATGTGCGTCGAGGACTATCTCGACGCCTTGAATTGGGGAAAATCGCTTGGCGGGCTCGACGTTCTCATCGCCCGTGCCGACGCCAATTCGAAAGCGCTCGGCGACTGGGTGACGCGGACACCCTGGGTGGATTTCCTCGCCGCCGACCCAAAGATCAGATCGAATACCAGCGTCTGCCTCAAGGTGGTCGATCCGGCCATCGCGACGCTTCCACAAGCGAGCCAGGCCGCCTTCGCGAAAGCGCTCGAAAATTTGCTCGAACAGGAAAAGGTTGCCTATGACATCGGCGCCTATCGCGGTGCGCCGCCCGGCCTTCGGATCTGGTGTGGCGCGACCATCGAGACGAGCGATATCGAGGCGCTGACGCCTTGGCTCGATTTCGCATTCGCGAAAACCACGGGCGATCTCGCCAAAGCGGCTTGATTCCCCCAAGGATCAACAGCGGCGCCGCAAGGTGAACGTTCCGGCGCGAACAAGCCTGCCGTCTTGCGAAAGTGGTTTCGCCGGGCGGTGGCGGCATTTTCGCGCCTATATATCGCAAATATAGTAAGGAGATGCCGTTGGCTCCGCGCGTATTGATTTCCGATGCCTTGTCGCCCGCCGCCGTCGCCATTTTCGAAGAGCGCGGCATCGAGGCCGATTTTCAGCCGGGCCTCGGCAAGAACAAGGACAAGCTCGCCAGCGTCATCGGCGGTTTCGACGGCCTTGCCGTTCGCTCAGTGACGAAGGTCACCGCCAAACTTCTCGAGCGCGCGGAGCGGCTGAAAGTGATCGGCCGCGCGGGAATCGGCGTCGACAATGTCGACATTCCCGCCGCCACCGCGAAAGGCATTATCGTGATGAATACGCCGTTTGGCAATTCGATCACCACCGCCGAACATGCGATCGCATTGATGTTCGCGCTCGCCCGCCAGATTCCCCAGGCCGATTTGTCGACCCAGGCCGGCAAATGGGAAAA
>JALZAY010000142.1 GCA_030948025.1 Pseudomonadota bacterium
CCATGGAGACCGCGACGCCGGCGGCGATCACCGGCCCATAGATGCGCGCCGCGAATTGCTGGAGGCGAGCGAATAAAGTGTTGCGATTGACGATCAGCGGGAGCGTTTGGATAATGCCCGCGTCGGGGTCTGCTTCCATGGCCGCGGCAAGCGCGATAATGGTATGGCCGGTCATCAAACTGTCGGCGTCGAGCACCACCATATGCTCGTAGCGGCCGCCCCAGCGGGTGAGGAAATCCTCGATATTACCGGACTTTCGATTGAGGTTCCTGGGCCGGTGCCGGTAGAACAGGCGGCAGCCCGGGCCAAGCCTTTGCCGCATCGCAAGGAAAGCTTGTTCCTCGGCGACAAAAGTTTCTGGGTCAGTCGTGTCGGACAGAAAAAACCATTCGAACGCGCGGCCGAGGCCGCTCGCCTCGACCTCCTCGAACATCGCCGCGACCGCGCCAAAGACGCGCGCCGGCGTCTCATTGTAGATTGGCATGACGATCGCCGTGCGTAGACGCAACGCAACCGGCGGCAAAGATGGCTTCGGCGCGAAAAACAAGAGCCAGATAAAGCCCGCGAGCGCGCTCGTGCAGGCGAGCGCGATCCAGGAGAAATTGGCGACGAAGAGAAAAAGGAGCGCCCATTTGAGAGGCGTCACGCCGCCAACCTCGACCACCTTGTACATTTCGTGGGCGCCGTATACAGTCAAGCCAAGGCCGGCGCCGAACACAAGGAGCCGTGCGAGCCAGCAGCCGAAAAGCGGATGGCGGGCGACGTTCCTGTGCCGCTCGGCCCGGCTGAACCGGGTGAGGCTCTGCACGGGCATTGCGAGAGGCGCTTCGGGCGGCACGCAGGCGAAGGCATCCGGCGCAAGCGTGCTCTCTCCAGGGCGCAGCGGCCTCACCACCGGCTCCGTTGGCTGTGAATTGGTCAGAGCGTCCATCGATAAAGCCAAGTCTCGCTGATGGGTTTGCCGGCCGCCTCCATCACAAGGCGCAGTTCCGAAAAGCCTTCGTTCCCAGGGTCGAGTTCGAACAAGATCCGGCAGGATTTTTTGTCCACCGAGGTAAATGTTCGAAGCGTGGTTATCGATCCCGGTGAAGCGTTCAAATTCGGCTTCATGGCTTCGGCGTTTTGCGGGAGGCGCAAAATTCCACCAGCGAATTCAACCATAAAATGGCGGCGTTTCGATGACGAAACCCGCCCCGAACGCGACTGCGTGGCGATTGCCAGTTGCGGCTGCTCCGGCGGGTTCCAGCACCAGAACTGCCGGTAAGCGAAAGATGTTTCGCTTCCGGCGGCGAGCGGCTGCTTCGGTTTCCAATAGCCGATAATATTGGCGTTGGCTTCGGAATCGGACGGAATTTCGACGAGTTGAACGCTGCCCGCGGACCAATCGCCGATCGGTTCGATCCAGAGCGAGGGCCGGGTCTCGAAGTGCTGAACGTCGTCCTGGTAATGATCGAAATTGCGGTCACGTTGCAGAAAGCCGAACCCACGCGGATTTTCATCGACGAAGGTTGAAATTTGCAAAGTGTCGCGATTTGCGACCGGCCGCCACAGCCACTCCCCCTTGCCGGTCAATATCTGGAGGCCGCTTACCTCGCTCACGCTCGGACGCAGATCATCATTGCGGCGCTCGCCGATCGGGCCGGAGAAATGGGTCGCGCTCATCGTGGCGAGGCCCAAATTATCGACCGCTGCCCTGGCGAAGAGCGCACATTCCGTGTCGATGATCGTGGCTTCGCCGGGGCGCAGGGTAAAGTGATAAGCGCCGGTCACGCTTTCCGAACCGATCAGCGCGTGGATGACGAGCGCGCCGGCGGCGAGCGTCGGACGTTCGATCCAAACCGTGCGGAATGCCGGAAATTCCTCGCCGCGCGGATCGGCGGTCTTGATCGACATGGCCCTTGCCATGGTGCCCAGGGTTTGGCCGGGTGCCACGGCGCGAAAAAAGCTTGCACCCTGGAAAATGGCGAGCGCGGAAAAACCGCCCTCGCCTTGCGCGAGTACGCGAAAACCGGAAAAACCTATGTCGGCAAGGTTTTTGGGGACGGCGAGCTTGCCAAAATCAAACAGCGCCGGATCATAAATGACGCGGCGGGCTTTGCCTTCCGCGACAAGATTGATTTCCATCGGGGTCGAAAAGATGAACCCGCGATGCAGCGGCTCGATCGCGAAGCCGGTGTTGTCCGGGGCCCAGATCGCGGTCCCCGGGCGCTGCCGAATGGCCGCATATTGTTCGTAGCCAAGGTCGCGAAACACGTCGGGGATGTCGACCGAAAGCGGTTTGAATGGTTGTTTCGACAAGATTCTGGCGGCGTCGGTAACCATGTTTGGATCGAACGGCGATGGTTCGCCTAAGGCGAAGCCCCGGGGAGCCTCCTGCGCGGCGGAGGGTGTCGCGACATTTGCCGGCGAGGCGACGCCGGCGCGGGCGGCGATCCCGCCTGCCATCCCGCCAAGGGCGAACTTTAAAACCTCCCGGCGCTCGACCATGAATCCGGCTTGGCCGGCGCCCGATCGCGCCGTACTTATAAAAAACGCTTTAGTTTTATCTCTATAGACGATAACCGGGCGAACGTAAGTTCCCTTTTGGGTGTTTTTACGCCAACAAGCTTTTCCGGTTTCGATGCGACCCGCACTTCTTGACCCAGCAGAATGCCCAGGCTTGTTTGAACTCCCCGGAGCGGTCCGGCAAGTTGCGCGCGAGGGAATTTTCAATTTTGTGGCTATAAGCGTTTCCCATCCGCGATTCGAGCGAGACTCCTCCGCGCGTAGAGAAGTAGGTTTCATGGTCCCCTTTCATTTTCAAGGCCGCACATGTCTGGCAATCGTTCTCGCCGCCGGCGAGAGCTCGCGGATGCGCTCGGCGCGGCTCAAGGTGCTGCATGAGTTAGCCGGCCGCTCCATGCTCGCCCATGTTTTAAGTTCGCTCGTCGAAGCCGGCGCCGAGCGGACCGTCGTCGTGGCGGCTCCAAACCACGACGCGATCATGGCGGAAGCCAAGACGATCGTGCGCGATGCCGGAATCGCGATCCAGAAGGAGAGACTTGGAACCGCGCATGCGGTGCTTGCCGCGCGCGAGGCGATCGCCAGGGGCTATGACGATCTTCTCGTCGTCTTTGCGGATACGCCTCTGATTCGCCCGGAGACTTTCACCGCCATGCGCAAGGCGCTTGCGGGAGGCCAAAACGCAATCGCCGCTTTGGGATTCGAGGCAAAACAGCCTGTGGGCTATGGAAGGTTCATTCTGGAGGACGGCGCGCTCCAAGCCGTTCGCGAGGACCGCGATGCGAGCGCGGTGGAGCAAGAAATCAAAATTTGCAACGCCGGTCTGATGGCGCTCGACGGGCGCCACGCCTTGGCGCTTCTCGATGCCATCGGCAATGCCAACAGCCAGAAGGAATATTACCTGACCGACATCGTCGCCGTCGCCAGATCGCGCGGATTTGCCGCCGCCGTCGTGATCGCCAACGAGGACGAGGTGCTGGGCGTCAACGACCGGTCGCAGCTCGCCGCCGCCGAGGCCGCTTTGCAAGCGCGGCTTCGCGCAAAAGCGATGCGGGAGGGCGCGACCTTGATCGATCCTTCGAGCGTGACCCTAGCCTTCGACACACGGCTTGGCCGTGACGCCGTCGTCGAGCCGCACGTGGTCTTCGGTCCCGGCGTCAATGTCGGCGAAGGCAGCCGCATCCGCTCGTTTTCCTATTTGGAGGGCGCGACGATCGGCCAGAATGTGTCGGTCGGTCCGTTCGCCAGGCTGCGCCCCGGTACCGGCCTCGCGCACGGCGTGCACATCGGCAATTTCGTCGAGGTGAAGGCCTCGGATGTCGGCGCCGGCGCCAAGATTAACCATTTGAGCTACATTGGAGATGCGAGCATCGGCGCCAGGACGAATGTCGGCGCGGGAACGATTACGTGCAATTACGACGGCTTCGCCAAATATCGCACGGAGGTTGGCGCGCATGCGTTCATCGGCTCGAATAGCGCCTTGGTGGCGCCGGTCAAGATCGGTGATGGCGCCTATGTTGGATCGGGGTCCGTGATTACGCAAGACGTCGCGCCCGATGCGCTGGCGCTGGCCCGCGCGGGCCAGGTAGAAAAACCTGGCTGGGCAGGGGCGTTCCGGGAAAGGAACCGGAAATGAGCGCGGTCATGTCATGCCAAGGCACCCGAAAATCTCGGAGGGCATGTCCAGAAAAAGCTGCTCGACTTTTTCGATTCCGACATGCTCCAAATCTTTGAGTTTGAGCGCGTCCTTATCGATCAAATGGTTCCATTTGATCGGGACGCGCTCTAGCTGGTCAGCGACACTTAATCCATGGGTTCCCATGTCAATCCGGGATGAGCCAATGACGGCGAACGCCCAATCCAACCGCAAAACGAAAGACGGTTTTTAATGTGCGGAATCGTTGCGATGCTAGGCCGGGGTCCGGTCGCCGGCGTCATTCTCGATGCGCTGAAGCGCCTCGAATATCGCGGCTATGATTCCGCTGGGATCGCGACTTTGGAAGCGGGCCGGCTGACCCGGAGGCGGGCTAGCGGCAAGCTCAAAAATCTGGAGCTTCATCTCGCCGCCGAACCCCTTTCGGGCAGGATCGGCATCGGCCACACCCGCTGGGCAACGCATGGAAGGCCAAGCGAAAATAACGCGCATCCGCATGTCAGCGCGAATGTCGGCGTCGTGCATAATGGCATTATCGAGAATTTCCGGGAGTTGCGCGGCGAACTGCAAGCCAAGGGGCATGAATTTTCGACCGAGACCGATTCCGAGGTCATCGCCCATCTCGTGAGCGAAACCATGCGCGGTGGCTTGGCGCCGGTCGAGGCCGTGGCTTCGAGCCTGCCGCGCCTGAGGGGTGCTTTCGCGCTCGCCCTGATCTTCGACGGCGAGGAGGATCTTTTGATCGGCGCCAGCAGCGGCGCGCCGCTTGCGGTAGGATTTGGCGACGGCGAACATGCCGGCGAAATGTTTCTTGGCTCCGATGCGCTTGCCCTGGGTCCTTTCACCGGCACGATCGCCTATCTCGAGGATGGCGACTCCGTCGTCCTGACGCATACGACCGCGCGGTTTTACGATGCCGAAGGCAAACTGGCGGAGAGGCGAAAGATCAAGTCGGCAGCCTCGGCCGCGCTGATCGACAAGGGCAATTATCGCCATTTCATGGCCAAGGAAATCCACGAACAGCCGGAGGTCGCCGCCCGCACGCTTGGGCATTATCTCGACATGCCGGCCGGCCGCGCGGCGCTGCCCTTCGCGCCGCCCGTCGATATCGTTGCTCTCCAGCGCCTGACGATTTGCGGTTGCGGCACGGCCTATATCGCGGGGCTCACCGCCAAATATTGGTTCGAGCGATTTGCGAGGCTTCCCGTCGATGTCGAAATCGCCTCCGAGTTTCGCTATCGCGACCCGCCGCTGCAGCCAGGAGGGTTGACCATCCTTGTCTCGCAATCGGGGGAGACGGCCGATACCTTGGCGTGTCTTCGTGCCGTCAAGGCGAAGGGACAGAAGATCGTGGCGGTAGTCAATGAAGCGACCTCGACGATAGCGCGCGCGAGCGACATTGTTGCTCCGACCCTGGCCGGTCCCGAAATCGGCGTTGCTTCAACGAAAGCTTTCACCTGTCAGCTGGCGGTGCTCGCCTGCCTCGCGCTGGCTTTCGGCAGGGCGCGCAATACCATCGACGAGAAGGCGGAGGCGCGGCTCGTTTCCGAACTCATGGCGATTCCGGGGCTCATCGCGCAAGCGCTAAAATGCGAAAGCGCCGTCGAGATCCTGGCCCGGGAAATCGCCAAGGTCCGCGACGTGCTTTATCTCGGCCGCGGCACGTCCTATCCCTTGGCGCTCGAAGGGGCGCTGAAACTCAAGGAAATTTCCTATATTCATGCCGAAGGCTATGCGGCGGGGGAGCTGAAACACGGGCCGATCGCGCTGGTTGACCAGGACATGCCGGTGATCGTCATCGCTCCTAATGACTCCGTGCTCGAAAAAACGATCTCGAACATGCAGGAAGTCGCCGCCCGCGGCGGAAGACTGATCCTGATTGGCGATGCCCGTCTCGCCCACGATTTTGCCAACGAGGCAGTCGCCACCATCGTCATGCAGGATGTCGCGCCGGAGTTCGCGGCGATGATCTATGCGGTCCCGGTCCAATTGATCGCCTATCATACCGCCGTCGTCATGGGGAAGGACGCCGACCAGCCGCGCAATCTCGCAAAAAGCGTCACGGTGGAATAGGCCACGCGGCGCTTGGAGTTAAGCGCCACGCAACCGCGATTACGAATCGAAAATCACCCGACAAGCCGTGCCGTCACCATGCAATAAAGCATCGGCAGCGACAGGACGAAATTGGCGCGCGAAGTCAGCATCGCGAGCCGCGCGGCGTTCGCCTTGGAGTCGTCGTCGGCGGGAACGAGGCCAAGCACTTTCTTCTGGTTCGGCCAGATGACGAACCAAACATTGAAGGCCATGACGAGGCCAAGGATGCCCCCGGTGATAATGGTTAGGTTGTGGACCGCGCTGCTGGAGGAAAACACGATGAGGCCGGTCACCACGGTGGCGAGGGCCGACCATCGGAACCAAAATAGGGCCTCGGGCGCGATATATTGGCCGACTGCGAGTTTCATCTCCGGCGGAATCTTCGGCATGGTGGGGATTTGCACCAGGTTGAAATAATAGAGAAGACCGATCCACGTGATGCCCGAGACGACATGCAGGAACGTGAAGAACGCCCCGAAATAGCCCCCTCCCAGGCTCGTGACGTGATAGAGAAGAAGAAGCAGGAACGTCAGACCGGCGCCCAGCGCCAGCGCGCGGTAGGGTTTTTCGAGGATCTGGGAAATTTTTTCGAGGATGTTGGAAACGGTTGCGTCGATGTCGGCCATGACAAGCTCCTGAACCCAAGGGAAACGACGGTTGCGCCACGACGGCGGCGCGAATCGAATACCGCCACCAGACAGTAGAGCTTTTGCTCTTTTTTTACCAGGACCGCAATGAATCGGCCGGTGGATTGGGATTGGACAAAAGCTCCTCTTGCCCGGCTTCCCCTCCCGGAACCGCCGATGGGCGTGCGCGCCATAACCAACGTGGAAAGGTCAATACCCAAGCATTCTATCAAATTGTAAATACTATCGAAACGCATAATTAAAATAGCATGTGTAACAATGTATTGTGCCAACGCCTCTCGAATACGGCGAGTTGGATAAGGAATAAAAGCGATTATGCGCTCATTAATTCATAAATATTTCCGCTATTTACTATCGCGGCTTCCCGGGGCAATGCGCAGGGCCGCGCATCCCGGTTCTGGGCCCGGCGCAGCACCCGCGCGCCAATTTCTCAACGAACGCAAAGCCGTGGCGGCGGTCGAGTTCGCCATGATCGGCGCGCCGCTGCTGTTGACGATCGTCGCGATCTTTCAAAGCGCTTTATTTGTTTATAATTCCTCGAGGCTCGATGCGGCGACCCACGCGGCGGCCCGCCAGATCATAACGGGATCGGTGCAAGCTGCGAATACGACGGCGGCGCAGTTCCGGACCAATTTGTGTTCGCTGCTCCCCGCGACCATCCCCTGCAGCAGTATCATCGTCAACCTCCAGACGTTTTCGGAAGCGTCCTTTCCGGGCGGCTTTTATAATTTTGTCAACAGCGCGCAGACCGCGATCATCGTTCCGCCGCTCGACAACACGAAGACCTCTTTTTGTCCGGGCGGCAGCGGCGAATATGAATACTTGCAGGTCTACTATGCGATGCCCCTGCTCGGCACGGTTTGGCTGCCCACCACCACGACGACCTTTAATGGACAGCCGGTCAAACTCGCCTCGGCCGCCGCCGCGTTCAAGAACGAACCTTACACATCGCCTTATACGCCGCCGAACGGGTGCTAACATGCGCCAGTTTGAACGGCCCACCCCTGCTCTTGCCTTGCCCGCGAAGCTGGTTCGCCGCGCCAAGGAATTTTGCCGCGCCCGGCAAGCCATCGCCGCGGTCGAATTCGCTCTCCTTCTGCCGCTCCTTATCATGCTGATGCTCGGATCGGTGGAGGTGGCGCGGCTGATCATTTCCGCACGCAACGTGACAGCGGTCGCGACCACGGCGGTCGAGATGCTCTCCCAAAACGGAACCAAAAAAGTCAACTATGTCGATCTGCATTTCGCCACCGATTCGACCATGGTGATCTTTCCGCAGATTTTGCAGGACGCCGCGCAAAAGGGAATTTCGTGGAAAAACGATATTTCCGTATCGATCGCGGGTGTCCTCTTCTCGGGGAACCCTCCGGGCTGCACATCGAGCTGCACCAGCTACACCGCGAATGTCGTCTGGAACAGCGGTCCCAACAAGCGGACCTGCGGGGTTCCTCTCACCTCGGCTCCCGACACCGCGGCGCCGAGCACGACGACACTTCCCGCCGATGTCTTCCCGGTCGCTCCCTCGTCGGGGGCCTCGCTCCTCGTCGTCGATATCGTCTATAATTACACGCCGATCTTTGCCTCTACTTTTACAGCGCTGTTTGGTCATCCCCTCTTCGGCACGATTCCCATTGCACGATCCGCCTATCTCGCGCCTCGCTATATCCAGTTCCCCCCCAACTATATCAAATATGACGGCACCGTCAGCGGCGACGATGGCATTGGCAAAGAATGCCCACAGTATCCGTTTCCGTGATTACGAGCCCGCCTCTTGGATGTCTTTTGGTAAATTGATCAAGGTCTAAACTCATGAAACGCATCGCACTCTCGACCTTTTGGCATCGCTTTCGCGCCGACCGCCGCGGCACCGTGGCGATCATTGTAGGTTTAAGCATCATCGGTCTTGTCGGAACGGCGGGACTGGGAATCGATTTTTATAACGCTCTGGCCGCCAAGTCGCGGCTCGACCTCGCCACCGACGCGGCGGCGATCGCCGCGATCAACGCGGCGCAAAGCTACATCGTGGCGAATTCCGGGACGCAGATTGATCCGGCGCTGACCAATGGAGCTATAGCGGCCGGCAAGGCCCAGGCCCTAAAGGTGTTCAAATCCAACGCGGGGTCAACCGCCAGTATCGCGTCCACCCCGACGGTGACGATGGCGCGGACTGGTCAAACGATCAACGCGACCGTTACCTATACAGCCGTGTCGCAGAATGCGTTTGGACCGCTTTTCGGGGTGACGCAAACCAATATCAATGGCGACGCGGCATCGAGCCTGACCATGGGCAAATATCTCGACTTCTACCTGCTCCTCGATGTCTCCGGCTCGATGGGGATTCCCTCGACCAATAGCGAGCAAACCCGGCTCGCCGCCATCAATCCGGATTTCCGCAATCTCTATCCTGGCGGCTGCACTATCGCCTGCCATTTCAAAGGCCCCCCCGCCCCGGGATATAAGGCCTGCCAAGACAATACGGGGGCTACGGTTACCTGCCAGGGCTACAATCTGACGCGCATCAGCGGCAACCCTAACGCTCTCTGCTCGCAACCAGGCACGGCCGCCTGCATCCAGCTACGGCTCGACGCCGTCGCCTACGCCACACAGCAATTGCTGGCCACCGCCCAA
>JALZAY010000143.1:0-8870 GCA_030948025.1 Pseudomonadota bacterium
TGTCGTCGATTTCACCGCGTCCGTCGCGCAGATCGACAAGCGCCCGCATGACCGCGACGATATCTTCCTTGCGCAACGTGCGCACCGTATCCGCCGCGTCGAGATCCATGCGCATGTTCATCTTGACGCGGCCGACCGCCGAGAGATCGTAGCGCTCCGGATCAAAAAACAGCGAATGGAACATCGCCTCCGCCGTTTCAAGCGTCGGCGGTTCGCCGGGACGCATGACACGGTAGATATCGAACAACGCTTCCTCGCGCGAGCTGTTCTTGTCGACGGCGAGCGTATTGCGAATGTAGGGACCGATATTGACATGATCGATGTCCAGCACCGGCAACTTAGCGAAGCCGGCCTCGATCAGCAGCGCCAGGGATTTGGCGGTGATCTCATCGCCGGCTTCGGCAAAGATTTCGCCGGTCGCCGGGTTATAAAGATCGGAGGCGATATATTGCCCGTGCAGATCCTCATCCTGCGCGCGCAGGAATTTGACCCCTCGTTCGGCAAGCAGACGCGCGGTGCGAACGGTAAGTTTCTTGCCCGCTTCGAGAACCACCTCGCCGGTGTCGGCGTCGAGAAGATCGAGAACGGCCTTCATGCCTTTCATGCGATCGGGCTCGAAAGGCAGACGCCACCCGTCCCTATCCCGCGCAAACGTGATCGTCTTATAAAAAATCGAGAGAATCTCCTCGCCATCCATCCCGAGGGCGTAAAGGATCGACGTCGCCGGAATTTTCCGGCGCCGGTCGATGCGGGCATGAACGATGTCCTTGGCGTCAAATTCGATATCGAGCCAGGAGCCGCGATAGGGAATGATCCGGGCCGCGAACAGAAGCTTGCCAGAAGAATGACTTTTGCCTTTGTCGTGATCGAAAAACACCCCCGGCGAACGGTGCATTTGCGAAACGATGACCCTCTCGGTTCCGTTGATGATGAACGTGCCGTTCATCGTCATCAAGGGCATGTCTCCCATATAGACATCCTGCTCCTTGATGTCCTTGACCGACCTTGCGGCGGTGTCGGGATCGACATCGAATACGATCAGGCGCAAGGTTACTTTGAGCGGCGCGGCGAAGGTCATGCCGCGCTGGCGGCATTCGTCGACGTCATATTTCGGCGGCTCAAACTCATATTTGACAAATTCGAGCAGCGCCGCGTTGGAAAAATCCGAAATCGGGAAAACCGATTTGAAAACCGCTTGCAGCCCTTCGTCCGGACGCCCGCCTCGCGGCTCGTCGACGAGCAGGAACTGGTCATAGGATGCCTTTTGAACTTCGATCAAATTCGGCATTTCCGCGACCTCGCGGAGATGCCCGAAAAATTTGCGGATACGCTTACGGCCGGTGAACGTCTGCGCCATATTATCAGCCATTTCGCTCCTCGCACTTCATGTGAACAACGATTTTCTCGAGCGGAAATTCGCGAGATCCGCGTCCAGTCGGGGCGCCGAAGGGGCGGGACTTTCTCGGCCAAACGTTCACGTTGAAATACCGCGAAAAGATTCCATAAGTGCCCGGACTTATTTCGTTAACAAAGCAATCCATATTTCAACTTGGCCGCGACGGCCTCAATTTCCGCCGAGACCGCCGCCTTGCCAAACATCAAACCGCCGAAGGGCAAAGCCGCGATCACTTGAACTCCACCTTGGCGCCCGCTTTTTCGAGCGCCGCCCTGATCTTTGCGGCTTCCTCCTTGGTCACGCCTTCCTTGACGGGCTTGGGCGCGGCTTCGACGAGATCCTTTGCCTCCTTCAAGCCAAGTCCGGTCACCGCGCGCACTTCCTTGATGACTTCGATTTTCTTGTCGCCGATCGCCGCGAGGATCACGGTGAATTCGGTCTGCTCCTCCACCGGTGCTACCGCCGCGCCGGCCGCGGGTCCCGCAGCGACGGCGACAGCCGCGGATGCGGATACGCCCCATTTTTCTTCCAGCAGCTTGGCGAGTTCGGCCGCTTCGAGCACGGTGAGACTCGACAGGTCCTCGACGATCTTTTCCAGCTTGGCCATTTTCAGTTCCTTCGATGCAAATCCAAAACGCTTGTAAGTCGAACAAGATGAAGATGTCAGGCGGCATCTTTTCCGGCGTAGGCCGCGAAAACGCGCGCGAGCTTGGCGGCCGGCGCGGTAGTAAGCCGCGCGAGCCTCGCCGCCGGTGCCTGGATGAGGCCAACGAGTTTGGCGCGCAGTTCATCCAACGACGGCAGCGTCGCAAGCGAGCGTACGGCATCGACGTTGAGCGCGGTCGCCCCCATGGCGCCGCCAAGGATCACGAGCTTGTCGTGAGTCTTGGCAAAAGCCACCGCGGCCTTCGGCGCCGCGACCGGGTCGTCGGAATAGGCGATCAGGGTCGGACCCCGCATCAACTCCGAAATCGACGCGGCCTCCGTGCCTTGAAGAGCGATCTTGACGAGACGATTCTTGGCGACCTGCACCGTGGCTCCGGCCGCGCGCATCTGCTTGCGCAGAGCTTGCATTTGAACCACGCTCAGGCCGGAATAATGCGCGACCACCACCACTGATGTCGTTTTGAAGACAGCGGTCAAGGAAGCAACGCATTGTTTCTTTTCCGTTCTGTCCACAGTGTGTCTCCTTGGGTGCGCACGGACTTAAGAATTCCGGCCCGCGGGCTGCATCCGCCGCCAGTTAACGCGGGGGGCGGACCACCCGTCGAGGCGACGCTGTGCCTGTCCCCGGAACGGACTCGCCGCGCCGGACAGAGGGATAGACCAATATCAAAGGAAGCAAAAAGGCGAAGCCTTCCCGCGATCAAATCTTGTCGTTGCCCCGTCTATACCGGCCCAGATCGCGTCGCCAGTAAAGCCGAATCGGCGCTCAAGGAACTAAGCTTGAATGCGACCAAGACGGGACAGCCCCTCGATCCGGCGGTCTCGAACAGGACATGGCCAGAAGGGACAGGCGTCAACCGCCTATCCTCCCAGCCTTACCTACCGCATCACGAAACATCCTTCGCCGGAAGCGAAACTCGCCGACCCCCGCCATCGCGGAAACGTCATGGATGCCGGGGCGGCTATTTCCGATCCTCCCCGAACCTTCTATTTAACCCGAACAATCTCTTATGCCAAGGCCCGAAATGCAAATTTCGCACATCCGCGAACGATCGGTTTAGACCGTAAGCGTCGCGGGATCGACCTTGACCCCAGGACCCATGCTCGAGGAAATCGCGACACGTTGAATATAGGTGCCCTTAGCGCCCTGAGGCTTGGCCTTGGCCACCGCATCCACGAATGCAACGATGTTTTCGACAAGTTTCTCCGGCGCGAAGGACGCTTTGCCCACGCTGCCTTGGATGATCCCGGCTTTTTCGGCGCGAAACTCCACCGCCCCGCCCTTCGAGGCCTTGACCGCACTGGAGATGTCCATGGTCACGGTGCCGACCTTCGGATTGGGCATCAGGCCGCGCGGACCCAAAACCTTGCCGAGCCTGCCGACGAGAGGCATCATGTCCGGCGTGGCAATGCAACGGTCGAAGGCGATCGTGCCGCCTTGGACGGTCGAAACCAGGTCCTCCGCGCCCACGACGTCCGCCCCCGCCGCCTTGGCCTCGTCGGCCTTGGCGCCGCGCGCGAACACCGCCACACGCAGGCTGCGCCCGGTTCCGTTCGGGAGATTGACCACGCCGCGCACCATCTGATCGGCATGCTTGGGGTCGACGCCGAGATTCATCGCGATCTCGACGGTCTCGTCGAACTTCGCATTGGCGCGCTCCATGACGAGCTTGACCGCCGCGGCGACCGGATAGAGCTTGATCCGGTCAATTCCCTCGCGCGCCTTGTGAACGCGTTTCCCAACATGTGCCATTGCCCTACCCCACTATCTCAAGGCCCATGGAACGGGCGGAGCCTTCGATCATCCGAATCGCCGCTTCGACCGAGGCGCAATTGAGATCGGGCAGTTTTTTCTCGGCGATCTCCTTTATCTGCGCTTTCGTGATCTTGCCGGCAAAACCGCGGCCGGCGGTTTTTGAGCCCGACGGAATGCCCGACGCCTTCTTTAAAAAAAAGGAAACCGGCGGCAACTTCATCTCGAAAGTGAAGGAGCGGTCGTGGAAGGCGGTGATGACGACCGGGATCGGGGTCCCTTTTTCCATCTGCGCCGTCCTGGCGTTGAAGGCCTTGCAAAATTCCATAATGTTCAAGCCGCGCTGACCGAGCGCGGGACCGATCGGAGGCGAAGGATTGGCCGCCCCGGCCGGCACCTGAAGCTTCACATAACCCGTGATCTTCTTTGCCATTCCCTACTCCCAGACAATGCCGGCCCTTTGGCGCGGCAGTTGCGGTCGTGGTCCAACACGGCCGCCGTCTGGCACGGCGGGCCGGTCTCCCACGTCTCATCCCACAGGTTCATGCCATCGGTTGCAAAGCGCGACCCATGGTGCCCTTTCTCAAATCCCCTTATCCCATATTTTCCCCCTGCCCAAGCCGGAGCGAAAACATGCGAAGCGGCCGGGCAAACATGCTCAGACCTTTTCGACCTGCGCATATTCCAGTTCCACCGGCGTCGCGCGGCCGAAGATCGAAACCGCGACCTTGACCCTGGAACGGCCCTCGTCGATGTCCTCGACCGTTCCGTTGAAGGAAGCGAATGGGCCGTCGGCGACACGCACCGTCTCGCCAATTTCAAACGAGATCGACGCCTTGGGCCGTTCAACGCCCTCGGCGACCTGCCCTTTGATGCGTTCCGCTTCGCTATCTGGAATCGGCATCGGCTTCTTGTCGGCGCCCAAAAATCCGGTGACCTTCGGGGTGTTTTTAATCAGATGGTAGACATCGTCGGAAAGAGTGCATTTGACCAGCACATAGCCGGGAAAGAATTTGCGCTCCGAATTGATCTTACGGCCGCGGCGAATTTCGACGATATGCTCGGTCGGGACAAGAATTTCCTCGAATTGGCTCGAGAGACCACGTTGCGCCGCCTGTTCCTTGATGGATTCGGCGACCTTTTTCTCGAAATTCGAATAGGCGTGAACGATATACCAGCGCATGCTCATCGGGATAGCTTCAAACCTCGTTCACTAGCGCCTAGGTTCAGGAGCGGCCCGCGATGCAGGGACATCCTCTGGAACCGGTTATTGGGAGCCACCGTAGTCACTTGCCGAGCCCATCATACGGCACGAAATTAAGCATCGAACGGTCAAGGTTGGGCAGGCACCTAACGTTTACAGCTGCCGTTTCTTGACCTTTGGGGTCCTTGCCGAAGCCAAATGGAGCGCACCCACAAACGCCGCAGAAATGGTGCTTAATGACATGCTTGTTGAACGTGTAGGTACTGAGATTGGCTTCTGATGAATCGAGTTTCAACTGCTGCCTTGGCACGAACCAGAGTAAATAGCCCTTTCTGCTGCAATGGGAGCAGTTGCACTCCATTACCTGCGATACGTCGCCATCAACCTCAAAGGCAATGCGGCCGCAATGACAGCTACCCTTGTGAATCATTGCTCCTCCTCCTTGACGGATTGGGGCTCAACTGCTGCAGAGGGTGATTTGCACAAGCCAAACCCAGCATCGCGCTGATTACGCATTGATAATGATAATTCTCTATACAAATCATATAGTTAGCCGTGCCTTTTAATATTGCTTCGTGACGGACCCCAATATCCGCCGCGCTTGAATTGCGCTAGCGGCCTAAACTCAGAATTCCCGTGACGATAAGGCGGAGCACCCAATCCACCGCGACGAAAAAAAGACTGGCGAGCAGGACCATGAAAAGAACGAGCCCCGTCGTGATCAGGGTCTCGCGGCGCGTAGGCCAAGTGACCTTGGCGCCCTCGGCGCGGACCTCTTGAAGGAATTCCAAAGGGTTGGTCATTTTTTGGTGTGCCGTCCATTTCACAGTTGCTTGAAGCCGCGCCGATTCGCAGCAGTCGCCCCGTGTCACGTGCCGTTCAAGACAACGATAAGCGAGAAAAAGACATCGCCAAAAAATCAGGGCGCGGAACCCGAAGGCCACGCGCCACAGTCTTTGTCTTATAATCAATGGCGCGCGGAACGCAAATTCAATTTTTTCCGGCTAGCCGGAACGCCAAGGACGCGCGCCCTCAAAACCTGGCGGTTAGGACTTGGACTGGCGGTAGGAACTTGGAGATCGGACGCCAATGACGGGCGCCGGAACAAATCGTACCAAACCAGGCCGCGGCGGCGGTCCGGCAATGATCCTGGTGCGCCCGCAACTCGCGGTCAACATTGGCATGTGCGCGCGGGCGATGGCCAATTTCGGGTTGTCGGATCTCCGCCTGGTATCGCCCCGCGAGGGCTGGCCCCGCTCCGGCGCTTGTCGAAAAGGCGCCCATGCCGCCGCGGCTGGCGCCGTGCATCTGCTCGAAGCCGCAGGCCTTTTTGAAACCCTTGAGGACGCGATCCTCGACCTCAATTTCGTTTGGGCGACCACCGCCCGTGAGCGGGGCCAACACAAGCAAATTTTGACGCCCGCTGAAGCGATGCCGGAATGCGCGCGCAAAATCGCAACCGGCGAAAGACATGGCGTGCTTTTTGGACCCGAGCGCACCGGACTTGCCAACGACGAAGTGGCGTTGGCCGATGCGATCATCACGTTTCCGGTCAATCCCGCCTATGCCTCGCTCAATCTGGCGCAAGCGGTGCTCTTGACCGGGTACGAGTGGGTGCGCGCCGTGACGGATGCCCGGCCGCCGTTCTCCATGGTCCAGCGCTCGCCCGCCGCGCCACGCGAAATGGTATTGTCTTTTTTCGCTTATCTCGAAGGCGAACTCGAACGCGCCGGCTTTTTCCGTCCCGCCGGCAAGCAACCGGTCATGCGGCGCAACCTGCGTAATATGTTCCATCGCATGCGACTCACCGAGCAGGACGTTCGCACCCTGCGCGGTATGGTCGTGCGCCTCGTTGAAGGGCCACGGGCCGGTGCCGCGCCGGACAAAATGCCCGCGCGAGGCGAGGGCACCCCGTCCCCGGATTCCCGTGATCCGTTGCCCCGGGATGACGGATGAACTCTGCCTATCCGGTTAATTGCCAATCGAAGGGTTATCGGCAAAGCGGCGGAAAGAGACGGCCCGAACCGCAGCCAAAAGTAGTTCGAATTATTTCCTATTGGATTGTGAACTTTAGCCCTACGTACAAAACTCTCTATGGCGGTGATTGGACCCACCCGGCAATGTGATTGGTAACTAACCGGATAGGCTAGGGATGAACCATGCGTCCGGATTGGGCAGCCCAGCCGGCTTCAATAGGTTGAAGCTTGGGGTTGCCGCGGGCGTCGATCAATATCGAGACCGCGACTTCGTGCAAACGCCGGGGAGCGGAATTGCGGCCGCGCCGTTACCGCGTCCCGTGGCCTAAAGTGCCGCGTTCCGCTAACAGCCTCGCGATCGCGGCGCGCAGCTCGGCGACGCCTTCGCCACTGCGCGACGAGGTGAAGATCGCCTCCGGAAACGCGGCGGGACGTTTGTTCACGAGGGCGAGCGTAGCGGCGAGGCGTCCTTCCCGCTCGGCGGCTTTCACTTCGTCTTGCTTCGTCAAGACGATCTGATAGGACATCGCGGATCGATCCAGAAAATCCAGCATCTCAATGTCGATCGGTTTTGCGCCGTGACGGCCATCGATGAGAAGAAACACGCGCAGCAACGGCACCCGGCCGCGCAAGAAATCCCCTATCAGCCGGGTCCAGGACGCGGTCTTTTCCTTCGATGCCGCCGCATGGCCATAGCCGGGCATATCGATCAGGCGCAATGTCGCGGTTTCTCCGTCGCCGCCAAGCACGAAAAAATTAAGTTCGCGCGTGCATCCCGGCGTATGCGACGTCCGCGCCAGCGTTTTGCGATTGGTCAACGCATTGAGGAGCGAGGATTTTCCCACGTTGGACCGGCCGGCGAAGGCGATCTCCGGCGGGCCCGGCGGCGGCAATTGGGCGGCGTTCGCCGCTGCCCATAGAAACGCACATTCCCCCCCGAAAAGCTTGCGTCCCAATTCGGCAAAGTCAAGAGGGCACACACGCCAGATCCTTCACGGCCGGCGAGCCCGCCAACTCAGGTTGTCGCTTTCTTGCGGAACATGCCTATCAAATTGTCCCAGAGTTCGATCTTGACGCCGGCCCGTTTCATGATCGCGGTCTGCTGAATGACCGACAAAAGATTATTCCAGCTCCAATAGATGACAAGGCCGGCAGCGAAGCTGCCGAGCGTGAACGTGAATATGAACGGCATCCAGGTGAACACGTGCTTTTGCATCGGATCGGTTGGTTCCGGATTGACCTTCATCTGAATGAACATGGTAATGCCCATGATGAGGGGCCAAACGCCGATCGCGAGGTAGGGGCCGAACACCGGTATTTGAGCCGGATCGAAGGGCAGCAGGCCGAACAAATTGAAGACGACGGTCGGGTCGGGCGACGACAAATCCTTGATCCAGCCGAAAAACGGCGCATGCCGCATCTCGATCGTGATGACGAGCACCTTATAGAGCGCGAAGAAGACCGGCAGCTGAATCAGCACCGGCAGGCAGCCCGACAAGGGATTGATCTTTTCGCGCTTGTAAAGCGCCATGATTTCCGCCTGCTGCTTGGGCTTGTCGTCGGGAAAGCGGTCGCGGATCGCGGTGATCTGCGGCTGTACCGCCTTCATCTTGGCCATCGCGCGATAGCTCCGGTTGGCCAGCGGGAAAAAGAGTCCCTTGACCAAGACCGTGATGCACAAGATCGCGACCCCGAAATTGCCGACAAACTTGTAAATGAGGTCGAGCAAGCGGAACATCGGCCTGGTGATAAAATAAAACCAGCCCCAGTCGATCAGAAGATCGAACTTCTCGATCCCAAAATTGGCCTGATATTTGTCGAGCGTGGCGGTCTCCTTGGCGCCCGCGAAGACCCTGGACGTGAATTCGCTCGAAG
>JALZAY010000143.1:8880-9507 GCA_030948025.1 Pseudomonadota bacterium
GGCAAATCCAGCCTGATAAATCACGGGAGCGCCGCCGGATCCGGAAAAGCTTGCCTCGAAAGCTATGCCCTGGTCCGGAATGACCGCCGCGGCCCAATATTTGTCGGTGAGGGCTAGCCAACCGCCGGTACCCGCGAAGCTCTTCGTTGCATGATCTTCCTTTTCGATCTTGTCGTACCTAATCTCCTCGGCGCCAGATTCGCCAATGACCCCGACGAACCCTTCGTGCACTCTGTAATAGCCAGAAGCCACGGGCTTGCCATGCCGCTTGACGAATGCATAGGGGTGCAGCGTGACCGCCTGCGTGGACTTGTTCGCGACGCTGTCGGTCACCGTAAACATGTAACGGTCGTCCACCGCGATTTTGCGGTGAAACACGAGGCCCTGGCCATTGTCGTAGGTGAGCGTCACGGGCGATGTTTCCGTCAGCGTATCATGATCGGCTAGCCACAACGTATCGGCCCCGGGCAGGACAAGATTCGCGCCGGCATCAGCGATGAAGCCCGTCTCGGCGTAATAAGGCAACGGCGAACCCAGTGGCGCGAGCAAAACGATGTTCGGACTGTTGGGATCGACCGTCTCGCGGTAGGCCTTAAACGACACGTCGTCGATTCGCCCGCCCTTGAG
>JALZAY010000144.1 GCA_030948025.1 Pseudomonadota bacterium
CGCAAAAGCCTCGATGAACGCGGCGCATGGGCCAACATCAAGCCCATGCCAAACCGCAAGAATGTCCCGGCCTTCAGCTCTTACCTTTACCGATACCGAAATCTCGTCGAGCGCTTTTTCAACAAACCGCGCCGTAGCCACGCGCTACGACAAAACGCCCGATAACTTCCTCGCCGGCGTCAAACTCGCTTCACTTCGAATCTGGATGCGCTTTAATGAGTCGATGACCTAATGTGCCGCGACTTATGGACTGATTAATACCGTCCAACAAATTGCCGGCGGGCACAAGTTCCACTATCTCTTGAGCGAGCGGTATCAATTCGCTACGGCCCACCGGTTTGCAAGCTTCGCATGAAAAATTCTTTCGCAGCGCTCTGGTTCTTTGGCCTTTGCTTGTGCAGCCTGCTTCTTCCCGCCTTCGGGCAAGAGAAGGCCGTCAATGTCTATGGGTGGGGCGACTATATCGATCTCAAGGTCATCGAGGACTTTACCAAGGAGACAGGGCTCAAGGTCGCCTATGACGCTTACGATTCAAACGAGGCTTTCGAGGCGCGGCTCCTGACCGGCGAGACCGGTTTCGATGTTGTGATCGTCTCAGGGTCCGTCCTGCAAAGGCAGATCGCGATGGGGCTCTACCAAAAACTCGACAAAACCAAACTTCCAAACAGCAAGAACCTTTGGCCGGAGGTGATGGCGCGCCTTGGCGTCCAGGATCCGGGCAACCAATATGCGGTCAACTATATGTGGTTTACGGCGGGCATAGCCTACAATGTCGAAAAGGCCAAGGAACTTTTGGGCGATGCAGCAGCCGATGCTTCGCTTAATTCTTGGGACATCCTCTTCAAGCCAGGGAATTTGAAGAAATTCGCCGGCTGCGGCATTACCGTTCTCGACAGCGGCGAAGAACTGTTTGCGATCGCGCTTAGATATCTTAGGGCCGATCCGGCGTCGATACGCCCGAGCGATCTCAAGCGTGCCGCGGAACTGTTAAGCGGCATGCGGCGCAACGTGAAAAAATTCGACTCCGCCGACTTTGTGGATGCGCTGGCCAATGGCGACATTTGTCTTGGCGTTGGCTATTCCGGAGACAGTTTTCGCGCGCGCGACCGTGCGCGGGAGGCTGACAATGGGATTGAAATCGAGTACACTATCCCCAAGGAAGGCACTTTGATGTCGCTCGATAATCTCGCCATTCCGAAGGATGCGCCGCATGTCGAGGACGCCTATGCCTTTATCGACTTCCTTTTGCGGCCAGCAATCGCCGCGCGCAACACGAATTTCACCCATCTCGCCAACGGCGTCCTCGCTTCGAAATCCTCGATCGGCAAGGACATCGTCGAGAACAAGTCGATTTACCCAGACGCCGCGACGATGCAACGCCTCTTCGCGGTGGCAAACCATGATCCAGCGGCGCGAAAGACGATTATCCGCGAATGGGCGCGGATAAAAACCGGCAAATAACGCCGCCAAGCCGGTTTCCGCGTTCGCGTCGGGCTCGACGAGGGCGTTTCGATCCCCCAGGAGCGGAGCTTCGGGTCGATCGAAACCAACGCCTTGCGGCCGCCGCCCGGCCGCCGGACCCGGCCAGGCTCCAACGGTGGCGGCGCGCCAAGCTCCTTCAGGCCACGTCCGATCGTGCTCGCCGCGATCCCCGACACCGCCGCGATGCCGCCATAACCGGCCGCCTTGGCGTCCGCCGCCGCGAAAAGCCACCGCCGCCGTTCATCGCGATGCAGGACATCGCCGCGCCGCGCGCTTGCCAAGACTCTTCATCGATCATCCCGGCAAGTTACGCTGCTTCACAGCGGTCGAAAATCCTTCCCCTCCAACCCGATTCATCTATTCCCCAACGCGCCCTTAGAATTGCCGGGTGGCCCCGCGGAGCCCGCGCGAGCGCCAAGGCGTGTCAATCGATGGTGTGGCCCCAGACCTTTCAACGGCCCTCCTCGGGCTTGCGGAATAAAGCGCCGCCCACGAGGCCGGCCACTACGGCGCCGGAGACCGGCGCCAGCCAAAAGAACCAAAGCTGATCGACATAGGCTTTGCCCGCGAAGATCGCCGGGCCGGTGCTGCGCGCGGGATTGACCGAGGCGTTGGTGACCGGAATGGCGATGAGGACAATGAGGGTCAAGGTGAGCCCGATCGCGAGCGGCGCGAAGCCCGCCGGCGCCCCCGCCGACGTTACCCCCATAATGACCAGCACAAAAAAGAAAGTAAGAAGGGACTCGATGATGGCGCAGGAAAGAAGATTGTAATGACCGGGGCTCAAATCGCCGTAGCCGTTCGAGGCGAAACCGCCAAGAACAAAACCCGGGTGGCCTTCCGCCACGATTTTGAGCACTGCCGCCGCGGCGATCGCCCCGGCAACCTGGAACACGACGTAGGGAACGACATCGCGGAAAGGAATCCGCCTCCCGGCCCATAGGCCTATCGTGATCGCCGGGTTGAAGTGAGCACCGGAAATATGTCCGACCGCATAGGCCATCGTCACCACGGTGAGACCGAAGGCGACCGCGACGCCGAGAAAACCGATCCCCAGTTGAGGATAGGCGGCAGCAATGACCGCGCTGCCGCAGCCGCCAAAGGTCAGCCAAAAAGTACCGAGAAATTCGGCGATTGCACGCTTGCCAAGATGCATGGGTAAAACCTCGCATTTAATACGGAAGGGGAGCTTGTGCCGGCCGCGGGCATGGCCTTAGGCAGACAGGACGGAACCTTGTTTTGCGCCGTGAATGCCTCCGGCGCCGCGCGCGAGGAGATTGTTTTCTCCTGCGCGATGCGGATGCCGTCAAGTGTTGTTTGTGGGTGCTGTTTTTCACTCCCGCCAGCGGCTTGACGCGACGCCTTTATCATAGCCGGTTGCAATTCTCTCGTCGAGCCCGTCTTGCGCGCGGCGAGAAAAAAGCGGATGGATGGCGACTTTTAGATCGCATTCGCGGGTCCATTTCATTTACTCGCCACCGGCGAGCCTCGTCGCGAAATAGGCGATCGTCCGCGCATAGACGTCGGCCTTGTTCCATTCCTTGATGACGGCGAAATTGGCCGATCCTGGCGTCCAAGCGGCGCCACGTTGCCAGCCATAGCTCCGAAGGAAATTAGCGGTCGAGGCCAAAACGTCGGGCACGCTACGAACGAGATCGCGGCGGCCGTTGCCGTCGAAATCGACCGCGAATTTAAGATAGGACGAAGGCATGAATTGGGTCTGGCCGACTTCGCCGGCCCACGCGCCGCGCGCGCTGGGCGACAGGTCGCCGCGCTGAACGAGCCGCAAGGCGTCCATGAGTTCCGTCTGGAACATGTCGGAGCGGCGGCAATCGTAAGCAAGCGTCGCCAGCGCGCGTAATGTCGGCGTGTTGCCGGAAACCGCGCCGAAATCGGTCTCGAGCCCCCAGATCGCGACGATCACGGGGGCGGGCACGCCATAGGCCTGCTCGATCCGAGCAAAGGTCGCGGCGTATTGCTTCATTAAGCTTGCGCCCCGGCGAAGGCGGTTGGCATTTACCATGCGGCCCGAGAATTGCTCGAAACTCTGCCGGAAGACACGCTGGCCATGATCCTTCGCGACGATCCCCGGATCGTAGGCGACGCCATCGAGCGCGCCGATCGCCGATGGAGAAATGCCACTGGCCGCAGCCTCCGTCTTGAAGCCCGCGAGCCAAGCGTCGAATCCCGCCGGATCGCGGCAGGTCGCGGCATCAACGGGAGAAAGCCACAGGAAGCCAACAATCAAACCCAAAAAGCGTATCGTCGATCGCATGAAAACGACTCCAGCTGAAAAGCAAGAAGGACTATTCCTCGGGACGACGCTTGCCCAAGATTGCGGGCGGCGCTTGCGAGAGGAACGACGGTTCCGGCGCCCGATTTCGTTCAAGGTGGGCACGGTCCATCGTTAGCATGGGTGATTTTGTATTTGAACAGGACACTTCTGGGTTGCCCACGAGGGCGGCACGGGTTCCCGCAAACGCGAATGTCAAGTGCCGCAGGTTCTTCCGCGTCACCATGTCGTAAAGCCACTGCAATGCCCGGCCATTGGAATGAGGGCGGGATTTTAAAAAAGTTGATCGGCTTTTTCGGTTCTGTCATGATCCCTCGTGCCCCGGTCCGCGCGGCATAGTTCAGATTCAAGGCTAGTTGCGATGAAATTTCTCGATTCGGCCAGAGTCACAATTCGTTCAGGCGACGGCGGCGCCGGTTGCCTGTCGTTCCGGCGTGAGAAATTTATCGAATTCGGCGGGCCAGATGGCGGCGACGGCGGGCGCGGCGGCGACGTCATCGCCGAATGCGCCGCTGGCCTCAATACCTTGGTCGATTATCGCTACCAGCAACACTTCAAGGCGACCACCGGAATGCACGGCATGGGCAAGAACCGCGCCGGCGGCAAGGGCGCCGATGCGATTCTGAAGGTCCCCGCGGGAACCCAGATTTTCGATGAGGAGGGCGAGGTTCTGCTTGCCGATTTAACCGAAATCGGGCAACGCGTCTGTCTCGCGCGGGGCGGCAATGGCGGCTTTGGCAATACCCGCTTCAAGACCTCGACGAATCAGGCCCCGCGCCACGCCAATCCGGGCCAGGAGGGCGAAGAGCGCGTCATCCTGCTGCGTTTGAAACTCGTTGCCGACGCTGGAATCGTCGGCTTGCCCAACGCCGGCAAATCGACTTTTCTTGCGACCGTCAGCGCGGCAAGGCCTAGGATCGCCGATTATCCTTTCACCACCCTGCATCCGCAGCTTGGCGCCGCCACTTGCGACGGCCGTGACTTCGTTGTCGCCGATATTCCGGGCCTAATCGAAGGGGCGCACGACGGCCATGGGCTTGGCGACAGGTTTTTGGGCCACATCGAGCGCTGTCGCGTGCTTCTCCACCTTGTCGATGCCGGAACCGGACATGCGGGCAAGGCCTATAAAACCGTGCGCCGCGAACTCGAAGCCTATGGCGGCGGTCTCGCGGAAAAGCCTGAGATCGTCGCGCTCTCCAAGATCGACAGTGTCGATCAAGCCACGCTGCAAGCTCAGGGGTCGCGGCTAAAACGCGCCGCCAAGCAAACGCCACTGCGGCTTTCGGCGGTCGCTGGCATCAATATGCGCGAAACCCTGCGCCGGCTTTTAACGTTTATCGACGAGACCCAGAACGCCAAGACAGTTCAGCCGCGCGCCGTCGTGGAGTGGCACCCTTGAGCGTGGCAAACCAAGCGGCGGCGGCTTCCGCCACCTTGCCGAGCCTCAAAACCTTCCGCCGCATCGTCATTAAGGTCGGCTCCTCCTTGCTGATCGATCGCGAACAAGGCTGCGTCAAGCGAAGCTGGCTCCTCTCGCTCGCCCAGGACATCGCGGATTTGCACGCGCAAGGCTCCGATCTCCTCGTCGTTTCGTCTGGCGCGATCGCGCTCGGGCGCACTGTGCTGGGCTTGCCCGGACGCGACTTGAAACTCGAGGATAGTCAGGCCGCCGCCGCCGTGGGCCAGATCGCCTTGGCGCGAATTTGGGCAGAAGTGCTCGCGGACAGGAAGATCACCGCCGGGCAAATTCTGGTTACGCTTGGCGATACCGAGGAGCGCCAGCGCTATCTGAACGCGAGGGCGACGATTGGCCGCCTCCTCGATCTCCGCGCCGTGCCGGTCATCAACGAGAACGATACGGTCGCGACAAACGAAATACGCTACGGCGACAACGATCGCTTGGCCGCCCGCGTCGCGACCATGGCGAGCGCGGATCTCTTGATTCTGCTCTCCGATGTGCCTGGGCTTTACACCGCGCCGCCGGCGGAAAACCCCAACGCCGAGCTTGTTCCGGTGGTTGCGCGCGTGGACACAACGATCGAGACGATGGCCGGCGGCGGCTCGCCGTTGTCGCGCGGCGGCATGCGCACCAAGATCGAAGCGGCGAAAATCGCGACGACCGGCGGCACCCATATGCTGATCGCCGACGGAAGGGTCGAGCATCCCGTGTCGCGCCTCAACGCTTCGGTGCCTTGCACCTGGTTCCTTACCGGCTCCAACCCGGTCACCGCGCGAAAAAAATGGATCGCCGGATCGCTGGAGCCACGCGGTGCCTTGCATGTCGATGCCGGAGCAGCAAAGGCCATCGCGAATGGCAAGAGCCTGCTGCCCGCCGGCGTGACGCGGGTCGAGGGCAATTTCACGAGCGGCGATTGCGTCTTAATTCGCGATGCCCACGCGGCCGAGATCGGGCGCGGTCTTGTCGGCTACGACGCGAGCGAGGCGGTCTTGATCGCCGGACGCAATTCGCAGGATATCCTGAGCTTGCTCGGCACTCCGGGGCGCGCGGCAATTGTTCATCGCGACGACATGGTCGTCGCCAGCGGCCAATTTGCCGCACCGGCGGGGGCTACGAATGGAAAGTCTTAAAACGATCGAGGAGGGCCATCGCGAGGCCGATACCGCGGAGGTCATGACTGTTATCGGGCGCGCGGCCCGCGCGGCCGCGCATGCGCTTTCGCTCGCTTCGACCGAGACGAAGAACCGGGCGCTGCTCGCCGCCGCCGCGACAATACGCCGCCGCGCGACAGAAATTCTCGCCGCCAATGGGCACGACATGGCGTCCGCCAAGGCCAGCGGCACGACGCCCGCCTTCCTCGACCGGCTGGCTCTCGATGGCTCCCGCGTCGAGGCCATGGCTAGCGGCCTCGACGCCATCGCCGCTCTTCCCGATCCCGTAGGCCGCGTGCTCGCGCGGTTCGAGCGGCCGAACGGGCTTTCGATCGAGCGGGTCGCAACCCCGCTCGGCGTGATCGGCGTCATCTATGAAAGCCGCCCGGCGGTCACGGCGGACGCCGGCGCGCTCTGCCTTAAGGCTGGCAATGCGGTAATTCTGCGCGGCGGATCGGAAAGCTTTTTTTCCGCGCGGTGCATCCATGAATGTGTCGCCGCGGGTCTCAATGAAGCAGGTCTTCCAACGGCCGCGATAACCCTTGTGCCAATAAAGGACCGCGCGGCCGTCGGCGAGATGCTCGCGGGACTGAATGGCAATCTCGATGTGATCGTGCCGCGGGGCGGCAAGAGCCTCGTCGCCCGCGTCCAGGCCGAGGCAAGAGTGCCGGTCTTCGCGCATCTCGAAGGCATCGTGCATGTGTTCGTCGATCGTGATGCCGATCTGAAAAAGGCGGAAGCAATCGTTTTCAACGCCAAGCTCCGTCGCACCGGTATTTGCGGCGCGGCCGAGACCTTGCTCGTCGATCGCGCCTGCGCACACACGCATCTCGCGCCGCTCGTCAAAATGCTGCTCGATGCCGGCTGCGCGGTGCGGGGAGATGACGCCACGCTTGCCGTTGACCCACGCGTCACGCAAGCGAGCGAGGCGGATTGGACCACCGAATATCTCGACGCGATCATCTCTGCGCGAGTTGTTGAAGGGCTGGAAGAGGCCATCGCGCATATCGAAACCTTTGGATCGCATCATACCGATTGCATCGTCACCGAAAATCGAACGTCGGCGGAGCGGTTCTTGAAAGAGGTGGATTCGGCCATTGTGATGCACAATGCTTCGACGCAATTCGCCGACGGCGGCGAGTTTGGGTTTGGCGCCGAGATCGGCATTGCGACGGGCCGGATGCACGCGCGTGGCCCGGTAGGGCTAGAGCAGCTGAACTCGTTCAAATATCGCGTTCGCGGCAACGGGCAGATTCGCCCTTGAGTTTCGTACCCTCCGCCAAACCGCCGCCCTTCGTGCCGGGCCTAAGAGTTGGCCTGTTCGGTGGAAGTTTCAATCCGCCGCACGAGGGACACAGAGAAGCGAGCCTTCTAGCGCTGCGCCGTCTCCAACTCCATCGCGTCTGGTGGCTTGTGAGCCCTGGCAATCCGCTGAAGGATGCGCGGGACTTGGCGCCGCTCGCAAAGCGCGTCGAAGCGGTGCGCAGGGTTAGTCAACATCCGCGCATTACAATCACGGCGATTGAGGCCGCGATCGGCTCCACTTATACGTTCGACACGATTTCCTATTTGAAACGGCGCTGTCCCGGCGTGCATTTCGTTTGGCTGATGGGGGCGGATAATTTTCGTCTGTTCGATCGCTGGCAACGCTGGCGCGACATCGCAAGGCTTGTTCCAATTGCGATTATCGATCGCCCCGGCTCGACGCTGACGGCGCTGCATGGGCGCGCGGCGCAAGCGCTGGCGCCTTACCGCCTGGACGAAACGGACGGTGCGCGTCTTGCCATGGCCGCGCCGCCGGCATTCACGTTTCTGCACGGACCGCGCTGGCCCCTGTCCTCGACGGAACTCCGCGGCAAGCCGCGCGCGCGGAAACTGTCGGGTGATCCGCTTTCCGGGTAAGCGTTACCTTTGCGCTGCCGTGGCGAACTGGCAAACGCGCTGGACTCTGACTGGCAAAGGCCCAATTACGGTAGTAGCGTCCCGTGTCTCACCCGCGCCCACTGGTGCCCATGACCATCTCCTCGAAAACCGAAAAGCACATCTGGGGCCTGTTCGCGGGCCGGTGCGTCATGTGCCGCGAGCGTCTCATCCATGAAAACGGAGGCGGCGAGCGCTCACTCGTCGGCGAGATTGCGCACATCGCCGGGGAACGGCCGAAAGCGGCAAGAGGCGCGTCTGCCTTGAGCGACTCCACCAGGAATGAGCCCGAGAATCTGCTTCTGCTCTGCCGCAAGCACCACAAAATAATCGATGACAATGAGGCGTCGTATAGCGTCGCAGACCTGCAAAAACTTAGGTCGAACTATCTTTCTTGGCTGGCGGCTCAGCTTGAATTGGCGGAGCCGTGGCGCATCAATGTGAGTTCCTTCTCATACTTGAACGTGCCGCGATTAAGTGAGTACGCCGCGGTGCAAGGCTTCGAAATCTTGTACTCTGGGCCGCCTGATGGACAGTCGCTCAGCGAGCTGGGGTTCGAACTCAATCAGCTAATAAGTGCATACCACGCGACGCTTGAGAACATCTCGATCACCAGTATAGCGGCCGAGCGCATTCAGTTTGCGCACGACGGTTACGTTGGCCAGCTCGTTACCTTCGATCGGCTTCGATTTCGAACCAAGAATCTGCCGAAGGAGCGGCCGGTAGGTTCCGCTAAGTTCCAATTCACTGGGGATCTCAGCAAGGACCCGCACATTTGTCACGCTTTCCCGTCATGGGTGCTGGTCCTCAACATCAACCCCCGCTGGATCACGACCGCCACGGCCTACGGGCTCTTTCGCCCTTCGGGAGGCCACAGTCTGTTCGCAGGATTTGCGCGCATTACAGACGTAGACTTGGAGAATCGTCGCATGACCGCAACCGCCCTCGCGATTGGGCAACCCATCCCAGAATTCGGCATCTTCAGCACCGAGATGGTCGGCCACCACAGTGAGTCGGTTACCTTCGAGGCGCTGGAAGACAGCGTGTCTCGATCACGCGAGGATGTCTGGTGTTTAGGTCATGATCTCATAAAGGGGATTCCCGAATCGGCAAGAGAATGATTCAACCTTCAGATCATGGAGGTTGGAATGGCTCGTTTTGATTTGACGGATGTCGAGTGGTCGGTGATTTCGCCGCTG
>JALZAY010000145.1 GCA_030948025.1 Pseudomonadota bacterium
AACCAGCCATTCCTTGGCTTCGGCGGTGATGGCCGGCTTTTTGCCGGGCCGTGAACTGTCGTCCAACGCCGCCAAAGCGCCGCAGCCGGCGGCCCGTTCGACGCAGCGCTGCACGGTTTGATGATGCGTCTGTATTGGTTTGCTATTTTTCTGTTGTCCTTGCAGTTCACGATCAGCAAGAACCTGAACGATGGTCGTGCGCGATCGACGAGTTGAAGATTGACTAATCCAAATTTTTTATTTTTCAAATTACCGCGACCGACTTGGTGCTTCTGTTTCTTCTCGCTTTCTGGGCCAACGACCGCATGTTCTATGGGAAGCCGATGCGCTGGGAGAACCCCTGCTCGCGTTCTTCAAACACCTGCCGGGCCCCCCAGGAGCCCGCCATCACGGGGCTACAGTATCCCACGCTCTCGCGTGTGGGCGGCGCGTAGGACTGGATCTAGTCGTTGGGTCGCTGCGAGCGGGCTCGGGAAGTGTTATTTCTCAATTAATTTTTTTCCTTTTAAGAATTTTTCGTACGCTGCCATGGCCTCCTCACCGAAAGCGCCTTTGCTAAGATGTGACATGAGCGACTGCTCTGATGCCCCGATGTTAATACCGACAAGCTTTGCGCCGTGGTTATAGTGCCAGGCAAGATATTCTTCCCAGCTAGCCCTCGCAGCTGCGTTTGGATTGGCGAAAGTGGCATTCGCCTCGACTCCCCCCCAGGCTGGATTGCCATGCTTTGCGAGCTCGGTATAGAGCGGTTGAAATCCGTTCTCCAGTGTAGCTATTGGATAAGTAGTCCATCCGGGCCGGGCATAAGGATTGAAAACAATGCGTATAGGAGCATTGTTGTTGTCATCCTGCGGCGGGGAAGCGGCGACATGCGTGTAAATCCTGGAGCAAGGTATCCCAGCGTCAAAAAATTGTTTGTCCCAAAATTCGATGAATTTCTGGTTAACGTTCGCAAGCGCCTGATTGATGTCTGCCGGCGGATTAGTATTGCTATAGCCGGCATTTGTAAGTGAGCAATAGCCGAGTCTGCTATGCGGCGCTTCGTCTTCGTCAATCATCGTTGCGGCCTGCATAAGCATCTTTGCAACTTGCATTTGCATCGGATCGCCATTGCGCGGGATTTGAGACAATTCCGGAATTACGGAATAATCGTCGAATCCGGCTTCCGCGCCGACCGTGATACCGGCAAACAAATATTCTTTGTCTTGTTGCTTAAGCTTGCCGATTTCTTTCCGAAGCGCGGGACCGACAACCTTGGCAACGATGCGGCCTATTTCTTTTTCAATCGCCTCGCTGTTGTAGCACATGTGAGGCGACTGCGATGGCGTCCCCTCGGGGCTGAAGTATCTCCGCTTGTTCGCGGTTCCCTCCCAGTCATACCATTCCACGTTCTTTCTATTGTCCGGGTTATATCCTCTTTTTGCAGGGTTGTACCAGTTCCACAGATCGGGCCGCTTGTCCCATCCGATGTGGTCGTCAACGTGAAAATGAACCGCGACATTCGTCCGTTTCGCAGTGTCGAAACCCTGCCTTATCTCCTGGACGATGTTTGATTCGTCACGCGCCCAGACAGGGATGCCCGTGCCAAAGCCAAGCTGCCTGGTCGTGCCGTCCCCGGTTGTTCCTAATTTCGTGGCAAAGTCGTCAACTCCCAAAGTTTCACGAGTGGCGCCGGGAAGCGGCGGCCAAAAAATCAGATACTCCATGGCATTCGCGTCATTCGCGCCGCAGGCACTTGAAGAAGACGTGGTGGCCAAGGACGGGCACAGGTCTGCTGGCCCGAAAAAACCAACGACAGCAACGAGAATAGCAAGAAATTTTCTCATTTTTAATTTTTCTTGGGACCGTACACTCGTAACCGAAGCCCCGCGCCGGATACTCGCGTCTCGCCTCAAAACGTTTGACGACCCGACGGCCTCAGTGTTTCCGAGGCGCCGGCTGATGCCGTCCCACGTACCTCTCAGACAGGCCCACAAGGTCGGTCCCGGCGCCCGAACCAACAGCATTGCACCTCGACGAAGCGACGCGCCTAAACGGCGAAGACGCGGCGATCGAGTGCATGTGGTGTAGGACGATACTCGATTGATCGACAAACCGGCAATATCCGCGGATCATTCCCTCGTAGCCGTACATCAAGTCGCCCCAATCGATTATGCAATTACGGTCGGCAAGGCCAACCTTCCTTCCCGCACCCGGCCAATAGAAGCCGCCACTCGATATTTTGAGATCCCTCAGTATCGACGCTCCATGTGCCCTGTCAAGCCGTCCCAGATGCCGCGTATGCAGGCGGCCAGTTGCGGCCGGTGACTGAAGGGCCGGACGGCAAAACTTAAGGCAAAGACGAATGCTCGTACAATGGCGCGCAAGGCCACAGTCATGCGGCGGGGCTTAGACTGATAAAGCCAGAAATAAATCGCGTTGCGCGCGCTATAATAGCAACGGTGTGGAGAAACCTCGTAAAGCTTGAGACTCATCGGACCCAACCTGAAGAACCTATGTGCGGCCCCTGCGTTGCGCCCCACGTCATGGTGAATCAGACTGTTGTGGACGATGTAGCTGGTGAAGCCGACCTGCCGGGCCCGATAGCCGTACTCTAGCTCGGCTATATCGAGCACGTAGTCCGCCGTCGGCAGACCGATCCGCGCAACCGCCGCCATGCGATAAAGCGAGCCGGACCACAGAACGCAGTCGCACTGAGTGAATCCCTCAAGGCTCGCAATCGGCGCAAACTCCATCCCCCTCCCCTCAAGCCTTATCGGCTGCTCTTTGATCTCGCCGGTTGCGGTGAGCGACGGGCCGGCCAGAAAGCAGACCTGCTCTCGCTTCTCGGGTGGCAAACGTTCGAAAAAGGCAAGCAGGTTCTCCAACGCCTCGGGCTCCGGAACGCTGTCGGCGTCGAATAGCCAAGCCCAATCGAACCCGTGCTCCAGCGCGTGGGCAAGGCCAGTTCGAATGGCCCCGCTCGTGCCTAGGTTTTCCGGATTGCGAATAATCGTAACGGTTTCGGGGAAGGTTCTGTCCAAAGTTCCATCGGTCGAAGCGTTGTCGACAATCAGAATCGCGTCAGGTGGTCGGGTTTGACGCCGAAGGCCCTCGAGCGCCTGCTCGATCACAGTGGCGTCGTTCATCGTGTGGATATGGGTCAGAATGCGCATCGGTCCTAATAGCGTGCCGCGATGTTACCGGTTAATCCGTCCCAGATGCCGCGCAAGCACGCACGAATCTGGGCTCCGTGGGTGCGCGGTCGCAGTATGAAATTCAGCGTAAACAGAGCGGCTTGCCAGGCAACCCCACTCATCAAGCCGCGCCCGGGCCTTGAACGCAAACGCCATAACTCGCGAAACTTCGCGAGGCGTCCATCCGTCGAATCGTACACTGTGAAATAGAGCGTGTTACGGCACGTATAGTAGCATCGAATAGGCGCCAACTCGAAGACCTTCAGAGTGATGGGTCCAACCTTTAAGCGTTTCGAGGCGAGGCCTGGCGTACCACGAATGTTATGCCAAATGACGGCGTCTCCGTGAATGAAGGCTTTGTAGCCAGCCTTCATCACGCGGTAAGCGTATTCGAGTTCGCCGCGATCTAGAACATAATCCTTGTTGGGGAGTCCGACCCGGCGCACTGCGGCCAAACGGTACAAGCATCCAGACCAGATTGTGACATGACACATGTAGGTGCGTTGTTCTGGTGCAGGGGTAACAACAACGCGTCCGCATCGTGTGAATAGGCGACCGTGGAGCGGCTGTCCATCCGGTTGGTCCAGCGGCAGGCAGGCAATAAAGCCCGTCTCCTCTTGCCGGCTGCTTGGCCAACCGGCATACAAGTCGAGCAACCTCGCCAGTGCCCTCGGCTCGGGAACGCTGTCGGCGTCCAGGATCCACATCCAGTCGAAGCTGCGTTCCAAGGCGTGACCAAAACCGATCGAAACCGCACCGCTAGTACCGAGATTCGCCGCGTTTCGAATCACGCTGACCTGCTCAGGGAATGTCCGGTTCAGCGTCCCGTCGGTAGAAGCGTTGTCGACGATTAGGATGGCATCGGGCGGCCGTGTTTGATGGCGAACCGCGTCGAGCGTTCCATCGATGATATCGGCGTCGTTAAAGGTATGAATGTGGGCTAAAACGCGCATTGAGGCTAGTGCGGACCGGCAGGCATTGCCAAGTGTGCCGCGCTCACGTGCGCGAGCGGCGGTAATAGCCGCGGTAGGGCCGGTTCGAAGGGCCGTGGACCTTCGGCTCGAACCGGTTAAGGACGGCGCCTATGATCGGCGTGCCGATCGCATCCAGCTGTTCCTTGGCCCGCCGTACCTCGTCGAGATTGGCATTTCCGGTGCCGACGACCAGAAGGACCGCATCAACGATGCTCGCGAAGAGCAGCGCATCATTAGCTGCCAAAATAGGGGGTGAATCCAAAAATACGATCCCGAACGCTTGCGAAATTGACCTTAACGCGGATCGCGCCTTAGACCAATCCACGGCCCCGAGAAATATTGGGGGTTTCCGCCCCCCGGCCATAAAGCTGACGACACCGGCCCTTGGCGAGTCTGCCAACGCCGGGACGGGACGGATAGCTTCAGCGGCTTCGGCCTCACCTAGAAGGAGTTCGATGAGCCCTACTGAATCGGCGCTTCCCACTGCCGCAGCCAACGACGACCGTCGCAGATCGGCGTCGATCAAGAGGGCCGTCTTACCCGCAAGTGAAGCCGTGATCGCCAGGCACAAAGCAACGGTCGTCTTACCTTCGCCAGGCGCCGTGCTCGTCACAAGTATCGAGTTGCCGGACGCGAGCGGGCGAGCGAGCCGCAAGTCGCCAAAGAGCGCGTCGTACGCCTCTGCGACTTCCGGGCTCTCCAACATGACTTGCGCGAGCCCAAACCCCATCCCGTTCGTGGGCTTACCCAACAACTTCATTTCCACAAACGTTTTCCCCTAAGAAATCCTCGCGCAATTATGGTCGCGTCACGCTTCAAAGTCCAGCTTAATCCGATGTCTGGCAATGTCCGAAACGGCTTATGCCTTTCTCGCGATGTGACATACCGGTCTCGGGCCTCATGTTCTTGCAGCCGGATATTCATCAGGCGTAGGAACACATTTTTGGCCGGGCGAACTGCCTTAGACCGAGGATGCGGCATCAACCGCGATTGCTTCCGACGCGCCGCCGCAAAACTCCAGAAAAGTGGGCTCTCTCGAGAGCAGGTCCGAGTACCCGCCCGAATTCCGAAGGCGGCCTTGCGCCAGCATATAGATACAATCACAGTTTCTCGCGAACGCCAGCCGATGCGTGATGATGATTATTGTCTTTTTTCCTCTCAGTCCGCCGATAACCTCGACGATCGCAGCTTCAGTCCCAGGATCCAAATTCGCCGTTGCTTCGTCGATCACCAGAACCTCCGGGTCGCGGTAAAGGGCTCGGGCGATACCCAGTCGCTGACGCTCGCCGCCTGAGATGCGGCCGCCGCGCTCACCGATAATCGCATTCAATTCGCCCGGCATCGAGCGTACGAGATGATCGACCTGCGCCGCGCGCAGCGCTTGCCACACTCGCTCGTTGTCGATCTCTTCCTCTGGCACGCCGAAGGCGACATTGCGCCGAACGCTATCATCGATCACATAGACCGTCTGCGGGACATATCCGATATTTCGCTGCCAGCTAGCAAGGTTGTCGTGCAGATTGCGTCCATCCACCAGGATCCTGCCCGAACTCGGAACCAACAGCCCTAGGACAAGATCGGCGAGTGTGGTCTTGCCGGCGCCGGTCGGACCTATGAAGGCCGCCCAATGCCCTTTCGGAATTTCGAGTGACACATCGTCGATCGCCGGCTGACGCGTTGCGGGATACGAATAGGACAAATGTTCGATCACGAGCGTTCGCCGGAACGGGATTGGGGATACTTGCTCCTCGGCTGAACCCGGTAGCGGTTCCGCTGGACGCTGTTGCAAAGCGAGCAGCTCTTGATAGATCACTTCGGTCGAAGCATAGCGATAGCGAAGCTGTGCAAGCGAGCTGCTCATGCGGCTCGTCGAAGGTATCAGCCGAACCGCAGCCAAACCAAACACTCCCAAGAGCAGCAAGCTCGACTGCAGATCCTGCCCGCGCCTCAACAGGATAGCCACAATAGCCACCATTCCGCTAACAGCGAGAGTATCAATGGCGAAGCGCGGAACTGCAGAAAGGAAGGTCAACGATCGCACGGAATCGGTAAAGCGCTGAACATGGTAGCCGTGCTGATCTATGAAGAACGAGCGGCGGCCCGTTATCATGATCTCCTTGACGCCGCTGATCGCTTGCTCAGCCCATTGGATCATCAAGCCGAAACTTTGTTCAGCAATGCGCCCCGACGCGCCTAACCGATGCTGCGTTGATCGGTAGACCAGCGCGGTCGGAACGGCGAGGACGACTAGGGCGCCAAGCGTTGCTAACGGCTCGACGACCATCAACAAACTGGTCAGCGCCCCCAGGACCAAAAGCTCTCCCAGCACAATTAGTAGGTTCACCATAAACCCGCTTGTGAAGTCCTCGACGGAACGGGTCGTCACTCTTATCAGTTCAGCGCTGTTGCGCTGAATATGTAAGGTGTAAGGCGCGCTAAGGTAGCCTGCGAGCAATTGGCGCGCGAGGTTCACGTGTTTCTTCATAGCGTAGCGGAAGAGCCAACGGTACAACAGTATGAGGTAACCGGTCTTGATAGCGAAGAGGGCTATCAGGGCCGGCCCGAGAATGAAGAACAACTCCCGCGGCTCGCTGATGTTCAGATTGGATAAGAGCGGTCGGATGTGTCGCGCTTTGAATAACAGCTCAGGCTCCTTAAGCACGGCGATAAAGGGGAAAACTACACCGATGGTCACCGTCTCGAAGAAGGCACCGAGAACCATCGCGCACAACAGAAAAGCGCCCTCCATCCTTTCTTGCGGGGTAAGGATGTACCAGAGTTGTCTTATCAGCTTCACGTGTCGATCTCTTTCCGAACCAACGCACACGCCGCCCATGAAGGCGAGCGGCCGGACATGCGCGCCGATCCAACGGCTCGACGATCATCAACAAACTGGTCAGCGCCCCCAGGACCAAAAGCTCTCCCAGCAACTCGCCCGACATGAACCCGATCGAAATGGCTTTCGCCAAGCTCAAAACGTTGCTCCGCCAGGCGCCAGAGCGAACCCGCGACGGCCTCTGGCGGCGCATCGGCGCCCTCCTCGACGAGTTCATTCACATCAGACGAATGCGCCAACTGCCTCCGCGTGGCCGGCTATGGTGACTCATTTTGAAAATGTTCTAGTTTGCGCCTGACTGAAGGGTCTGCGGAGCTAGTGGGAGTCTGCGGTGCTAGTGGGATAGTTCCAATGACCTTCAGGCCGACGAAATCCTCGATATCGTTAATCCCGCGAGCCGTGCGGTTGATGTACTCACGAAAAAAGGCCAGAGCCACGCCGACCAGCAAACCGGTGAGAAGGGATGCCAGCACGATTATGTCGCGGCGCGGGCGGCTCGGCAGCCGCGGGACGAACGCCGGAGAGATCAAGCGCGCTTCGGGCATCGCGTCGGACTTAATTTCCGCATCCTTCAATTCCTTGGCAACGGTCCCGTACGTCGTGTTTGCGACATCGACATCCGCCTGCCGGAGCTGCAGCTCGCGCTCGATCGTAGGCAGTGAAGCCAAGTCTGCTTGCTTCTCATCAAGGATCTTAAGAAGGCGCGCGCGCTTCTTTGCGTAGGTGTTGGCTTTGAACGTACCGGTTGCCAAACTGTCATTTGCGTCACTCGCATCCAATTTCGCGAGATTCGCATCCAGTTTCGCAAGTTCGACGGTTAAATCCGAAATCACCCGGAGTTTCGCATCATACTCAGGCTGGTACAGGAAGACCCCGTGTGATGCTTTGTAATCTCGTAAACTTTCGCGGGCATCCACCAGCCGTTTTCGGCTCCGCTCAAGCTCGCTCTTCAGACGATCGGCCGAATCCTTCGCCTCAGAAGACCGCATCTCTTCCATGAATTCTATAAACAATCTTGCGGAGGTATTAGCGACATCGGCAGCCGTCTGGGGATCTTCGTCGCTGTATTTGATCTCGAAAACATAGGTGTCCTCGTACGACTTCAGCACAAGGCCTTTGCTAACGCCATTGACCGCCTTGGTGAACGGGTCATCCTTCAGCAATCTACCGTACTTTACAATCGCGACCGCGTCCTTGAGGTATGGTTCCATGCCGTCGTAAAGCGCCTTCATGGAAGCATACATCTGCGCAAATACAGTCCCACCCGCGGCCTTCTTCTTTGGCGGCGTCTGGTCCAGCTTCAGTTCACGCACGACTTCGCCAATCAGGGCGGGACTCTGGATGATCTGGATATACGTCTTGGAGGCCGACTCAACTACCGGCGTTTGTGCGACAGGAAAGTCCAAAAATTCCTTGCTTGGGTTGTTCGGCTCGATCTTGATCTGGTCGTGCGGCCGCACCAACACGATAGCCGAGGCATCGTATTTTTCAGGTATCAGGGGGGAAAAGAAGGAGCTCCCATATCCGGCGAGCGTGGTTACGATGCACAGCGCACCAATCAGGTAGACGTGGCGGCGCAACACACCGAAGATGGCGATTACTTCCATTCGTTCGCTAAACTTCCCCTTGCTGGCGAGTTTCTGCACTTAGCACAAACTCAAGCCATCGTTCGAGTAGAGATCCACAAAAGAACGGTCAGCCATGGCGGCAAGGCCAGTCGCGGCGGGCACCGGCTCAAGGCCGGCAGCCGCCAAAGGCCGGGCGCGCCAGCGCCCGGCTTAAGCCGACGATCGCACCGGGCGACACTTAGCTACCACCTCGACCCTCGAACTTCAAGACAGTCGCTGTACCAGCAAGGCGTCACGGAAGCTGCCTGCATGGCGCACGTTCGACGGAAGTTCTTCGACATCCACGCCGAGGCGAAACCGCCCCAGGCGGCGGCTGAGCCCTTCTACGAGCCGAGCGGGTTAAGGCCCGCTCGGTAGAAAAGCGGGAGCGGTTTCATCCGTCCGCTTTGCCGGCGCCGGTCGGACGCTGCGCTACGCTGGGGCTCCGCGCCCGCCCGCCGCCCGGCGCAAACAACACACCACTGACAGCTCCAAATTGCGGAACTACTGACATCTGTATTTTGCGTGGACAGCGGATGCGGAGATTCGTTGCGCGGTTCAAAACCACAAGATATATGGATTAGCGCGGCATCAGGACAGAGTTACCTCGCCGCCGGTGTTCTAAAAGTGGCGGAGCCTGTGGAGCGGTCGCCAAGCCCCACAAAACCTAAGAGTATCATCAACCGCCTCATTGACCCCCGGCTACGAGTTCGTTGATTACGTAAGCGGCACAAGCGGCAATTTTGGTATAGCCGCCCTTATTGGGGTGATCGTCGTTCATGTAATAATCGGTCCCTGTCAATTGACACAGCTTGAAACCGTCAAACAACTTTCCCCCGGCGTCTTCTATCGCACGTCGCGCCTTTAATCCAAGGTTGTTAGG
>JALZAY010000322.1 GCA_030948025.1 Pseudomonadota bacterium
CCCGTGGGCCCCGCTGAGATCACTCGAAAACATAGCCATCATTTTAGCCGCTCATTGATCCGGTCCGCGACGCGAAGCGCATTGGCGATGATCGTCAGTGTCGGATTGACCGCTCCGATCGACGGGAAAAAGCTCGCGTCTGCTACATAAAGGTTGTCGAGCTCGTGGGCCTTGCAGTCGAGGTCGAGGACCGCAGTCGCGGGATTGGCGCCGAAGCGCGCCGTCCCTGCCTGATGCGCGGTGCCGCCGATGGGAACGTCGTTCCCCAGATACAAGTTGCGCTCCAGTAGCACCGGATATGCATCCGCTTTGCTCAGTATTTTTTCGAGCTTTTTCTTGAGCCGGCGATGGGCTTCCATATCGCCTTCGGTGAGATCCAGCACGACGCGCTCGCCATCGTAGCGAATGCGGTTTTCCGGACGCGGCAAATCCTCGCTCGACAGCCAGAAGTCCATCGAATGGCGCGCCATCTCGTCAAATGGCATCTTCGGCATCCATTCGAGCCAGCTCGGAAGTGCTTCCCCCCTGATTTGGGCGCCGTGCGACGTGGCGCACATCTGGATCAGGCCGAGGGGGAAGTCCCAATCGTCCGACCCGAAGTAAAAGTCCGAGATAGCAAGCGTCTTCTGGAATACTGTGTCGTTGGGTTCGCGCAATAGCGCCATCAGGATGGACTGGTTGTGACGCATGTAGTTGCGTCCAACTTGGCCCGATCCGTTGGCGAGGCCATCGGGATGCTTGTCGTTCGCAGAGCGTAGCAGAAGCAGCGCGGAGGACAGCGCACCGCAGGCGACGACCACGATATCGGCCGAGTAGCATTCTTCGCTGCCGTTACGCGTCACGGCAACGTCAGTCACGCTGTTGCCCTTGGCGTCCGTTCCCAGCGTGGATACGTATGCGTTGGTCAGCAATGTCAGGTTGGGATACAACTTGAGCGTCGGATCGACGCATATGACCTGCGCGTCCGCCTTGCCGTTCAGAAGACAGGGAAACCCATCGAACGCGTCGCAGCGAATGCATGTGCTGGTCGGCGTGACTCTGCCGTCTACCTCATCCAGAAGAATGCCCAGGGGCAGATGAAACGGATGCAGTCCGTCCCTCACCAGACTGTCGTGCAGCATCTGGATGCGCGGCTCGTGGGAAACCGGTGGATAGGGAAAGGGGCCGCGTGAAGGCGGCTCGTTCGGATCTTCACCCCGTTGACCGTGAACGTGAAACAGCCGCTCGGCCTCGGCGTAATAGGGCTCGAACACCTCATATGGGAGAGGCCAAGCGGGTGAAACGCCGTCCTTATGGCGGACTTCGCCGAAATCGCGCTCGCGCATTCGAAAGAGTGCCGCGCCATAGACCTTCGAATTGCCGCCGACACAATAGTGCAGACCGGGATGAAAGCTATTGCCATCTATGTCGTACCACGTCTCATCCGCCTGGTAGGCACCGTCCACAAACACCGTCTGCGCATCCCAATTGGCGCGTGTTCGCGGGAGATAATCGCCACGCTCAATCAGCAAGATGCGTTTGCCGGTTGGCGCAAGGCGCTGCGCTACCGCCGCACCGCCGGGGCCACTTCCGATGATGATGACGTCATAATGCTTCGCCATCGCCTTCAACCGTTGGTCGAGAAGCCCGGATAGAGCGTCATGCCGCCGTCAACAAAGAGCGTTGTGCCAACGACGTAATCGGAGTCGTCGGACGCCAGCCAAACGGCCGCCCTCGCGATGTCTTCGGGCGGGCCGATCCGTCCATAGGGGATCAGTGTCAGCAGCCTCTTGAGCGCTTCCGGCGTATCCCAGGCGGAGGTATTGATGGGCGTTTTTATCGCACCCGGCGCGATGCCGTTGACGCGGTTGCGCTTGGGTGCAAGCTCTTGCGCCATGCTCTCTATCAGCAATTTGATGCCGCCTTTCCAGGTTGCGTAACTCGCGTGACCCGCCCACGAGATCACCTGATGCACGGAACTCATGCAAATGATCTTACCGGCTGCGCGCGATACGGACGGAACGACGCCGCGGCGCAGAAACTCGCGTATCGCAGCTCGTGAGCAGATAAATTGGCCGGTCAAATTGACGCCAAGGACTTTGTTTCACTTTTCCAGGGTCATGTCCGCAAATGCGGAATCGCGTTGCAGGCCGGCATTGTTGACGAGAATGTCGATCGTGCCAAACTCGCTTACGGCGCGGTCGAACATTTCCCCTACTTGGTCTTCTGCCGAAATATCGGCTTTATGCGCGATGGCCTTGCTTCCGGTACGGCAAATTTCATCGACTACGGCATTCGCGGCGAAATTCCACTTCTCGGCGATCAGCCGTCGATGCCAGCGCAGCAGAGCATCCGGAGAAACGAGCGTGTCCAGTTCGAGCAGCGCCTTACGTCCCACTGCCTTGGCTTTTCTCGCCAGCAGCGCCCGCTCCGCGTCGGTGAACCGGATCCGCTTTCCGCGCAGCCGGTCTTTAAGCAGCCGGTTCTCGGCTTGGAGAAACTCGATGACGATCAGTTGGTGGCGATGAACCCAACCAGCCGTGATCATCAGCAGAAACGAGAAC
>JALZAY010000146.1 GCA_030948025.1 Pseudomonadota bacterium
TAGAGCATTGGTGCGTCGAACCGGATAAACCCCTTGTGCATTGTCCCGATCCAGTTGAACACCTTTATTGCGGAAGGCACCGCAACTACATAGCTCAGGATCGAGAAAACGAGGGCGGAATAGAGCGATGTGCCGGCAACGAACATGTGATGCCCCCACACTAGGAAGCTGATCACGGCGATTGCGATGCTGCACCAGACCACGAATTTATAGCCGAATAACCGCTTACTCGAGAAGGCGGGAACGATCTCGCTGATCACACCAAGGCCCGGTAGAATCATGATGTATACGGCCGGGTGGGAGTAAAACCAGAACAGGTGCTGGAACAACAGCGGATCGCCGCCCACCGCCGGATCGAATACGCCGATGTGAAAGATCCGCTCGAACGACAGCAGCAGCAGCGTCATGGCAAGAACTGGGGTCGCCAGCACAAAGAGGACGCTGGTGGCATAGAGCGACCACAGGAACACCGGCATCTTGTACCAGGTCATACCCGGCGCGCGCAGGCGATGGATGGTGACGATGAAATTCAGCCCGGTCGCAATGGAAGAAAAGCCGGCGATGAAGACACCGGCGACGGCCGCCACCACATGGCTCCTGGAATAGGTGGACGACAGGGGAGTGTAGAAGGTCCAACCGGTATCGACGCCGCCTTCGAACAGCGCATAAAGGACAACAAGTCCCGCAGCGACGAACAGATACCAGCTCAACAGATTCAGCTTTGGAAAGGCCAGGTCTCGCGCGCCGAGCATCAACGGAACCAGGAAGTTGCCGAGGGTGACCGGAACGGCCGGTATCAGGAAGAACCAGACCATCACCACGCCGTGCAATGTGAACAGCCTGTTGTATGTCTCCGCGGAGGCGATCATGCCTTGCGGCACGATCAAATTATAGCGGACCAACGCCGCCGCTGCGCCGCCGACAAAGAAAAAGATCGTGATTGTTCCAAAAAAGAGGATCGCGATCCGTTTGTGGTCGGTCGTCAACAACCAGCTGCGGAGGGTGGAGCCGTCGGTCAGGTATGAGGCCGTGCCATTGGCAAATTCGGGAGCCTCGATGACGGTGTCGCTCATGACTGTTTCTCTGGCGTCAGGGACTTGATGTAAGCAATGATTTTCAGAAGATCTTCTTCGCTGATTTGTCCGGCGAAGGAGGGCATTAGCGGCGGATAGCTGGCGACCCGCCGCTTTTCTGGCAAGAGGATGCAGTCACGGATGTAAAGGTCGTCGGCAGTGACTATGCGGCCGTCGATCAAGATCACCGGGCTGCCGTATAGCCCTGCGAGCGCGGGAGCGCGCACCGTACTGCCAGATTGGCTCCCGCCGGCGCCGTTGCCGCCGTGGCAGCCGCTGCAGCCATAGCGCATGAACAAGGTCTCGCCTGCTTTGGCTAGCGTCTCGCCGCCGGCGTTCTGTTGCAGCCAGTTTTGGTACTCTGGAGCGGACATCGCCACGATCTCGCCGAACATCTCGGCGTGGCCTGTCCCACAAAGCTGTGTGCAGAACAGGTGATACGTCCCCGGCTCATTGACCTCGAACCACAGTGTTTCGTAACGGCCTGGAAGCACGTCATGCTTGATGCGAAATGCAGGCACGGAAAAGTCATGGATCACGTCCTCCGACGTCATCACCAGCTGGATCGCGCGCCCGACCGGCAGATGCAGGGTGTTGATCTCGCGCTGTCCACCTTGATGCTCGATTTTCCACATCCACTGCTTGCCGATCACATAGATCTTCAAAGCGTCGGAAGGCGGTTGGAAAAGCCGGACGTAGAGATCCGCGCCCCAGACGAACAGACCAAAGAAGATGAGCAAGGTCGCGACGGTCCACGCCGCCTCCAGCCGCCAAGTCTTGTCGGCGAGAACACCACGATCAATATCGCTGCCAGCGCGGTACTTGATCATGTACAGCAATATCAGACCAAAGACGAGCGCGAGGATTGCGCAGGAAGTCAGAAGCAGGGCGAGGATCAGGTAATCAACTTCCGCCGCGCTGGTCGTCGCCTGAGGGAGCCAGAACCTCATGTGCGCCTCTTCTCGCGGCGAAGGGCGATGAACAACGCGCCTGCGAGGGCCGCCGCCGTGATCGCCGAGGCCAGGCGCAGGAGCTTCATGATGGCGAGCGTGTAGCGCCCCGTCGCCAGATCGTAGTCGTAACAGAGCAACAGGACCGGCGATGCCACGGCCGCGATGCCGCCCCCAGCGGCCCGCGTCACGCCGAGCCGCACATCGGCGGCCTGGTAGCCGACGCCGAGCAGATAGCTCGAAACGGCGCCAGTGGGCGTGGCGAAGACGATACCGACTGGATGCGCGAATTGTTTCAGCTCCGGATCGAAGCGCTCGTGGAAACCTACCGCGTTAGCGACCGCCTGCACGGCATCGAAGGTCCCGGTCAGGTAATGCCAATTCTGCGCGGCGCCCGGAGCCGGATGACGCTGCAAATCGTCCGCCTTGGCCGCAGCGGCGTCCACGCTGGTCTCTGACGGATCGATGCTCAAGGCGCCCACCGCGTAATCGCGGCCCGCCATCATTCCCGACGCGCGGAGCGCATCAAACAGATCGGCGCGAACAACGCTGCAAAGATTGGGGCAATGGAAGTAGCCAAGTGCAAGGACCAACGGCTTTCCTTCAAAAAGATCGGCCAGCCGCACCATGCGATCGGTGTCGTCGCGGAACATGTCTTGGATGGGGAGTTGGATGCCTGGCCTTTGGTCGTAGGCAATGCCACTGAGATCCGGCGTTGACGCCGCAACGGCGAATGATGGCGCCATGAGTAGAAGAAGAAGCAGTAGGACGCGCAGCCTCATGGGCCTTCTCCGTTGATGCTGGCGAGCTTGGAACCGTCTCCTGCGCTTCATGGGGCTTCTCCGATGGCGCGGGCGAAGCAGGAGCATTCTTGCGCGCGACGGGCGGCTCCGCCGCCCCGGGCCAGCCCGGAATATTTTCTTGCGCGATTTTGCGCATCGCATCGGCAATGGGGATATGCGCAATGCGATTCGCCTTGTCGACCCAGCCCGCGCTGTTGAGGTGTCGCATTTCATCGTCGCGGAAACGCTGCATGTCCGCGGCTGGATTCGGTTGAAGCTGGGGGTCTGGATAGCGCGGCAAGGGCAAGCGCAAGGTGCGGTCGGTGGTCGCTCCCGGGTAAAGCCACAGAACGATCAACCCCAAAACGAACACCGACGCCAGCACTAGCGCCAGGCCGGCCCATATGAAGAGGCCGCCGACATCGGCCGGCTCGTGTTGCGCGGGGTCAAGGAATTTCTCAGACATGGCGTCGCACCACCTCTGGAAAGCCAGGCAACAGCGGCGCACGTAGCGCCAGCGCTGCCGCAATTCCAATCAGGCCGAGCATCGCCAACACATCGACCAGACCGAAGCTGCGTCCGGACGCCGGCACCACTAGCCACCAGCCGCGGACGACCTCGCTCAGTATCAGCAGTGCGGTGACGCAAGCGATTCCGCGCGGCGAACCTTGCAGCCGCGGCGACAGTAGAGCGAAGAAGGGCAGCACGAAATGGCACCCCGCCACCAAGGCTGCGGCGATGCCCCATCCGCCTCTCGAGCGGACGATGTACCATGGTGCCTCGTTCGGCAGGTCGGACTGCCAGACGATTAGCACCTGCATGAAGTCCAGATATGCCCAGAGGATAAGCAGCGCCAGCAGCAGCCTCCCAAGGTTGCGCAACGTGGTATCGTCCGGGGGCTCACCGATAACGGCGGCGAAGATGGATACCGACAGCGCCAAAAGCCCCATTTCGGCAATCGCGATCAGGCCGTAGGCGCTGGAAGCAAAACGCGGATCGAGCGACATGGTCGTGTCGATCGCCGCAAAGGTGACGGTAATCGCCAGTAGGATCAGCCCGGGGGGCGCGATGCGCGCGAGCCTTGCGTCCGGGATGTCCTGCCCAAGCGCTCGTAGGATCAGCCCGGCCAGCCCGAGCCACACGATCAGGTAGACGGCTCCCCGTCCGAGGAAGAACGGCAGGTTCAGGTAAAACCGGTTGCCGAGATGCGCCGCCACGTCCGGGCGTGCCCAGGGATAGAGCGTGCGCAACACGATCAACAAAGGGATCACCGCCGGTAGCAGCAGCAACACCGTACGCGTGCCCGCCACCAGCTGCGGCCGGATCGCATAACCCCAGCGCCCGCCGGTCAGCGCGTGGATCAGCAAAAGCCCCATGCAGCCGACCGGCCAACCGAGCCAGGCAGTCAACGCCGCCAGCCAGGCGTGCGGGAATGCGGCCGGTGCAAAGAGCCATCCGACCGCCGCGCCGACGAGACCGATGCCTCCGGCAATCCAAGCTATGCGTTCCGCTTCGAGACGTGTCATTGCAGCGCTCCCCGCTCATTTGCTCGCACATCCGTCACTTTGGCGTGCTGGCTACGCTGCAAGGCGCGTATATAGGCCGCGATCGCCCAGCGATCCTCCGGCTGGATGCGGTCGGCAAAGGAATACATCGCGCCGTAGCCGTTCGTGATCACGTCGTAGAAATGCTGCACCGGCGCTTGGCGCAAACGATCAATGTGATAGGAAGGCGGCGGCGGGAAACCACGCTGCACGATCATGCCGCGCCCGTCCCCGAGTTCCGAATGGCAGGGGGTGCAGTAAATCCGGAAGCGGTCTTGCCCGCGCTCCAGGAGCGCGAGCGTCACCGGCGGCGCCGGCGCCAGCTTGTCCTGGTATTCCACTGTGTTGGGCGGGACCTTTGCGGGCCCGACGAGCGGCGAATAGGCCTTCTGTTTGGGCTGAACGCTCATGTCGTCGCAGCCACCGAGCGCCACTGGCACGGCAAGCAGGAGGAACACGCGCCTCACGCCGACACCTCCTCGATCAGTTTCGGATCGAGGCCATCAAGTATGTTGCGGGCGCGCTCGAGTACCTGCGCATCGCCGATACGGATCGCAATAACCCATCCATCACCCATCGCTTCACGCAAAGACTCGCACTCGTCGATCGGATCATAGAGACTGGGCATGCCCGTGGCGATCAAATAGCCGATAACTCCGGCGAGAATGGCGAACAGTACGCCGATTTCAAACGCGATCGGCACGAAAGCCGGCCAGGAAAATTCCGGCCGTCCACCGATGTCGAGAGGATAGGCGATTACGTTCGCATAGGCTTCCATCCCGAAACCGGCCGCGGCGCCAAACAACCCCGCGATCAGGATAACTAGCGGCACAAGCGAGTCCGCAGGATCGTCATCGAGACGCTTCGGCGTGTACGTTTGCAGTCCCTCGATGCGGCCGGCACCCAGCCGCTCGATCGCGCGGCGGAGGGTCGTCTCGGTTTCAAAAGACGCCACGATGACGCCGTTCATCGGCTCTCTCCTTCGCGTGAGCGCTGGAGCAGTGCACGCATCTCGAACATCGAAATCACTGGCAGAAAGCGCACGCACAGAAGGATTCCGGAGGCGAAGAGGCCGACAGTACCAAAAAGTGTCGCCCAGTCCCAAAAAGTCGCGTGGAAATCGCCCCACGTGGACGGCAGGTGAGTACGGCGCAGACTCATCACGACGATGGTGTAGCGTTCGCACCACATGCCGACGATCACGCCGAAGCAGACCAACATGATAAGCGTCTGGTTCAGGCGCAATCGCCTAAACCACATGAACTGCGGAAGGGCGATGTTGAACAGGATAGTTGCCCAATAGACGGCGGCGTAGGACCCGCGGATCTTGTCGATGAACTGCGTTCGCTCGGCATTGTCTCCGCCGTAGAAGATCGTGAACGCATCCATCATATAGGCGTAAGCGAGACAGAGGCTGCTCACCAACAACATTTTGCACAAGATATCAAAGTGCCGCCCAGTGATGAAGTCTTCCAAGCTCAGCAGGCGGCGCAGCGGCACCACCAGCAGCAACACCATGGCGAAGCCGGACAGCAATGCGCCGAAGACAAAGAAGGGCGGGAACTCCGTGGAATGCCATCCGACGGTGGCGGCGCCGGCGAAATCCAGCCCGACGATGCTGTGAACGGAGACGACCAGCGGAGCCATGATCGCCGCCAGGACGCCATAGGTCGGATGATAATGCCGCCATTGGCGGTCCGAGCCGCGAAACCCCAGAGCCGTCACGCCGTAGAGGATCTGCTTGCGGCGCGTTGCCGCGCGATCGCGCATCGTCGCGAGATCGGGGATGAGGCCAAAATACCAAAACAGGATGGAAGAGGTGACATAGGTGAGAATTGCAAAAAAATCCCACAGCAGCGGGCTTCGAAACTGCGGCCATAAAGTCATCGTATTGGGGAAAGGAAATAGCCAATAGAATAACCATGGCCGGCCCAGATGCAGGATCGGATAGACCCCCGCGCAAGCGGCCGCGAACACTGTCATCGTTTCGGCGATTCGGTTGAGGGAGGTGCGCCACTCCACCTTCGTCAGATAGAAAAGCGCGGAGATGAACGTTCCTCCCGACGCGATCGCGATCCACCAGACATAGTTGATGATCGCGAAGCCCCAGACCACCGGCCAGTCTATGCCCCAAATGCCAACGCCCGCGTAAAACAGCCAGAGGATTGCGGCGACCAGCACGCCGGTGAGGACCGAGGCCGGAATCATCGCGATCCACCACCACAAAAAGGCCCGTTCACGCAGTGCGATCGCGCATATCTGGTCGGTCATCGAACCGATGGTGGAATCCGGCAGCACAACTGGGTCGCGCGAAAGCGGCGGGCGCGAACCGCCGATGGGACTCTCCGGATGCAGTGCGTGTGAGGCCGGAATATCGGTCATTCGCCGCTATCCTCGATTAACAAATTCTCGTTGCGGATCCGCGCCTCATAGGTAACGCGCGGATGCGTGTTCTGATCCGCCAGCAGCGCGTAATCGAGCGGGCTCTGTTTGCGTTTCGCGACCTCGCTGTCTGGCGCCGCCATATTGCCAAACGTAAAAGCCTGCGTGGGGCACGCGGCTTGACACGCCGTCCGCACCTCGCCGACCGGCCGGTTCTCCCGGTCGGCGGCAATGCGCGCCTCGGCGATACGCTGCAAGCAAAAAGTGCATTTCTCCATCACCCCGCGCCCACGCACGGTGACATCGGGATTGCGCGCCTCGGGCGGTCTTTGCTCCAGGTTTGAAAAAGCGAAATAGTTGAATCGACGCACCTTGTAGGGGCAATTGTTGGAGCAGAACCGCGTCCCAATGCAGCGGTTGTACACCATCACGTTGAGGCCCTCCGAATCGTGCACGGTTGCCCCAACGGGACAGACGACCTCGCACGGCGCCTGCTCGCAATGCATGCAAAGCACCGGCTGGAAATAGCTGTCTGGGGCGTCAGGACTGCCTTCGTAGTAACGATCGATGCGAAGCCAATGCATCTCCCGCTCGCGAATCACCTGCTCTTTGCCGACGACGGGAATATTATTCTCGGCCTGGCAGGCGACAACGCAAGCATTGCAACCAATGCAGGCGTTCAAGTCGACACTCATCGCCCAGGCGGCGGGTCCTTCGGGCTTCCAACGATAAAGGTGCGGCTCCGGCTTGTCGGTGGCGAGAGACTGCGGGTCCTTGCTATACTCGGCAAGTGTTGCGTGCCTGACATATTCTCCCGTCTCGTCGAAGATCAGATTATGGTGGTCTGTGCAGGCCAAATCCAAGTGGCCGGGCACTTTCTGCAGCGACGGCGCACTTGCGCGGCCAGTAAGCGGATAAAAATCGAAGCCAGCGCCAGTTCCGACGGTCCCGGCATGCCGCTCGCCAAAACCAAGAAGCGCCACGACGCAATCCGCCGCTTGGCCGGGCATGATCCAGGCGGGAGCCGTCACGCTCGTATCACCCAGGGAGAGACGGATCATGTCGCCGTTACGGAGCTTCAACTGCCGTGCTCGCTCTGGAGCGATCAGCAGTGGATTGTCCCAGGTCAGTTTCGTCAGGGGCCGCGGCAGCTCCTGCAGCCAGGCGTTGTTGGCGTAGCGTCCGTCCCATAAATGCGGGTCTGGCCGGAACAGGATGGTCAGCGGATGGTTGGCGGGCTCAGGCGGCGTCTGCCGTCCGGCATCCGGGCGCAAGGTCACATCGGCCTTCGGACTGGCGGTGCCGGGAACGACGCCGCTGGCCAGTGCGTCCCCCCAGCCTTGCGCGAAATCCTCCCCCATCCGGGTTTTCCATGTCGCCTGCACCATCTCAAGCGTGGTGGCTGGAGCAGGCTCCGTGAAAAGCGCCAACATCGTATGCATGCCGATGCTGTTATAAAACGGTAACGCCTGCGGCTGCAGAATTGTCGCCGTGCCGTCAAACGCCCGGCCATCGCTCCAGGTCTCCCATGGGTGCGCCATCGGCACGGCCCAGGTCGTCAGTTGGCTGGTCTCGTTCGGCGAGACGGTCAGCGTCAGGCTGAAATCGACCCGCTTCAGCGCCTCGGCGAAATCGAGCGCTCCTGGCGCGGCGTAGGCGGGGTTGCTGTCCATGATCAGCAGCGTACTGACCTTCCCGATTCGCATGTCCTCCACGAGGTCCGCTAGCGGCGCCGCCTGGTCTGCTGGGTAGGCAACCGGCGCGAGGAGCTCCAGCGTGTTTCCGCGCGCGCCAAGCCTGTCGTTGATCGCATGCACGAGCGCATGCGTTTCGGGAAGCTGGTCGGGTCCGAGATGCACCAGCGCGCGGCCGTGATTTGCAGTGAGATCCGCGATCACTTGGTCGACCCAGTCCGGCGCCCCGGACAGTGGCGAGCCCTCCAGGATTCCTGCCGCCAGCGCCATGACGACCTCGTAAAGCTCATGCGGCCCCGCGATGAAGCGGTGATCCGCGACGGATCCGGTCAGCGTCGGCGTCGGCTCCACGGCGTAAATGCGGCTCATCTCCCGCGTACGCGTGGGATTGCGGCGAGAGGCGAAGTCGCGAGCGAAGCGCAAGTGTCCCGGCGCCGAACTCAAGAGATCGCTGTCCATGGCGAAGATGACGTCCGCCGCGTCGAGTTTCGGCGCCAATTCGACCGGCGCGCCATACGCAAGCACGGCGCCCTTTGAAACATTCTCACGCGAGATCGCCTGCCAGCGGTGCCAGCGGGCTTCTGGGTAAAGTGCGAGCAGTGCATCTAGCTGCCCGGCCAGGGTCGGCGAGGTGATCGCGCCGGTAAGGATGTGGAAACCGTTGCCGCGGCTCTCCGCGATTTTTGCTCGCTGCGCCGTTAATGCGGTCTGCAAGCTCGATTGATCGGAGGGGGAGCCGTGTGCCGTTATCGCCCAAGCCCGATCCGGATCATAGAAATCGAGCACTTGCGCCTGCGCGAAGACGTCGGTGGCGCCGAGACTTGCTGGATGCCGAGGATTTCCCTCCACCTTGATAGGACGGCCCATTTGGTGCTTGACCACGACGCCGGTTGCGTATCCGTCTTGCACATTGGCGGTGGCGTAGAAATTCGGCAGACCGGGGACAATGTTTGGCGGCGCCCTGACCGCTGGAATCAGCTTTCCTTCTGGCGCCCAAT
>JALZAY010000323.1 GCA_030948025.1 Pseudomonadota bacterium
CAAGAATCTGTTCGTCAAAAGAAGGCGCCGCCATATCGCTGGAAAACGAGAATCTGCGCGCACATGAACAAAACGCCGACCCCGCCGTATAAAAGTCCGCCCCGAACAACGTCGACGGTTTTTGAGATGGGATCGCAGGAGAAAACCCAAGCGCCGGTTGCTACGTATATCGCGATGACAGCCGGAACAAAAACTGAGAGCTGGATCATCATGGCAGGCCACTCCTCTAAGGTGTGAAAGCCTCCCAACGGTTGCCCCTCCCGACGATGCCTATCGAGCATCCTATCTCCGGCGCTGTCGCCCAAACGTCCGCGCGGAATGTAAATTCCTCGTAGCAAGAATTATGCCACTCACCTGACAATGGCGAAGACAAATTGTGCCAGATGGCGCCTTGGATCAATGGGTGAAGCGGAGCTCCCAACCGCCCTTGCGGACGGCTTGGCGAAGACCTGTTCGATCGGGTTTAGCGCCCAAAACTCGGCTCGCAACATAGATATATTTGCGGCCCGCATCCTGCGCCTGGATCACCGCCTGTTCGAGACTTGAGGTTTCACGCACCGAGGCGAGTTTGATCAGCATCGGCAGATTGACCGCAGCGATGACTTCAATATTGGAGCCGTTCATAATCGAAATCGCGAGATTGGAGGGCGTGCCGCCGAACATATCGGTGAGCACGACCACGCCCGCGCCGCTGTCAACTTTGGTGACGGCCGAAACGATATCTTGGCGCCGCTGTTCGATATCGTCATCCGGACCGATGGCGATCGACTCGATCTGCTTTTGCGGACCGACCACATGTTCCAACGCGGCGCGAAACTCCGCCGCGAGGCGGCCATGGGTCACGAGGACGATTCCAATCATCGAACGTACTTGTTCGTTGGGGAACTTCGTGCCTGTACGGCACACCAAAGCCGGTGACATCGGCGCGTCGCGCGCCGGACAATGCCGATTTTGTTCGCATCAAGATGTACCTCTCCCATGGCTTTTCGGCGAATTCATGACAATCGAACACCTCACGTCGATGCGGCTGCCGGTGCCGGCGGGACTGAAAGCTGGCGGACGGGCACCTCAGTATCCATTTCTGAGCCGTGCCGAATCTTCATGAGAGCGCCCAGGAAAGGCCCATCATCCCCAAGTCGCGAAGGAATGCCATGTCCGCCTTCTCCTTTTTGCTCAACCTTCTGTGGATCCTTTTCGGCGGCCTATGGATGGCAGCCGGCTGGGTGATCGCCGCGATCTTCATGGCGATCACTATCATCGGGCTGCCGTGGAGGCGGGCCGCATTTAACATCGCGGCCTACACGCTGCTCCCCTTCGGTCAGAAGGTGGTGTCGCGCGCCGTCTATTTCGGCCGTGAGGATATCGGCACCGGACCGCTCGGCGTTGTCGGCAATCTCGTGTGGCTCGTGCTCGCCGGCTGGTGGCTAGCACTCGGCCATCTCATCACAGCACTTATCCTTGCCGTTACCGCCATCGGCATTCCTTTTGCCTGGGCGCATGTGAAACTGGCTGGACTGGCTCTCTGGCCAATCGGAAAGATAATTATACCGGCCGAGGAGGGGCCACTCCGATATGGGGACCGGGGCCGGGGCCGGGGCTGAGGCGCATCATTCCCATTACCCACGCTGCTCTATCATCCTAAATCCGGCAGTTGGCCGCTTGGATGGCTCGCTCCTGATAGTTTGTCGCGCCAGAGTTGCGTCACATCGACGCGAGACACGGGAGTGAACGCCGGGGTTGGTTGCTTGCTGGAGCTTGCCAAGCAGCTCGGCAACGGGAGCCAGGCCTGCAAAATGCTCTACTATAGCCGCGACAGCTTCTACCGGATCAAGGAACTGTATGACAAAGGCGGCGAGCTGGAGTTGCAAGAAATCTCGCGCAAGCAGCCGATCCTGGCTGACCTCAGCAACACCTTTGTGGGCGAAGAGATCGAGCAAGCGGCTCATTCGACCCTTCCCGGGGTATTGGCGATGGCGGCGAGGAGAGCATCAGGCTCTTGGGTTTCATCGTTGGCTTTGCGCCCGGGGCATGAATGATGCCCTTCACGGCCGCGAAGCTTGGCGCCCTCCAGGGAAGCGCGATCGTGGTCGTCGGAGAGAGGTGGGGATTCATGGGCCCGGGGAAGCGACTCTGACTCCGTCAATCTTGGTTCGAATCCAGGTCCCCCAGCCAGTTATTAAGTACTTGATATTGCATATGTTATTGTCTTTGCAGGAAGCCTATTTTCTCGCGTATTTGCGGGGGTTACCGGTCTCGCGTTTGAAGCGATTTGCGGCAGAGACGGTTTTACGCGCGATTTCGGCCGCGGCCGTCATGAAAATCTCTCCGGCGCCATTTCGTGGTTGACTTTTTTGCGGGCGGAGCAGCTGACGCCAGGCGAAGACCGAGCGATTGCACACCGCGCCAAGATGGAGCGCGGAAGTTTACGGAACACTGAACCTGCGATTTGTTCTCAGCGGAAACCGAGCAGCTTCCGCTGTTCGTCCCAGCCGGCCGGCAGCCGCGGCGTCAGGCGCATCAATGTCTG
>JALZAY010000017.1 GCA_030948025.1 Pseudomonadota bacterium
CTGATAGCCACCGTCGGCAAACAGCTTTTTCAAGAACGGATACATCCCGAACAGGGTCGCAAGAAGCAGGATGCCGCCGTCGCGATCCTGGATGTCGGCGGGATGAACGATGGCATGGAGCAGCAAACCCAGCGTATCTACGAGAATATGCCGCTTCTTGCCCTTGCTGCGGTCGTACTGCCTGCGGTTCTTCGCCGTCCACATCGGTGACCTCCTCGAATCAAGTCACCCCTCTTGAATCACAAACGATTCAAAAGATTCAAGATGTTTGCGGACAGACAGTAAGTTTCTCATACGGCCACCTGCCCGGCTTCCACGTGAACAGAAAATCGTTGCTCTTCAATTCACCTCACTCCTCCGCGCAAGCTGAGGTTAACTGCCCTAAAATGATCCCCGATTTGCGGCGGGTTTTCTCGTTTGACGCGTTTCGCCGGATGGGTGCAACAATTTTTTGGGTCAAACGCCCCGACCTTTGCTTCAAGATTTTTGCCGTCGGTCCCCGCGATTTCAACATCGATTATTTGCGAGGGCGGGAGGTCTCCAATTTTTACGCGGGAAAAATCCTCGGTGCGGCCGGTCTCGCCCCGCTCCGTCAGGACAGGCAATGTCTTGCCGGTCTGCGCTTCGAGATGTTTGTGCAAGGCCGCGGCGCCGGCCTCGCGAAGACGCTTGGCCCTTGCCTTCACGATCTCCGGCGCGACGGTTGGCATTCTCGCGGCCGGCGTTCCGGGCCGCGCGGAAAAGGGAAAGACGTGAAGATGCGTCAGGCCGCAGTCCTCCACGAGCGCGAGCGTATTTTGAAACATGGCTTCAGACTCGGTCGGAAACCCCGCGATCAGATCGGCGCCAAACACGATTTCTGGCCGCAGCCGTCGAAGCTCGGCGCAGAAGCGCACGGCATCGGCGCGGCAGTGCCGACGCTTCATGCGCTTTAAAATAAGGTCGTCGCCGGATTGCAGCGAGAGATGAAGATGCGGCATCAGGCGCGGCTCGCCGGCAAACGCCGCGATAAGTTCTTCGTCCGCCTCGATGCAGTCGATCGAGGAAAGCCGCAGCCGTTCGAGTTTTGGCGCCGTGCGCAAGATGGATTTGACGAGCCCCCCAAGCGCCGGGGCGCCGCACAAATCAGTGCCATATGAAGTCAGATCGACGCCGGTCAGGACAATTTCGCGAAAACCGTTTGCGGCCAGGCGGCGGGCCGCGCGAGTTACGTCGTCCATCGGCACCGAGCGGGAGCGGCCGCGTCCGAAAGGAATGACACAAAAGGTGCAGCGGTGATCGCAGCCGGTCTGCACCGCGAGAAACGCCCGCGTACGATCCTCGATGCCTTCGCTCAAAATCTCCGGCGCCGCCTTCGCCGCCATGATGTTGGCGACGTCCACGCGGACGCCGCCGCCGCGCGCCCAACTCGCCGGATCGGCTTTTTCCGCATTGCCGAGCACCCGGAAAACCTCCGGCATGGCGGCGAATCGATGCGGATCGATCTGGGCGGCGCAGCCGGTGACGACGATCTCGGCACCGGGCCGCTCGCGCTTGACGCGGCGAATGGCCTGGCGCGCCTGCCTTACCGCAGCCTCCGTCACCGCGCAGGTGTTGACGATGACGAGATTGCTTCGCCCGCAAGCCAAGGCGGCGCGGCGCATCGCATCGGACTCGACAAGATTGAGCCGGCAGCCGAAGGTCAGGACTTCGACGTTTTGCGGCCTGCCGGAAACGGATGTCACGCCGCGATGTCCTTGAAGAGACCCGGATCGAGCCGCGTCTCGAATTCGAATTCGACCGGACCGGTCATCGCGACGTGGCCGTCGCTCTCCCGCCATTCGATATCGAGATCGCCGCCGGGTAGGCTGACAATGGCGTTGTGGCCGGTGAGGCCCTTCCGCGCGGCCGCGACGAGGGCGGCGCAGGCGGCCGAGCCGCAGGCGCGGGTCAAGCCTGCGCCGCGCTCCCAGACCTTTAGCGCGATGTGCGCGCGGGAAGCGACATGGGCGAGCGAAATATTGGCGCGCTCGGGGAATATTGGGTGATTTTCGAGCAAGGGGCCGATCCTTGCAAGATCGAAGGCATCGATATCCTCGACCCAGAAAATCGCATGCGGGTTGCCCATGTTGACGGCCGAGGGCGTGTGCAAAATAGGCGCGTCGATCGGACCGATCTGCAATTCGATTTTGCGCGTGTCATGGAATGGCTCGCGAAGCGGGATTTCATCCCAGGCAAGGCGCGGGCGGCCCATATCGATGGTAAAAATCGTCTCGGCCCTGCGCAGGCATTCGAGCCGCGCGTGAGCCGTCTCCAAAACGAGCTTTTCGCGCGGCGTTCCCAGGGTGAGGATAAAGGCGACGCAGCGCGTCCCATTGCCGCAGGTCTCGGCTTGCGAACCGTCGCCGTTATAGATCGTCATGAAGGCATCGGCTCCAACCGAGCGCGGTTCATGCAGCACGATAAGCTGATCGAAGGCAACGCCTTCGCCGCGGCCGATCGCGCGCGCTTCCGCGCCGCTGACGGTCAAGCCGCTGCCGCGCAGATCGAGAACGGCGATCTCGTTGCCGAGCCCGTTCATCTTGACGATGAGCCTATTTGCGAGCGGGCTCAAAGGGAGAAAGTCCATTTAACCATGGCTTCGCATCCACCGTATACATCCGCGGATGGCCTTATTTTACCGAAGTGGCCTGCGGCATGTGATGCCGATTTGCGAAAAGCGACCTTGATCACGGCCGGCCAATTCGCCTCGCCCGGTGGAACAGAAAACGCGGCACGTTAATTGTTCCCCCAAGATATAGAAAAACTTCGACCGGCGGCGAGTTTTATAGCAGCCCGTTGCCTTTTTATGCGAGGATTGGCCTAGTCTCGCGCGCTGGACCCTCAAGAATGGAGCCCTTTGGCGCGAACCACAATTTTGGAGCGGTACATGAGGACAGGCAGCATCAACCGTTCGTTGGGCGTTGAACTGGCCTTTGGCCTGTTTTTGGCGGTCCTGGCCGCGCCGCCGGAGCGCGCCTTCGCGCAGGCTCCCGCCGCCACGCCGGCCGCTGGCGATGCCACGCCAGCCCCTGTCTCGCCCGGCGTCAACGCAAAACCGGCTCCATCCACTCCCGCCGAAACCGGCTCCAAACCCCCGCCGGGGGTGCCGGACGACGCCTCGGCGGTCACCCTTGAACTGACGTCCCGTCCGGTGGCCTTCACGAGCGCGAGCGCGGAATGGGCGGATGGATTCAAATCGGTGGTAGGCGAGATAGCCAAGGTCGACGCGGCGGTCAAAAAGGCCGGGCTCACTCCGGCGGGACATCCTTTCGCAGTGTTTCTGGCAACAGACGACAAAAGCTTTCAGTTCGAGGCGATGGTGCCGCTTGCCGAGAAACCCGAGGGCAAGGATCTCTCCGATGGCGTGAAAATCGGCGAGTCCCCTTCCGGCAAGGCGATCAAATTCCTGCATCGTGGCGCCTACGACGATATCGATTCGACCTACGATCTCATCACCGCTTTTCTCGATGAAAAAGGCCTCGAATCGCAAAATCGCTTCCTCGAAGAGTATCTTACCAATACGACCGAGCCAGACGACGCGAACCTCGAAGCCGACATCTATGTTTTTCTTAAGTAGCTTCCCAGAATTCCGGCCGCGCTTGCGAAAGCCTGCCACCGATACGCACCGGCGCGATTTTTGCCGCGAGGCCCTTGGCGTCGAGCTCGACCGCGATGCCACAGAGGGTTGCCGCGCCGGATGCCGGTTCGAACCGCGCCGCGGGTAGCTTGGTTGTGAACCTGCGAACCGGTTCCTCCTTTTCCATGCCGATCACCGAATCATAATCCCCGGTCATTCCGACGTCGGTCACAAAGGCGGTGCCATTTGGCAGTATTTGATGATCGGCGGTCGGCACGTGGGTATGGGTGCCCATGACGAGCGAAACGCGGCCATCGACGAAATGCGCGAAAGCCTGCTTTTCGCTCGATGCCTCGGCATGGAAATCGACAACCAAGGCATCGCAGCCAGTTCCCAAGGGGCAGGCCGATACTTCGTGCGCGATCGCCGCGAAAGGATCGTCCATGGCATCCATGAAAACGCGGCCCATGAGATTGACGACAAGTGCGCGGGCACCGGACGCGGTCTCGAAAAGATTGGCGCCGCCGCCGGGCGTCCCGCGCGGATAGTTTAGCGGCCGGATCAGACGCCGCTCGCGGGCGATGAAGACGAGAGCCTCGCGCTGGTCGAAGGCATGATTGCCAAGCGTCACGCAGTCCGCGCCCGCCGCGAGAATATCGGCGCAGATAGCCTCGGTGATCCCAAAGCCGCCGGCCGCGTTCTCGCCGTTTACAATCACGAAGTCGAGCCCCCATGCTTGACGCAATTTGGGCAGATTCTCGAAGAGAACCGCGCGGCCGGCGCGGCCGACGATGTCGCCGACGAACAGGATGCGCATGCTAACGAAGAACCCGGCAGCTGATTAATTCGCACTCCGTTAGCACGTAATCGAGGCTTTCATCATGGGCGTCGTGCGGGACTTCCGGGAACTCCTGGCTCGCATAGGCGACGCCAACCGCGCAAATCGGCTTTTTGGCGCGCAGCCCCGCCAGACTGCGGTCGTAGAAGCCAGCGCCATAGCCGATCCGGTGCCCGGCCCGGTCGAACGCGGCCAAGGGCACGAACAATAGATCAGGCGCGGCTTCCGGCGCGGCGGGCAGAGGCTCCTCGATCGCCATTTTACCCTGGCGGGTAGGTTCGCCTGGCCGCCACAGCCGGAACACCAGGGGCGTGCCCCGCCGCCCGGTAACCGGCAAGGCCGTCTTGACCCCGGCGCTCGCAAGTTTTTCAAGGAGAGGCAGGGTCGAGGGTTCGCCCGCAAGCGGAAAATAGGCCGAGACGATCCCGGGGCGCAAGCGCAGGACGAGGGCTAGGCCTTCGGCCGCGAGATGCGCGGCGTAGGCGGCGGCGGCCTCGATGCTCGTCTCGCCCCGCCGCGCCAAAGCTTGGGCGCGCAGGGCCGGCTTGGTGAGGAACATGACGCAACCGGCGGGAAGATTTGCGAGCGCGGGGCCGCGATGGCCGTGGGATATCGATCCCGGGAACCTACAATGTAGGTGGGCGCCGTGTGGCCAAGCCCACGGGCGAGGCCAGGGACAGCTCCCTTGGAGATCGATAAGGCCCCGGGAATGCTGATCCAACACGCACCCCGCAGCTCCGCCCATCTAATGTAAGGGAAGACCGAGGGAAATGCCAGGGCAATGCCTGGACGGCAATGGACGGTTGCGATTTCGCCGCCGAAGACGCATTTTGGCGCCAGCGTATTTCGGCAGTGTCGCCGATTCACCCGCGAGCGCACCAAGGGGGAGCTTGAACATGGCGGGGATATTCGGCCGCTGGCGTGGCCAGGGGAGCGGGCAAGGCGCCGGCGAAGCCGCGAACGATGCCAAGCGGCAAGGCGCGGCCGGGGCGCTTGTGAAGGATGCCACCACGGCGAGCTTCGCCGCCGATGTCATCGCGGAATCGGCGCGTCAGCCTGTGCTGGCGGACTTTTGGGCGCCCTGGTGCGAACCCTGCAAGCAGCTCGCGCCGGTTCTCGAAAAAATAGTCAAGGCGGCAGGCGGCAAGGTCAAGCTCGTCAGGATGAATATCGACGAGCATCCGGAAATTCCGGGCCAGCTGGGGGTTCGTTCCATCCCCGCCGTCATCGCCTTTCAGCGCGGTCAGCCGGTCGACGGTTTCATGGGCGCCTTGCCGGAATCTCAGGTTAAAGGCTTCGTCGAGCGGCTTGCCGGCCCTCTCGACGTCGATGCGGACCGCCTGGCCGAAGCCGAGGCCTTGCTCGCTGCTGGCGACGCCGAGGGGGCGGCGGCACTCTATGCCGCGATTATCGCCGAAAACCCCGGCGACCCCGCCGCCGTGGCCGGATTGGCGAAGCTGCTCATTTCCGCAGGCGAACTCGAAAGCGCCAGGACCGTTCTGGCCTCGGTTACCGCGGGCGGCGAGCGTGACACAGCGATCATTGCCGCCAGAGCGGCGCTCGACCTCGCCGGACAAGCCGCCGCCGTCGGCGATGCTTCCGAGCTTATGCGAAAGATCGCGGCCAATCCCGGCGACCATCAGGCGCGATTCGATTTCGCCATCCTCCTCAATGCCCAGAACCGGCGCGAGGAGGCGGCCGCCGAGCTCATTGAAATCATCAAACGCGACCGGGCCTGGAACGACGATGGCGCGCGCAAGCAATTGCTGCAATTTTTCGACGCCTGGGGGGCGGTCGATCCGGCAACGATCAGCTCCCGGCGAAAACTCTCCGCGCTGCTTTTTTCTTGAAGGCGAGGGAAACTCGCGACTTCGAGAGAGGTGAGACCCTCCGCGGGCCGGACGCCCATCGGTGCCTCGTTGGCAAAGCGAAGCGATCCTTGCGTCCACCCGCCGCTAAACTTGCTCCCACAAGCACGTTGCGTCTTCATTCTTCGTCCCGCTGGTTGGCCAGATGAACCTCGCGCAAATCGAGTTCGCGCTCGATGCGGCGCCGCGCTTCGTCCGTGAGCTTGCTGCCGCAGAAAAGATCGTTAGTCCGCTGCCGCTCGGCGGCGATCAGAAGGAGTTCGATCTCGTCGTGAAGCTCGGTGAGCTTTTTGTGCCCATCATCGCCGTCGCTACTGTGCTCGATATGCTCTAGCCGGGCGCGGTGACGGGCAAGAATCGGCTGAACGACGCCCCCTGCGAGATCTCGCTCCGCAACGAGCTGGTCGAGCCGCTCAAGCGCCGCCACGATCGTTTGCCGCCGGACCTCGTACTCCGCCGCTCTTTCGCCCCGGCGCTCGCGACGTCCGGCATGAGCGAGGCCTAGCGCCCGGATCACCGAGGGAAGCAGCAACCCTTGACCCACTAACGTTACAAGGATGACGGAAAAGGTGAGGAAAAGAATGAGATTGCGATGTGGAAAAGGCTGCCCATTCGCCATTGCAAATGGGATGGCGAGGGCCGCCGCGAGCGAAACGATGCCCCGCACCCCGGTGAACGCTAGAACAAATGGCCATTGCCAAGGCGGCGATGGATCCCGCCGCTTGATCGGAGGAAAGAGCCAGCGCGGAAGATAGGCTGCGGGGAACACCCAGACGAACCGGGCCACGATTACCACGGCGCTCAAGACCGCAGCCGAAATCGCGAGCTCGGAGATCGAGTAACCGCCGATGCCAGCGATCAGGGTGCGCGCCTGCAGGCCGGTGATGAGAAACACCATGCCCTCGATGAGGTAGATAAAAAAGTCCCAGAAGAATATGCCTTGGAGCCGGGTCGCGGCGCTGATCAACCGAAAGCCGTTCCAGCTGATGTAGAGACCGGCGGTCACCGTGGCGAGCACGCCCGAACCGCCGAAATGCTCCGGTACCCAATAGGCCAAGAATGGCGTTACAACCGACAGCGTGATCTCGATACGCGGATCGTGAACCCAGCGCCGCAAACGCAACATCAACCAACCGACGCCGATTCCCCAGAGGATTTCGCCGGCGACAATGACAGTGAACATTCCGATCGCTTGGGGGAATGAGAATGCGCCAGCGCTGACGGCGGCTACGGCGAAGCGATAGAGGATGAGCGCGGCGGCGTCATTTGCCAGCCCTTCGCCTTCGAGGATGACAAGGATTCGCTTAGGAAGCTGCAGTCTGCGAGCGATCGAGAGCGGCGCCATGGCGTCTGGCGGCGAAACAATGGCGCCCAATAGGAAACCCACTGGCCAAGCAAGACCCAAAAGCCAATGAGTTGCCGCGGCGACCGCGCCCGTGGTGAACACGACGCACCCCACCGACAGCAGCGTAATGGGACGGAAATTGAATCGGAACTCGCGCCAGCTCATCGCGACCGCGGAGGAGTAGATGACAGGCGGCAAAACCAGCAGCAGCACCACCTCCGGCGCAAGCTCGATCGCTGGCAGGCCGGGGATGAGCGCCAGGATGACACCGGCCAGTACTAATAGAATTGCTTCCGGAATTTTGAGTCGCGCCGCGACCACCGCGACCGCCGCGACCACACCAAGCAGTACCACCAAAATCTGAATCGTGAGAGTCATAAATCTACCAGCCGGGTGATAGTGGGATCAAACACTCGCGGGATGGCCACCAGCATGCCCGTATGACCGTTCATGGTCGAGTCCTTCTTGTGAACCGTAGTCATCGAGAGCTGACGCGTGGCCGCTGGCGGGCGGCGAGCGGATGCTTCACGACAGAAGCTCGGCGCACGGCCGAGGCGGCGGCTGGCGGCGACGCTTCCGAGCTGATGCGAAAGATCGCGGCCAATCCCGGCGACCATCAGACGCGATTCGATTTCGCCATCCCCCTCAATGCCCAGAACCGGCGCGAGGCGGCGGCCGCCGAGCTCATTGAAATCATCAAACGCGACCGGGCTTGGAACGACGACGGCGCGCGCAAGCAATTGCTGCAGGTTTTCGACGCCTGGGGCGCGGTCGATCCGGCAACGATAAGTGCCCGGCGAAAACTCTCCGCGCTGCTTTTTTCTTGAATGAATGCAAATCCGGGCGCCGACTGCGTGCATTGTTCCGCCGAGGCGGAACTTGAGCAGTGTCTTGTGTTGAATTTTTGCTTGCGCCAAGACGTTTGTTGATCATCGTTCAAACGTCGAAAGCCACGATAGATGGTCCGCAGCAGGCTAAACCTGGTCCGGGCATTTTGATAGCCTCGATGCATGCCAGGACAAATACGGGGCAAGGGGCGGGTAGAAGTTTCAAATATGTTAGCCTTCCGAACATGCACCATCTCATGGAAGGGCTTACTTTTAAGGTGACAAGGTGCGCCGAGGTCCTCGATGCTGCACTCATCGATTTCAATAGGCAGACCGCTATTCCGGGCAATTATCACCTTGACATAGTAGCTGCTATATGCTGTAATGGCTCCAGTCAAGGAGACTGTCATGGACGCCGATCTTTTCAATCCAATTTTCACAGACGAAAACAAGGCCCGCGAATGGCTTGAAGCGCGGGTTTGGGCGCACGGTCGCGTTTGCCCACATTGCGGCGTTTTCAATCAATCCACGCTCATGCACGGCAAGTCTCACCGCCCAGGGCTCTATCAGTGCAATAGCTGCCACGAACCTTTCACGATAACGGTTGGCACTTTGTATGAGCGCAGCAAAATCCCGTTAAATAAGTGGCTTGCCGCAACGCACCTCATTATGGCGTCAAAGAAAGGTATGAGCGCCCTTCAAATCGGTCGCCTGTTAGGCGTAAGCAAGAAAACCGCTTGGTTTCTTTGCCATCGCATTCGTGAATCGCTACAGGAAACAACGCCCACCCCGATTGGCGGCCCCAACAGTGTGGTCGAGAGCGACGAAACGGTTTTCGGCGGCAAAGCAAAAAATCGCGCCTATGCCAAGAAAGAGCCGAAGAAGCATACTGTCCTAACGCTGGTCGAGCGCGACGGTCAAAGCCGCTCGTTCCATATCGCTAACGTGAAATCCAAGACGCTGCGCGAAACCATTGTGCGAGTCGTCAGCCGAAAGTCTTACCTGATGACCGATGAACTTGCCTCTTATGAGAGCATCGGAAAAGAATTTTCAAATCACAGCACGGTTAATCATTCGGCTGATGAATATGTTAGGCTTGGCAATTTCGTGCACATCAATACCGCAGAGTGCCGTTTCAGCCTGATGAAACGCGCCGTGTTTGGTACTCACCATTCGATTAGTGAAGCCCACTTACACCGCTATCTCGGCGAATGGGATTACAAATGGAACACCCGTAAGGCAACCGATGCCGACCGTATGTCTCAATCGATATCCGGCATTATTGGAAAGCGTCTTACCTATCGGCGGATTGGTGAAGCCGCGCACCCTTAAGCAGAAAGCGCGCGCGTTTTTGCGCTGGCGAAAATCTAAGGCAAAGGATCATGCATGAGCGACTATGACGTTGAAGTCAGCATCAAATGCAACAAATGCGGATCGCCCGTCACTATCGACCTCAATGGCCCATCCGACGATGCCATCATCACATGCCAATCGTGCGGGGCATCCTTGGACCGGCTTGGAGATATCAAGGTGGCAGTTGAGAAGGCAGCCATTGAAGCCGCGGTCCTCAAGCCCCTTGAGGATGCTCTTAAGGGCTTCGACGGATTTACCGTCAAAAAGGAATGACGAGGCGCTTAAATGCCTCGTCCCTACCCGCTTCTTAGCCGCCTTATGCTTCGGGCCGCTCTTGACCGCAGCGTCAACGGCGCGCTCGAATTGAGCCCAGCCGTCAGGCTTTAGATCTATTTCGTTTTCGTCCCCAGATTCACTCTTGTTTGATTGAGGTCTCCGTGTCGTCACCGCGTAAACCTCCTAGTTCAGCCCCGACGACTACTTGGTCTGAAATTGGCGGAGTTCCAGCCAACTATCTCCCATTGCCAATCTCGCCCAGTCACTATTACGCCATAGGCCATGTAGCGGCTATGTGGAATGCACTTGAAATACAAATCCAGTGGCTACTTTGGGCCGTAATGGGCGTTGACGATGACACCGGAAAGCTCCTAACGGCAAGCCTGCGGCTAGAAACACACCTCAGCGTCCTCGAGATAATCATCGAAATGCGGCCGCTTTCAAGCGAACAGAAAGCGGAGATCACCAATATCATCGCCGAGACGAAACGATTAAAAGAACGGCGAAACACCGTCGTTCATTCGAACTGGGTGATTGATAGCTGGGAAAAACCGCCAAGAACCCACAAGCTCACGCTCAAACAATCGAAAATAGAAAGCTTCACCGCCGATGAAATCAACACTATCGCGATTGAAATCAATTCACTTCTTCGCCGCAGCTTAAGGCTTCATCTCGCCCTGCGAGGCGCATAGCCTCATAAACCTCGCCGACGATATCTTCCGGCTGAAGGCGCTCATTTTCTGGGAGCGCTCGATAGGCCCAAAGAACAGCAGCGCCAGCCCTTATAGCCGCTAAACTACTCCCTCTAGTGTCAGAGTCGCCGGCCTGTCTCGCTATCTCTACCATTTGAGCCTACTATGTCAAGGTGATAGTTTCCCTATTCCGGACAAGATATATTCCTGGAACGGGAAATACCCGCTCCGGTGTTCGTCTCCTTCCTTTCGAGACCGAGGACGCGTTATCATCGAAATAACCCAATCATTCAACAAGGATAAGGGGATGCTTTACTTTTCCACTGTGCTGGAAAGTAAGAGTGAAAAAGAAACGACACCAGTTGTATTCTTTCGCATGCATTCGCCAACGCTGAATATCCCAATGCGCGTCGAAGTCCCACTACGCACTCTCATTAAAGGGGGAATGAATCTAAAGGGCACGTATGCCGTCTACTTACACGCGATCCTCAGCGATGACGGGCATGAGTTTCTCTACTACGGCATTACCAAACGCGGCTGGAGTATGCGATTCAATGAGCACGTGGAATCAGCCGTTCGGGATGGCTCCCGGCGATTATTCCCGCTAAAACTGAAGGAGCTGATCGAAGCCCGTTCGGCACAGCTTTACGGCGTCACAACTGACGAGCCAAAGCTTGCTGGCATTGTCACCTCAATCTGCGCAATTGGGTTGGATGAGGGTTCGGCGATGGACGTCGAAGAATACCTCGTCGATAAATATAGCCTCTCGTCTAAATATGCGAACGGCCTGAACATGATTCCGGGCGGCCGAGAGGGCATTCGAGCCCTGCACAAGCTATCTCTCGGCAGTAAGGCGCCCCTTGCCGAAACTGAGGATCGCGAAGCACTCCTCGACGAATATTTACGAACTCATCCACAGCTCGGAAAGCCGAAACCCGGTGTCGCCGAAAAATGGAATGACCCTGCCTATGCGGAGGCCGTCATCTGCGCCCGAGAGAATCGGCTGAGTGCAGACCAAGTTCGAGAAATCCGATACCTGGCTGCGCTAGGCAACAGTATCGACCAAGTCAGGATTTGGACTGGCGCGCTAGACGACGGCCAAGTGTCGCGCGTGCTCAAAGGCCGGACATACTCACGGATACGATAAGCGAGCATCAGCCCATTAAGCTATGATCCGCTGGGTCATGAGCAGAAATTCAAACCGAGACACTGCCGGAACCCTTGGTGCGGACGACGGGAGTCGAACCCGTATGACCGAAGTCGAGGGATTTTAAGTCCCTTGCGTCTACCAGTTTCGCCACGTCCGCTTGCAGCCATGGGCTTTAACGGCGTAAGCAACGGCAGACAAGCGCCGTTTAGGTCAGCGCCGGGCAAAACAAGATCGCCATTTGTCAGCCTTGGCCCGGCCCGGCGATCGGCGCCTGAAAACTCAAGCCGAGGTCCCACGGGAAATAGATCCAGGTGTCCTGCGAAACCTCGGTAATGAAGGTATCGACGAAGGGCCGCCCCAGGGGCTTGGCATAGACCGTTGCGACATGCGCCTTGGGCAAGATCGCGCGGACGATTTTTACCGTCGCGCCGGTATCGGCCAGATCATCGATAATGAGCAGGCCTTCGCCGCCGCCACGCGCGGTGTCGGGCAAAACACTTTTCAGGATTTTCATTTCCCCCTGCTCTTTCTCTCCGGCGTAGCTCGCGACACAGATTGTCTCGATGACCCGCATGTCGAGTTCGCGCGCGACGATGGCGGCCGGCACCAGGCCGCCTCTTGTGATCGCCACCATGCCGGAAAAACGCCCGGCCGCGGAGAGCCGCCAGGCGAGCGCCCGCGCATCGCGATGAAACTGATCCCAGGACACATGAAAGGCCTTTTCGGCAACGGCGTTTCTTTGGAAGGGCGCGCCAGGCATCGGGGTTCAGACCCGCTCCTTGGCGAGCCGGGCCACCATGGCGCCGACCGCCGCCGCGGCCGCGGCGACCTTTGCCGCGTCCTTTCCGCGAACCACGATCTCAGCGTGAAAGGCGCCGTCGCGGAAAGCGGGATAGGAGCCGATCGAAAGCTCCGAGTTGGCGGCGGCGAGATCGCCGAGTGCGGCCGCATAGGCTCCCTCGAACAGACCCCCCGCTGGAATTGTCTCCGCGATCATCGGAGCCCCTGTCGCGAGTTTCGGCGCGACATCGTCGAGCATGGCTTGCATGATCGCGGGAACCCCCGCCATAACGATGACATTGGCGATCCAAAAGCCGGGCGCCGCCGATAGCTTGTTCTCGATAAGGCCGGCGCCATGCGGAATGCGCGCCATCCTCCGGCGCGCTTCGTTCAGATCCGCAGGCTTGATTCGCTCAAGCAGAAGGTTTATTGCGCGCGGGTCTTCCGAAATTTCGACTCCGAGGGCGGCGGCCACCGCGCCGGCGGTGATGTCGTCATGCGTCGGGCCGATGCCCCCGGTCGTGAAGAGATAATCATAACGTGTGCGCAGCGCATTGACCGCTGCGACAATCTCGGCCGTCACATCCGGAACGACGCGCGCCTCGCGCAGATCGATGCCGATCTTGGTAAGGTAATCCGCGATATAACCGATGTTCTGGTCTTTGGTGCGCCCAGAAAGGATCTCGTCGCCGATCACGAGGAGCGCCGCCGTCACGGATGCAGCTTGCATAATGGCCGTTCTCCAAGACGCTTGCTAGCATGAAAGGGAACAAAATTCGACTTTTTTGAAGCGCAAGCCGCCCGCGACGGCTAAAAAAGTCTGGGGGCTTTCAGCAAATTCTGTTTGAGAGGGCATGATGGCGGAGTTAGCGGTTATGATCGACGGCCGGGCCTACCGGGTGGCCTGCGACGAAGGCGAGGAAGTCCGTCTCGGCGACCTCGCGCAATTGGTCGATGCCAAGATTTCCGCGTTGCGGCAGCGTTTCGGCGAGATCGGCAACCAGCGTCTCATCGTCATGGCGGCGATTACCCTCGCCGACGAATGGACGGAGGCGAACACCCGCGTCCTCGAGCTCGAAGCCAAACTCGCGAGGCTGAAGGCTCCTTCGACTCCCGTCCCTGACTGGGCCGAGCAAGTCGCGGTTTCGCTGAGCGAGGCGGCGCAACGGATCGAGCATGTCGCGCAGGATCTGAATGATTCCAGCCGCGAGTGAGGCTTGCGACGTGAAATTGCAACGCAGGCCGAAGCTCACCGCGCACCAGCAGCGCGAGACGATCAAACGCCACGACGCGGGCGAGCCGGTGCGCGAGATTGCGCTGTTGCCCTTGATGCCCAATCACCTGCGACACCACGTATTCCGGCGGGATCGAGCGCATCATAGGCACATGATCGGCGATGCGATGGCCTTCCTCGATCTGGCTGCTTGCGGATCTCCTCCAGGCCGGCGGCGGTCTTTTTGGGGTTTGCTTGGTCTTTGCGTGGAAAGGCGAATGGGAGCAAGATTGGGCTCGAGGCGATGCCTATCTGGGGGGCCCTATCTGGGGAATGTCGGCTAAAGCCCTTTTAGAGCCGCCATGCCGGGGCGGCGATTGGAATTCACGCTAACTTACGCCACGGGACGGGAGATGACCGAAAAGGCCGGCAAAGCGCCAAACCATTGGCCGCTCCTTGATTTTCTGCGCGCTACGGCGGCGCTCCTTGTGCTGTTCGCGCATAGCCGCGCCTTGTATTTTCTCAATATTGACGTGGTCGACCACCCGGGTGTTTTCCTGAAGCTGTTTTATTTCATCACAGATTTGGGGCACCAGGCCGTTGTTATATTTTTTGTACTGAGCGGTTTCCTGATAGGGGGAAGTCTCACCGATTCCATGCAGCGGGGCAGTTTTGATCTCGCGCGTTACCTCATTGCGAGGTTTGTCCGTATCTATATCGTCTACCTCCCGGCACTGGTAATCACCGAGGGAGTATTTTTGTTTGGTTCCCTCCTGCTTAGCGATCCCGGAGACGGATATTTCCGGCCACTGTTTAGTCACCAACAAATGGATTTCGGCGGTGTTTCACAGGCGATTTGCTTTCTCGCCGGATTGCAGGGCTTCAGTTGCCCCGCTTGGGAGCAAAATGTTCCCCTATGGTCGCTCGGTTACGAATGGGCGCTGTATCTGTTTGCCCCCGCGATCATCCAACTGATTGTGTGGAAGGCTTCTCCGGGACTTCGCCTGATAGCACTTGCGCTTGTCTGCGCGATCGCGGCGACGGTCTGCCACTATCCCAGTGAGGCGGTGTTTTGGTTCATTGCTTGGTTCCTCGGCGCCGGTTCGTACCGCATTCTGCGTGCCGGGCTCGTCCCGCTCCCGGCGGGACTTTTGGGCGCCGGCTTGATCATCGCCGGGATGGCCGTGCGGCACCTCAAGGCCGCAGGCGAGCTGGAGACCGACACAATCATTGCGGCCGGCACCGCCATCGTGATCGCTTGCCGCCCGATGGCCGCATTTCCTCTTGCGCCACGTCTTTTCGGCTGGGCGGCAGGGTTTTCCTATACGCTTTACGCCATCCACCTTCCGCTTGTGTTCCTCATCGTCGCCATATTTCAAAACATCGGATTTCCACGAGACAAAGTTCCGCCGAGTCCGGTAGCCTTTATGGAATTTGGGGTCACAAGCGCGATTTGTCTTTTGGCCGCCTTCCTCGTCTCGCTCGTTTCCGAGCGAAAAACCGGGCAAGTCCGGGCCGCCATGTTGAGAATGTGTCCGCCCCGCGTGGATCGAGAGGTGAGCGATAGGGGCTAATCACCTTAACGGGGAAAGAATTCCTGCAATGGATGACTGCCGAAGGCATGGGAGCAGTCGCGGCCATTTCTTCGGCGGGGTGGTTTCGCGGCCGTTTGCCCTGCGCCCGGGTCTACTGCCGGCGCTCCGCTTAGCTCGCTTGTTAGCCCGCGCCTCTCGGGCGAAGCTGCCATTCCATACAAGATACCATGAAGATCCATTCCAACAGCACACTGCTCATGATCGGTGATTCAATCACCGACTGTGGCCGCGTTCGCCCGGTCGCCGAATCCGTTGGCGGCGACCTCGGCAATGGCTATGTCGGCCTCATCCATGCCATGCTCGGCGCGACCTGCCCCCAGCGACAGATCCGCATCCGGAACACGGGCATATCCGGTAATACCGTGCGTGATCTCGCCGCCCGCTGGCAATCCGATGTCCTGGACTTGAAGCCCGATTGGGTCTCTATCATGATCGGCATCAACGATGTCTGGCGTCAGTTCGATGCTCCCCTTCAAACCGAGTGGCACGTCTGTCTTGACGAGTATGCTTCCATTTTGACGCAACTGGTCCGCACGACGCGGCCGCAACTCAAGGGGTTGGTCCTCATGACGCCCTACTTCATCGAACGCAACCGGGCGGACCCCATGCGGGCGATGATGGACCGGTATGGGGAGGTGGTGCGCCAGTTGGCTGGGCAATACCAAGCCATCTTGGTGGATACCCAGGCGGCGTTCGAGTGTGTCTTGAAGGAAGTTCATCCGATGGCGCTGGCTTCCGACCGGGTGCATCCGAACTTGGCAGGGCACATGGTTCTAGCACGGGCTTTTTTGAAGGCGCTGGAGTACGCTTGGTGAATGCCGGATATAAGCGCCCAGCCAGCGACCAACAGTTACATCGATCACCTCAACCAAATGGGTCTTCCCAATGCGACGCAAGGAGAAGGTCATTGTCCTTAAGTGTTCACAAAGGCCGCGTGCGAACCGCCTGGCTGTTGGCGCTCTGTTTCGCGGCTTGCTTGATTGTGAACCTCGTTTGGCCGCTTGGCTGCCTCGTCGCGGACGCTTCCCGAGGCGGCTGGCGCACGGTTAGGATAGCGAGCGAAGGCGCGCGCCCTCCCTACAACTATCTCGAAAACAACGAACTCGCCGGGTTCGAAATCGACCTTGCGCGCGATTTATGCGCCCGCATGAAGGTGTCCTGCAGCTTCATCGCGCAGGATTGGGACGGGCTTATTTCCGGCCTTCTGGAGCATCGCTACGATGCGATCATGGCGGCGATGGAAATTACCGGCGAAGCGGGCCAAAAAATCGCGTTCACCAAGCCTTACATCCGCATGCCCTCCGCTTTCCTGACCTCGAAAGAGCCCCCCACCCTGGATACGAGTCCGGCGGGCCTCGTTGGCAAAGCGATTGGCGTCGAGTCGGGTGGCACCCATGAGTCCTATCTCGAGGATGTCTACAAACAATCGGAGATCCGCCCCTATGCGACGCTCGAGGAAGCCATCCTCGATCTCGCCGAAGGGCGGCTCGACGCCGTTATCGGCGACAAGGACGCCATCGCCGAATACATGAAAACGCGCAAGGAAGCGGAATGCTGCGTCCTTGCCGGGGACGTGCCGCGCGATCCGGCCTATTTCGGCGATGGGATCGGCATCGGTCTTCGCAAGGAGGACAAGGCACTGAAAGCCATGTTCGAGAAGGCCCTGGACTCTTGTGTGGCCGATAGCACATTTGCCAAGATCACAGCCAAATATTTCGCCTTTAAGATCGATTAGCTGCGATCCTCCTTAAATTGGGAATCGCGCGGAATGGAGCCCATGGCAAAAGTCGCGTTCCTCGGCCTCGGCGTCATGGGCTATCCCATGGCCGGGCACCTCAAGACGAAGGGCCATGACGTCACGGTTTACAATCGCACGCCCGCGCGGGCGGAGAAATGGGTCGAGGAATTTCGCGGCCGCCGCGCGCCGTCCCCCAGCGAGGCCGCGAAGGGCCAGGAGTTTGTCATTGCCTGCGTCGGAAACGACGACGATCTGCGCGCCGTGACGATCGGCGCGGAGGGCGCCTTCGAGAGCCTCGAAAAATCGGCGGTCTTCGTCGATCACACAACCGCCTCGGCGGTCATCGCGCGCGAACTCAACGCGATTGCGAAAGCACAAGGATTTGGCTTCGTCGATGCCCCGGTATCCGGCGGCCAGGCCGGCGCCGAAGCCGGCGCCCTCAGCGTCATGTGCGGCGGCGCGCCGGACGATTACACGAGGGCCGAAGGGGTCATCTTTTCTTATGCCAAGGCTTGCCGGCTAATGGGACTTCCGGGGGCGGGCCAGCTCACCAAAATGGTCAATCAGATCTGCATTGCCGGGCTCGTTCAGGCTCTGGCCGAGGGTCTCCATTTCGCCAAGCGCGCGGGGCTCGATCCGGGTGCCGCCGTCGAAATCATCAGCAACGGCGCGGCGCAATCCTGGCACATGGACACCCGCCACAAAACCATGAGTGCGGGGAAATTCGACTTCGGCTTCGCGGTGAATTGGATGCGCAAGGATCTCGCGCTCTGCTTGGAGGAAGCGCGCCGCAATGGCGCAACGCTGCCCGTCGCGGCCCTGGTCGATCAATTCTACGCCGAGATTCAAACGATGGGCGGCGCGCGGTGGGATTTATCGAGCCTCATCGCGCGCCTGGAGCGGTCCTGAGGAATGCCGCAAATTTACGACAACGGCTGAGCGATCACACCGGCCCATCGGTTGCCATGAACACGAACGGGTTCGTCGTCGAAGTCCACGAGGCGAACAGGTGCAGGCGCCCTTGTCATGAGCGCGTGTGAAGATCCACATCACTCCTTGAGAGCTTTTTCTCCATCTTCCTTTCCTCCCGGCGAACGATGTATATGACAGCGATCGCGCCGACGACAACACCGGCAAGTGCGATGACCCCAAGCGGGCCGCTGACGCGATGAATCGAATCGCCAAATACAAAGGCGGCTATTCCGAACACAAGCGCCCAAACGATGCCTCCGGCCGCGTTGAAGAACAAAAATGGCGGCCATCGATATTTGTTCGCGCCCGCAAGCAGTGCCGCGAGAACGCGCAGGAAGGCAAAAAAACGGCCGAAAAAAACGATCTTCCCGCCGTGCTTTTCGAAGAGATATTGCCCGAGTATGAGCCTTTCTTCCGGGAGGTGAATAAATTTGCCGTAGCGCAGAAGGAATTTCGCACCCCATGTCCGGCCGACCCAGAAACCGATATTGTCGCCGGTGATCGCGCCCGCCGCCGCGCAGGCGATGACAAGGGACAGGTTAAGCTGACCGGTGGCACCGGCATAAATAGAGGCCAGAACCAGAACGGTTTCTCCAGGCAGAGGAACGCCCGCGCTCTCCAGCATGACGACGAGGAAGACGAACCAATAGCCGTGCTGCGCGACGAGCGGTTGAATATGGCTTAGAAACACGAAGACTCCGCTCCATCCCGGGCCGGCAGGTTTGGCTCAGAAGCGCGCACATCCGATACGCAATTGAAGCGTGGGTGGCAAGCCTGTTTGTCAAATCGCATCGAACTAGAACGCTTCCCGATCACGTAAAATCATGCGATCGAAAAGGAATCGCTCAAATTCAAAGAGTTGGAGCATGTCCTTATCGAAAAAGTCGATCAACTTTTTCGGAACGCGCGCTAAGCCCCTGTCCCCAAAATCGGGGTCCATTTCAGCCCATGGTCAAGTGCGGATCAGGTTCAACAAATCGCGATGGGTAGCCTCATTGCCGGCGCAAACGGACCCCTTGGCCAGCATCTCGGCGCCGCCGTCCGCATCGGTCACGAAGCCTCCCGCTTCCTTCACGATGATAATTCCAGCCGCGATATCCCAGGCCTGCAAATTACGCTCCCAAAAGCCGTCGTAACATCCCGCGGCAACAAAGCAAAGATCGAGGGCGGCGGCGCCGAGGCGGCGAAGATTGCCGGCCTTCGCCATGACCGCGCCGAGATCGGCCACGAAGCGCGGATGTTCCTTCGCCTTGCCGAGATGCGGAATGCCGCAGCCGATCAATGAATCGGCCATGTCGCGCCGCGCGGCCACGCGCAGCCGCCGGTTGTTTTGGTAGGCGCCTTGCCCTTTCTGGGCGATAAACATGTCGCCGGTTGCCGGATTATGGACGAGCCCCGCGACGATCTGGCCATCGCGCGCGAGAGCGATCGAGATCGCGAAGACAGGCAAACCATGCAGGAAATTGGTCGTCCCGTCGAGCGGGTCGATAAACCAGGAATGGCTTTTGTCGGGGCCGTCGATCCGGCCGCTTTCCTCGAGGACGAAGCCGTAGCCCGGCCGTGCCTTTGCTAATTCCTCATGGAGAATTTTTTCGGCCTTGCGATCCGCGGCGGACACGAAATCCCCCGGTCCCTTCACCGAGACTTGCAGGTTTTCCACCTCGCCGAAGTCGCGCTTCAAGCCGCGCCCCGCCTTGAGGGCGGCGGCGGTCATCACGTTCATGAGCGCGGATCTGATCATGGTATCGCCGTGTCCTGCCCGTCTAATCCGCCCGCCACATATAAGTGACTTCGCTCGTATCGACGACGATCCTTTCGCCGCTGCCGATAAACGGCGGCACGAGTACGCGCAGACCGTTTTCGAGCACTGCCGGCTTGTAGGAAGAGGCGGCGGTTTGGCCGCGCACGGCGGGATCGGCTTCGACGACCGTCAAGATCACATGCGACGGAAACCTGATGCTGACCGGGCGGCTGCCGTGCATTTGCAAGGCAACCTTCATGCCGTCCTGAAGGAAAGCTGCCCGCTCGCCAATCCAATCCGTGGCAAGCTCGATTTGTTCAAAAGATTCGAGATCCATGAAGACGAGCGCGTTGCCTTGCGCAAAAAGAAAACTGAAATCCTTGAGTTCGAGTTCGATCGTCTCGACCATCTCGCCGGCGCGGAAGCGTTCGTTGAGCTTGCGCGCGTCGATGAGATTTTTCAGTTCCACCTGGTTGAACGCGCCACCCTTGCCGGGCTTCACCGCATTTGTCTTCACGGCGACCCAGAGGCCGCCATCATGATCGATGACGGTGCCGGGCGTAATCTGATTTCCATTGATCTTGGGCATTGTCTCGTTCCGGCCGGAAGACGCCATCCTCGTCCTCGGCAGAGTGCTTTGACCGGCAAAAATCAGGGCCGACAAAGGCGATTGGACAGGATTACGCTTTATTTTTTTGGATAGGCGAAGAAAAAACGCGGACGGCTCAGACCCGCATCGGCATCAACACATAAAGAGCGCTAGCGCCATCGCGGTCTTGCACAAGAGTGGGCGAACCGGGGTCGGCAAGCTTGAACAGCACGGTGTCGCCGTCGAGCTGCTCGGTAATGTCGAGGAGGTAGCGGGCGTTGAAGCCGATGTCGATCGGCGAGGAGTCATAATCGACATCGAGTTCCTCCGTCGCCGAGCCGGAATCTGGATTGGTGACGGAAAGAGTAAGTTTCGCATCCGCCACGGCGAGCTTGACGGCGCGGCCGCGCTCCGACGAAATCGTCGAAACCCGGTCGACCGCGGCCGCGAAAGGCGTGCGATCGACAATCAGACGTTTGTCGTTGCCGGATGGGATGACGCGAACGTAATCGGGAAAGGTCCCGTCGATCAATTTCGAGGTCAGCACCACTTGTCCCGCGCTAGCCGAAGGATCGCCGAAGATAAAGCGCGCCTTTGCCGCCGATATTTCGACGCGAACTTCCATGCTCGGATCCTCGATGAGTTTTTGCACCTCGGACACGGCTTTGCGCGGCACAATAACGCCCGGCATGCCAGTCGCGCCATCGGGGGCGGGAATTTCGACCCGAGCCAGCCTGTGCCCGTCGGTCGCGACGGCACGCAACATCATATGGCCTTCGACATCGGTGGTGTGCAAAAAAATGCCATTGAGGTAATAGCGCGTCTCTTCATTGGAAATCGCGAACTGGGTTTTGTCGATCAGCCGTTTGAGGTCGCCGGCGGCGAGGTTGAAAACGTGACCGAGTTCGCCCGTGGCGAGGTCCGGGAAATCGCTGTCCGGCAAGGACTGAAGGTTGAACCGCGAACGCCCGGAGCGCAGCTGCAACTGGCCGGACTCGCCATTCGATTCGAGCGAAACTTGAGCGCCGTCTGGCAGCTTGCGGACAATCTCATAGAGGATATGAGCGGGTACCGTGGTCGCGCCGGCGGCGCCGACATCCGCTGCCAATCGCTCGATGACTTCCAGGTCGAGATCGGTCGCCTTCAGGAGCAGGCTCATGTCTTCGGCGCGCAATAGGACATTCGAGAGAATGGGAATCGTGTTGCGGCGCTCCACGACGCGATGCACGTGGCCAAGAGACTTCAACAAAGCCGCTCGTTCGAGAGTAACTTTCATGGGGCGGTCCAATCGGGCTTTTGTTCGATCCATCATGCCCGCCCCTTGCCTGCGCCGGGGACGGGGACGGACTTTGGCGCGGCTTTAGCCAAATCGCAAGCAGCCAATCCAGCTGCGCTTTTACACGGGCGCGCGAACCTTGCGGCGCGCGGCCAGACCTTTACCTGCCCTTAATCCGCCGGAATTATCATAAAAACGTGCCGCCTCGGCCAGGAACCGATGTCCTGGAACGCGGTGCCGGTCTATTTTGGCGAAACGGCGGCGCGATTGGCATGACAAAGCGCAAGACGGTGGAGCGCCGCGAGCCGGTCTTTGGCCAACCTCCCGGAAACCAACCTCCGGATACAATGCAAGGATCGATGAAAGCGTGCCACGCCGTGCCGGACAATCGCGGGTGACCAGGAAACGCCGTTCGTTTGTCGCCCTGTTGCTCTATTGGGGCATGATCGCAACTGTATGGGCCGTGGCGGCGGGCGCGGGCGTGATTGCCTATCAAGCAACGAAATTGCCGCCGATCGATTCGCTTGCCGTGCCGAAACGGCCGCCGAACATTGCCATTCTCGACGAAAACGGAGTTTTGCTCGCCAATCGCGGCGACACCGGAGGCGCCGCGGTCCGGATCGCGGACCTGCCACCCTATCTGCCAAAAGCCTTTGTCGCAATCGAAGATCGCCGCTATTATTCGCATTTGGGAATCGATCCCCAAGGAATTTTGCGCGCCCTGATTCGTAATATAACAGGCGGCGGCATGGTGCAGGGCGGTTCGACACTGACGCAGCAGCTCGCCAAAAACCTCTTTCTGACCCAGGAAAGGACCGTTTCGCGAAAGATCCAGGAAGCGATCCTCGCGCTCTGGCTTGAGCATAAATATTCGAAAGCCCAGATCCTCGAATTGTATTTGAACCGCGTGTATTTCGGCTCCGGCGCCTATGGCGTGGAAGCGGCGGCGCAAAAATACTTCGGCCATGGCGCGCGCAACGTGACGTTGCCCGAGGCGGCGGTTCTCGCGGGGTTAATGAAGGCACCGGCGAGATTGGCGCCAAATCGCAATCCGGCCGGGGCCAGCGAGCGCGCGAGCCAAGTCATCGCGGCAATGGTTCCGGAAGGCTTCATAACCGATGCGATGGCCATGCTCGCCCTCGCTCATCCCGCGCAAGCCATGCGAGATCGAAACGCGAGCTCGGTCAATTACGCCGCCGATTTCGTGACGGACACGCTCGACGATACGATCGGCGCAATCAACGAAGATATCGCCGTCTCGACGACGCTTAGCGTCTCGTTGCAGGCGGCGGCGGAAAAGGCGCTCGCCGAAGAGCTCGATCGCAAAGGCGCTGCCTTCGGCGTCGGCCAAGGAGCGCTCATCGCGCTCGACACCGATGGCGCGATCAAGGCGCTGGTTGGCGGCCGCGATTACGCCGATAGCCAGTTCGACCGTGCGGCTTCGGCCAAGCGCCAGCCTGGGTCGGCTTTCAAGCCTTTCGTTTATCTCGCCGCGCTCGAAGCCGGCCTGACCCCGGATTCGGTGCGCGAAGACGCTCCGGTCAATGTGAAAGGCTGGCAGCCGGAAAATTATTCGCACGATTATTTTGGTCCGGTCACACTCACCAAGGCGTTGGCGCTGTCCTTGAACACCGTGGCGGTTCGCCTCGGCCTGGAGCTTGGTCCCAAGGCAATCGTCAGGGTCGCGCATCGTCTTGGGATCGCATCCGATCTTTCCGCCAACCCGTCGATCGCGCTCGGTACGTCCGAGGTTACCCCACTCGAAATCGCGACCGCCTACGTGCCCTTCGCCAACGGAGGCATTGGCGTCCAGCCGCGGATCATTGCGAAGGTGAAAACCGCCTCCGGCAAACTCCTCTATCAACGCAAGGGCGCCACGAATGGCCGGGTCATCGCTCAAAATCATGTGGCGATGATGAATACGATGATGCAGGAAACCCTGTTGACCGGCACGGCGCGCAAGGCCGCGGTGCCGGGCTGGCAGGCGGCGGGCAAGACCGGCACCAGCCAGGATTGGCGCGATGCGTGGTTTATCGGCTACACCAGCCATCTCGTCGCCGGTGTCTGGCTCGGCAACGACGACAACTCGCCGACGAAAAGAGCGTCCGGCGGCAATCTTCCCGTAGAAATCTGGTCACGCTTCATGCGGGCCGCGCATCAAGGCGTGCCGCCGCAGCCGCTTCCCGGCGGACTCTGGCGCGATTCCAGCCCGCCTCCCGTGCCGATGGCGGAAAACAATGGCTGGCCCTTGCCGCCTGGTTTGTTCGGCGCGCCGTTCGCGGGCGAAGCACGGGAAGTCACAACGCCCCCTGCCCCGCAGCCGGAGAACTTGCCGGTTCAGCACAACGATGCGATGCGCGCGGCTTCGCCAGTTTACGGCAGCGGTGCGCCGGTGCCGCCTGCGGACATACCCAACGCTGGGATTCCGGGACAAAAGCACAGGGCTCAATCCGGAAAGCAAAACTTTTTCGATTCGCTGTTCGGCGGCTAATATAAGTGCAGTCGCCAGAGGCACCGGTCTGTCGGCCCGGCGGGCGGAAAAACATGAGCAAGACGACTACTACCGCGAGAATTCGGTCTGACGGCACGGTTGTTGAGGTGCTCGCCGGCGGCACTGAACAGCCGTTTCCGGAACCGTCCATGCGGCCGATGACGGAGGCGGAGATTGAGGCGGCGGTGGGTGCCGATCCCGATGCGCGGTCCATGACGGCCGAAGAGCTGCGGATGGCGCGACGTGTGCCGCGCATCCGGACTCTGCGCCGCGCGCTCGGACTGACGCAAGAGGAATTTTCCGGGCGTTATCACATCCCGCTCGGCACCCTTCGGGATTGGGAGCAAGGCAGCACCGAGCCGGATCAACAGGCACGCGCCTATCTCAAGGCGATCGCCGGTGATCCAAAGGCGGTACGACGAGCGCTTGCAGCCACTCACCCCTGATCCTCTGATCCTCGGAGATCGTAGATGGCCCGGATAATTCCCGGACTAAGATTAAGACGATCAGCGAGGACGGGGCCTGGACCTAGCGGGGCGGGAAGTTTCAAGCAAGTTCCAAGCGTCGCGGGCGTGCGTAATCTTGGATGCAGTTGAAAAACCCGGTGCTGCATTGATCGTCCCCTCGGACGTTGGGGCTTCCAGATGATCCTTCAAGAACTGGACCGTTTTTTGATCGATTCAACTCGTCGAAATGGGTACCGCCTATTGGTCGCTAAAGACAGTCAGCAATACCTTACCCTTCTCGCCCAGGATGCAGATCAAATTCTTCGCCTTGCTGGATGTTTTCTTTTCAATAGAGGCATCTCCAAGCACCATCGCTTTGATATCCACACCTCCAATTTTAGAATTCATTTTTATGACGCGGACGCTGTCCAGATCCAGCTCGACGTCTTTAATCGTCGGCGAGCGTTCCTTCAAGGCAATGAGGCCGCTTGCTCTGCAAGCGTCAATTTCAGGCGCGTCCGCATTTTCGGAGGCTGCCGTCTGAGAGTATGCAGCCATGGGAAACAGAACTGCCGGAATGAAAATGAGGAATGTTCGGATTTTCATGTAAGGAATCCCCTATTTGTGAATGGAGGTAACCCTAAAATGCGGCTTTCGTTCCAACACACTTCCAGCATCTTTTACCAATGGCATTCAAGAATTCTGCACAAAAATTAGGTCATTGATATTGCAGGGCTTTCTTGGTGCATAATTCCGGTGCGAAATTGTTCAGTCGTTTACAGCCGGGTTGCCAAAGGCTGGTGACGGACGAGACCAGGCGACGGCGGCTCGGGCAGCCCGTCTGACAACCTTACATCGGGGATGACTTCCCGCAAACCGGCTAAGCCATCGAGCGCCGCCGCCGCGCTCCCAAAATTGCTCCGGGAGATTGATCGATCTTACAAGTTGAAGAAGGGGCCGCTGTCTGAGGCCTCGTAAGATTTTTGGCCTCGGCAGGTTACTTCGAATCGGCGTCGAGCACGGCGATCCGGATCATGTTGGTCGCGCCAGGCGTGCCAAACGGAACGCCGGCAACGATAATGATGCGATCTTGCGCTTTTGCAAAGCCTTCGCGTCCGGCCAATTTGCAGGCGCGCTTCGCCATGTCATCGACGTCATGCGCGTCCTTGGTAACGACCGCATGGACCCCCCAAACGAGAGCGAGACGGCAGGCCGTCTCCCGGTTTGGCGTGAGGGCGAGAACCGGCGCTTCAGGCCGCTCCCGGGCGATGCGAAACGCCGTCGCGCCGGAAGACGTCCAGGCGACAATGGCCTTCAGATCGAGCGTTTCGGCAAAATTTCGCGCGGCGACGGCGATCGCGATCGCGTCGGCATTCGTCGCTTCGGGAGGAGCGCGCTGTGCATTGATGATACCGCGATAATAAGCATCGCGCTCGACCTCCTCCGCGATTCTGTTCATGGTCGCGACGGCTTCCACGGGATATGAACCAGCCGCGCTTTCGGCGGAAAGCATGACGGCATCGGCGCCTTCGAAGACCGCGGTCGCGACATCCGAAACCTCGGCGCGCGTAGGAACCGGCGCGCTGATCATCGATTCGAGCATCTGCGTCGCGACAACGACAGGCTTGCCGGACAGGCGCGCCATGCGATTAATCCGCTTCTGCAAACCCGGAACTTTTTCGAGCGGCATCTCGACTCCGAGATCGCCGCGCGCGACCATTAATGCGTCGGAAATCTCCACGATCTCGTCAAGGCGCGAGATGGCCTGCGGTTTTTCCAGCTTCGCCATCACCAGCGCGCGGCCCAAGGTCAGCTTCTTGACCTCGGCGACATCGTCCGGCCGCCGCACGAAGGAAACAGCGACCCAATCTATGCCCGCGTCGAGCCCGGCCTTGAGGTCGGCCCGGTCCTTGCCGGTGATCGACGAAACCGGGATTTCGGTGTCCGGCAGACTGACGCCCTTGCGGTTCGATATCTCTCCCGCGACATCGACGATGGCTACGGCGTGGGTGGCGCTGGCCTCGGCGACATGAAGCCGCACCTTGCCATCGGCGATGAGGATGGTATGGCCTGGCTTCAAGAAGCGCAAAATTTCGGGATGCGGAAGCCCCACCCGGTTTTGACCCCCAGGCGCGGGATCCGAGTCGAAAACGAAATTGGCGCCCTTGACGAGTTGGACCGCCCGGTCCTTGAAGGTGCCAATGCGCGGTTTGGGACCTTGGAGATCGAGAAGAATGCCTATCGGGCGTTCGCATTCTTCCTGGAGTGCCCTGATCATTCCAGCCCGCCTGCGCATCTGATCATGCGTGGTATGGCTCATATTAATGCGAAAGAGATCGGCGCCCGCATGAAATAACGCCGATATCGTTGCTGGATTTGCGGACGCCGGTCCGAGGGTCGCAACGATCTTGCACCGGCGCAGCCGCCGCATTTCAGCCTCGTCAAGTTAGATTTTTAGGGATTTGGCTTGCCTTGCGTCGAATCGGTCAATTGAACGGTCCAGTTCTTGGCTTCCTTGCCCGTATCGACTTCGAAAAAGCCGGTTCTGTCGAAACCACGCACGAAGCAATCTTCCCGCCCAATGATGCGGAATTCATGGTCGCGGGTGCACATGAAGGCTTTGCCCTTCCATTCACCGCCATGCTCGTCCATCGCATAGACATAGTAGTACTCGGCCGCCAGGGGCCCCCGCACCAATGTCTCGCAAGCGCTTGGTTTTAAATTCCACCAGCCCTCGCTGACCCATGTCTCGCCATCGGTATAGGCAAGAGAAACGCTCACCCGGCTGCCGGAATTGTTGCAGAGACGAAAATCCGCGCGCACCGGAGCAACTGAACCTCCCAAGACGGAGATCGCGATCGCGGCGGGAATAATCGCTCGTTTCATCGACGTCAAGACTGCTGCCGTTACCGTGTTTGGCTATCTCGGGACCGCCCGGCCGGCGGCGACAAGCGAATGGAGCGCGGTCCCGTCTCTCCGTCTCCCTAGAGCGGGATGAGGCTTAACTGAATCGTGGGGGATTCCCAAGTTGGTTTTTTTCTGATTCAAGGTTGGGACTGGATCGGAGGCCAGCATGAATGACCAAGCCTTATTC
>JALZAY010000324.1 GCA_030948025.1 Pseudomonadota bacterium
GAACCAGCGGCAATGCGCGAGCAACGGCCAATCTCGATATTGCCGAGAATTTTGGCTCCGGCGCCAATCAGCACACCCGGCTTGATCTTCGGGTGGCGGTCGCCGCGCTCCTTGCCGGTGCCGCCCAAGGTCACATCCTGCAGCATCGAAACATTGTCCCCAATCACCGCGGTCGCGCCAACGACAAGACCGGTCGCGTGATCGAGAAAAATCCCTTTGCCGATCCGTGCCGCGGGATGAATATCGGTCTGGAACACCTCGGACGAGCGGCTCTGGAGATAGAGTGCGAAATCTTGCCGGCCTGCGGTCCAGAGCGCATGCGCCAGCCTATGCGTCTCGATCGCATGAAACCCCTTGAAATAGAGCACCGGCTCGATCAGCCGCGTGCAGGCCGGATCGCGGTCGACCACGGCGGCAATGTCGGCGCGGAAGGCCTCGGGGATCGAAGGATCGCCCGCGATGGCGTCGAAATAGGCCTGCTCGATGAGATCGCCCGGAAAGGCCTGGTGTGCGAGCCGGGCGCCCAGCCGGTGGACGATCGCCGCTTCAAGCGATTCCTGATTGAGGATCGCCGAAAAGATAAAACCGGCGATGTCCGGCTCGTTGCGAACAGCGTCCTCCGCCTCGGCGCGCACCCGCGCGAACACCGGATCGGTGCGGGCAAGCGTGACGACCTTTGCCGTTCCCTTGACGGAAATCATGACCCGCCTCCTGGCCAACTTCGCCTTTGCGAACGAGGTTAGCCTTAACCTCGCTTTCGCCGTCATTAGCACGGCGGAAAAACTTGCGCGAGCCAAGTTTGACACGCCGTCGCGGAGATATATGCAGCCGGAGGGACCACGCTCAGGGGCGCTGTTCAAGAAATTCTAGTACACTAGCTTTATAGACTGTGTCTCCTACCGCGCGATTGTGGTCGCGGCCAGGAATATCCACCGCGCGCGCTCGCCTGAATAAAGCGGCGAGTTCATGCGGGTTGCCGGCGACATCGTCCTTGGTTCCGGCCGCGATCAGCACGGGGACATCGATTTCGCCGGCTTCGATCTCGCTCAGAACTTGGCGGGCACCCCGCGCGCAAGCGGCGAGCGCCTTGAGATCGCTCTTGGTCGCCTCGGCGAAGGCGCGGAACATCCGCTGCATCGGGTCGACGAGACCGGCGAGCGAGGGCGCTTCCATCGCCTCGGCAATGGCAAGCGGAAGCCCGGCGCGATCGACAAGATGATGGCCGAGACCGCCGAGAATCATCGAGCGCACGCGGCTCGCATGGGCCTTGGCAAGAAAGGCGGCGATCCGCGCGCCCATCGAATAGCCCATCACATCGGCCGTCTCGATGCGGAGATGATCGAGAAGCGCGAGCGCGTCCTCCGCCATCTTCTGCATGGTGTAGGCGGCGGGGTCATGGAATTTTTCGCTGCGGCCATGCCCCCGGTTGTCGAAGGCGACGACGCGCCGCCCCGCCCCGGTCAAGGTCTTTACCCATTGCGGGAAAACCCAATTTACCGCATGGGTCGAGGCGAACCCATGAATGAGAAGGATCGGCTCGCCGCGATCGCCCGGCGGCGGCCGCTCGTCGATGAATGCCAGGCGGACCCCATGGTCCAACACTGCGAACATGCCTTGCCCCCCATTTCGCGGCACTTTTCCCGCATCGCCGGCAAGTATTTGCTTGCACTGAGCCAGAAATTTCGCCGGACATGGTGGCGAATTTGGCGAAGCTGCGTTATCATGTTAGCAAGTTTGTTCGAATCGAGCCCCGACTCCAATGAACCGTTATGAACGCCGCCCGATCTCCGCGGGCGAAGCCGAGATCGAATATCTCAATGGCGAATTTCGCGTTTTGCGTCCCGGCGCTTTCGTGCTCTGCGCGGTAACCGGAACGGAAATTAAGCTCGAGGATCTGCGCTATTGGAACGTCGATCTGCAAGAGCCCTACGCCAGTCCGCAGGCGAAGCTGCGGAGGCTCGGGATCAAGCCCGCGGACTAACGCTAAAGACTAGGTGAAAGCGGGCGGGATGGAGCCGTGCACCTAAGCGAGATTGCGTCCGTAATCCGACGCACGATTGGCGAGGTGCTTCGATTCCGCATCATTTTTTTCCGAAAGCCGGCATCACTTTCCGGCAATAATGCTTAGGACGACGGCGGGCGCTGGCGGTGCCGGCGCGTCCTAGCCGGGCGGCGATCATGGCCCCGCGCCTCAGGCCGGCGCGAGCCTCGCGCCTTTCGCCTTCTCGACGACCGCTCTAAATGCCTCCGGCTGACTAATCGCGAGCTCGGCAAGGACCTTGCGATCGATTTCGACGCCGGCCTTGGCGAGGCCATCGATAAAGCGGGAATAGGTGAGACCCTGCTCACGCACCGCCGCGTTGAGACGTTGAATCCACAAGGCGCGAAAAACCCGCTTCTTGGCGCGCCGGTCGCGCGTCGCATATTGCATCGAGCGATCGACCGCCGCCTTCGCCGCCCGGATCGTGTTCTTGCGGCGGCCATAAAAGCCCTTGGCGGCCC